>JAYTNX010000147.1:0-2820 GCA_043748075.1 Pseudomonadota bacterium
GCGCTCCGCTCGATCCCGGCCGATGCGCCGGGCCAGCACGTGCAGCGGCGTATCGATTTCGTACTGCAGCAGCGCCGTGGAAGCCGGTGTCGAACCGGCGAGCGATCCGCGACGATCGACGATCAGGACGTCCAAACCCGGCGTGGTCAAGGCGTCTGCAATCAACGCGCCCGAGATACCCGCGCCGACCACCAGCACCTGCGTGCCGAGACCCCGACGCAGTTCGCCGGCGCGAATACGGGGTCGGCGCTGACCCTGCCAGACGGTGAGTCCAGCGCGGAGCTTGCGCTTGCGCGTGATGGCCATCGAACACCCCCTGGGAGCGGCCCTCTCTCAGGAGAAGTGTCGCCAAAAGATCGCGTTGCCGACTCGCGGCGTTTCAAGCTGTGGGCGGACCTGATTCGCGCAACGGATGTCGATGCGCTGCAACGGCCTCGATGAACGCGTCGAGTCTCGCCGGCGAGAACGCCACGACGCCGTCGAGTCCTGTCTCATCGTCGGCGTTGGCAAATGGAATCCCGAATTCCTCGAGGTCGGATAGCCTGGCATTCAGGATCCCGATGGCCTTGCCGTGCCGATACTGGTCCCGCAGGAAATCACGAACATCGTCCAGCACGCACAGCGCCGAAGTCGAGGCGTCGTCACCCGGCATCACCACGGCATCGAACAGCGCGCTGGCGGTGTTCTCGTACGTTGCGTCGACGGGCAAGGCCTGGCCGGCGGCGTCGGTCGCGCTCAGTCGCGGGGCGATGAAGCAGGGCACCGCGCCTGCGGCGGCCAACCGCTCGGCGAGCTGCTCCAGACCCTCACCGGTTACGCCGTCGTTCAACAGTATCGCAATGCGACGCGTGGCGATCGAGCCGTCACCCGGGTAAGCGTCTTGCGACAGGGTCGCAGAATGCTCGACCTCGGGTTCCGGAAAATTCTCCCGCGCGAGCGGCGCTGGATCGGGAAGCGCGACCGCGAGATCGGATGCGAGCCGCTCGGCCATCGAGTCATCCACGTGGCGCAGGTTCGCGATCATTCGCTGGCGGATTGCGGGCACGGTCAGCTTGCTCAATTCAAAGCGGAACGCAGACTCCATATGGTCGCGTTCGGGCCCGGTCAGGCTGGAGACGAACAGGCGCGCCTGCGCGTAGTGCTCGGCGAACTTCTCCGGCTTGCCGCGCCCTAGCGTCGGCTCGTCGACGACGGCGGGGAACGGCATGTAGCCGGCGCCGCCGGCCTGGAACGGGCAACCCCCGCCAAGTGAGTTCGGCTCGTAGGCGATCTTGCCGCGATGCACCGCCTGGCGATGGATGCCGTCGCGCTGGTTGTTGGCCACGCGCGCCAGTGGTGCGTTGATCGGCAGCTCGTGGAAGTTCGGGCCGCCTAGCCGGGACAGTTGCGTGTCGAGATAGGAATGATGACGACCGGCCAGCAGCGGGTCGTTGCTGAAATCGATGCCGGGTACGACATGCGCGGTGCAGAACGCGACCTGCTCCGTCTCGGCGAAGAAGTTGTCGGGATTCCGATCCAGCACCATCCGTCCGACGGGGCGCACCGGAACGAGCTCCTCGGGCACGATCTTGGTCGCATCGAGCACGTCGAAGCTCCATTGCTCCGCCTGGGCCTCGGTGAAGATCTGCACCCCGAGCGTCCATTCCGGGTAGGCGCCGGCTTCGATCGCTTCCCACAGGTCGCGGCGATGGAAGTCCGGGTCGGCGCCCGAGATTTTCACGGCCTCGTCCCAGACGAGCGACTTCACGCCTGCCGTCGGCGTCCAGTGGAACTTGACGAACGAACTCTCGCCCTCGGCGTTGATGAAGCGGAAGGTGTGCACGCCGAATCCCTGCATCATCCGCAACGAGCGCGGAATCGCCCGGTCGCTCATGACCCAGCACAGCATGTGGGTGGACTCGGGCATCAGTGACACGAAATCCCAGAACGTATCGTGGGCGGAGGCCGCCTGCGGTATGCCGTTGTGGGGCTCCGGGCGCACGGCGTGGACGAGGTCGGGAAACTTCATTGCATCCTGGATGAAGAACACCGGAGTACGTTTGCCCTTCTTCTGGAACGGCGTCGCGCGGGTCAGGTCGGTGAGGCTGTCCGTGCATTCGAAATAGCCGTGCGCCGCGGAACCGCGGGCGTGCACGACACGCTCAGGAATGCGCTCGTGGTCGAAGTGGGTGATCTTCTCGCGGAGGATGAAGTCGGCGAGCACCGTCGGGCCACGCAGGCCGGCTTTGAGCGAGGACTGGTTGTCCGCGAGCGCCACGCCCTGATTGGTCGTCAAAGCGTGCTCGCCCGAAGACACGCGATCGCGCCCGAGTCCGCCGGCAGGCGGCGCCGGCTGGTCGCGGTCGACGGAGCCGTTGGTCTTGTCGGTCCCGTTTCGCTCGGAGAGGCTGCCGCCCGTTGAGGCGCGGGGCAGCGCGAAGTGCTCGCCCTCGATTGCCGGAGTGCCTGCCTGCAGACCATATTCTTCCGGCTTGTCAGCGTTGAACGGGCGCTTCTCGGCGGCACCCTGGCCGGCGGACGCATGGGCCGCCCCTTGCGGGTCGCGCTGCTCCAGACCCGCAGGCAACGCGGGATGCGAGGATGCCGCGGCCAGTTTGCCGCGCGTCGGTGTCTTGCGCCGGGAGCCCATGCGTGCGCTCAGCGCCGGCTTGCCGTGCGCCGCGCCGGAACGGCAGACGATCGGCGTGCCGCCGTCAGGGCTGCTCGCAGACGGGCGGGCGCGACCTCATCCTGGGTGTCAGCGTCCTCGTCCCCCGACCCCACGGACATCAACTCCGCTTTGCGCGCGGCAAGCTTTGCGCCGAGCGCTGCGAGGTCGAG
>JAYTNX010000148.1:0-2349 GCA_043748075.1 Pseudomonadota bacterium
CGCGCCGGAGTCGGCGGTTGCCGCGACGAATTGCCGGCGGGTCTGCGCCGACTGCACGCGATCCTCGCAGAACGCGGCCGACCACTCGGGGTGCGCGACTTGGATCGGATGATGTAGCACGTCGCCGCAGAACACGCCCCGCTCGCCGCGGGACTGCAACTGGATCACGACGTTGCCGGGGGTGTGGCCTGGCGCGGGCTGGAGCGTGAATTGCCCGTCGAGCTCGTGGCCGTCGTCGACGATCAGCGCCTGGCCGCTCTCGACGACCGGGAGCACGCTGTCGGCGAAGGCGCCGTAACCGGTCGCGGGGTCCTTGTCCCAGCTTCGCCGGCGAAGCTCGTATTCGGTGCGCGCGAACACATAGCGCGCGTTCGGGAAGGTCGGCACCCAGCGACCGTCGACCAGCCGCGTGTTCCAGCCGATGTGGTCGGCGTGCATGTGGGTACACATCACGAAGTCCACCTGCTCGGGCGCGACGCCGGCCGCATGCAGGTTCGCGAGCCAGGGCGTCTTGAGCCGGTGGAAGAATTTGTGGCCGCCGCGTTCCTTGTCGTCGCCGATGCAGGTGTCGATCAGCATCGTGTGCCGCGGCGTGCGCACGAGGTAGCTGTGGAAGTCGAGGAAGCCGACGCCCAGCGCGACGTCTGCAAAACGCGGCTCGAGCCAGGCGCGCGCCGCCTCCAGCACCTCGCGCGCCGCCGCCGCCTCCGGCAGGAACTCGGCGAAGGCCATGGGCACATGCTGCGACTCGACGACCGTGGCGATTTCGATACCGCCGATCGACAGGGGCTTCATGGACGCGGACGCTCCTGCAGGCGCAGATCCCAGTGGACGGTGACGGCGTCGTCCACCCATTGCGTGGATTGCCACTCGCCCTGGCCGACGCCGAATTCGAGGCGTTTCAGCGGCGCTTCGCCGCGCAGGAAGGCGACGCGCTGGCCCGACTCGGTGGCAAAGCGGACGGTCAACGGCACGGCGAGCGCACGCGAGCGGTCCCGGATCAGCAGCGTGCCCTGCGCGGTCAGCGTGAGGGGCTCACCGGTACCGGCGCTGGCCACGGCGCCGGCCCCGGCACGGGCACCGAAACCGTTCGCCGTGAATCGCGCCTGCGGGAAACGCTGCACGGCGAACAGGTCGGCGCCGCGCAGCGTGCCGTCGCGGTCGGCATCGGCAGTGTCGAGCGACGCCGTGTCGATCTCGACCTCGAGCGCCGCCTTGCCCGGCGCCGCGCCGGTGGCGGGCCAGTCGAGCGTGACGCGGAAGCGCGTGAAGCGACCCGTCGCGGTGGCACCGGCCTGGCGGAAGCGGAACTCGAGCGTGCTGCGCGCGGGGTCGAGGACGTAGCGGATCGTGGGAACGACCTGCGGCGTGGACGCGGGTGCGGCGGCGGTCGCGGCCGCGAAAGTGACGCCCACGGCGGTGCCGCCGACGAGCGCCACGCCCAGCGCGGCGAGCAGTGGCGCCACGCCACGCACGAACGGCAGCATCCGGCGCAGCACGTCGTCGCGATCGAAGAAGTGGTGTTTCAGCGCGCCCAGCAGATGCAACAGGGCGGTCAGCGCCAACAGCGCCGCCATCGCTTCGTGGGCGTTGCGCATCGCGGTGAAGGTCGCCTCGCCAGGCGCGACCAGGTCGGGCAGCTGCAGCAGGCCGAACCAGCTGACCGGATAGTTCTTCGCCGAGGACATCAGCCAGCCCGACAGCGGCATGGCCAGCAGCAGCAGGTACAGCAGCAGGTGCGTGCCCTGCGCCAGCCAGCGCTGCGGCGTGGGCATCCCGGCCGGCAGTGCGGGCGCAGGCTGGGTGCTGCGCCACAGCAGCCGCAGCAGCGCCAGCGCGAGGACGGTGATGCCGACCGATTTGTGGCGCGCCAGCATCCCGAGCTTGGCCATGCCGAGTGGCAGGTTCCCGGCGAGGTTGGCGAGCACGAACTGCGTGATCACGAGCGCCACGATGGCCCAATGCAACAGCTTCGAGACCGCTCCCCAGCGCCGAGTCGTGTTGCGGACCTGCATGCGGGTAAAGTAGTCGTGATGACGGGCGAGGTCAAAGTGGGTTTGCGGCGCGCGGGAAGCGCGCTGCTCGTGGTGCTGCTGCTGGCCGGCTGTGCCCGGCCGTTGGCGGGCGGCGGCGCACCCGCCACCGTGCCAGCCGGTGGGTCCGGGCCCCGCGTCGACGCGCCCCGGCCGCCGCCCGCCGGCGTGCGACGCTACCGCATCGATGCCGAACACTCGCTGCTGACGATCCGCGGGTTCCGCGGCGGGGCGCTGGCGGCCGCGGGCCACAACCACGTGATCGCCTCGCATCATCTGCAGGGCCAGGTTGATCGCGCCGCGAGGCTCGAGGACT
>JAYTNX010000149.1:0-2641 GCA_043748075.1 Pseudomonadota bacterium
TTCGCCGGCTGCTGCTCGGCGGGACGACACCGCCGCCCCGGGCGGCGGACTGAGCGCCGGCGCCCCGCGCCGCAAGGCCGCCGACCCTGGATACGCCAACCCCCCTGCATGGCGGGCTCTCGCCCGCTCGACGCCGTCGCGCGTTGCTGGCCGTGACGCTCGCGAACTTCGCCGGCATGGCGGGCTTCGGCGTGTTCTTTCCGATCCTGCCGCAGTACGGGCTCGCGATCGGCGCCGACGCGACGCAGATCGGCCTGGCGGTCGCCGCGTCGTCGCTTGGCCAGCTGTTGGCAGGTACGGTCATCGGCCAGATGTCCGATCGCTATGGGCGTCGTCGCGTGCTGCTCTACAGCCTGGCATTGACCGCGTTGTTCGGTGCGTTGACGGCGTTGTGCACGACGCCCTGGAGCCTGATCGTCGTACGCCTGTTCGGCGGCTTCGCCGCCTCGGGTGCCGGCGTCTCCTTCGCGGTCGCCTCCGACGTCTCGGCGCCGCGCGACCGCGCCGGCGCGATGGCGCGGGTCGGCGCAGGCCTGTCGCTAGGCTTCATCCTCGGACCGGCGCTCGGCGGACTGATGGCCGGCGCCACCGCCGAGGCCGCCGATTTCGCGCGCATCTGCTATGCGTCGGCGGCGCTGTCGGGCCTGGCCTGGATCGCGACGCGGTGGCTGCTGCCCGAGACCCTGTCGACGCGCCACGCCTCGACTGCCGCCGCAGCCGACCTGCCCGGCATCGCGCGCGTCGAGAGCGCCGCGACGCCGGTCGTCGGGTCCGTTGCGACGCGCGTCGGCGCGGCGGCGGCGGCTCACGGCGGCGGCGCAGCCCTGCTGCGCGATCCCACGGTCGCGCGCTTGATGGTCGTCACCCTGCTCGCCTCCGCTGCAGCGGCGATGATGGAGTCGAACTTCGCGCTGTTCGCCAGCACGCTGTTCGACGCGGGGCCGCGCACCATCGGCTTCGTGTTCGGAGCCATGGGCATCGTCTCGACGATCCTGCAGCTCGCCGGCGCCGGTTGGGGCAGCCGTCGCTTTGGCGACGAGCGCGTGATGCAGGCGGGTCTGCTGCTGCAGGGCGCGGGCCTCGGCATGCTCGCCGCCGCGAACAGCTTCAGCCTCGCGGTCGGCGGCATGATGACGATCTCGATCGGCTTTGCGTTCCTGAACCCGGCGCTGTCGGCCCTGACCTCCCTGGCCGGCCCGCCCGCGGCGCAGGGCGAGGTGCTCGGCTTGCAGCAGGCCGGTGGCGCCCTCGGCCGGGTGCTCGGCCCCGGCACCTCGGGCCCGATCTACGACGGCTTCGGCCCCAACGCGCCGTTCCTCGCCGGT
This sequence comes from Pseudomonadota bacterium, assembly GCA_043748075.1. GTDB lineage: Bacteria > Pseudomonadota > Gammaproteobacteria > Steroidobacterales > Steroidobacteraceae > UBA964. The sequence continues at coordinate 1,326 of JAYTNX010000149.1, forward strand.
GCGGTGGCGATGTTCGTCACGCTCGCCTATGCCCGCCTGACGCAGATGCGCCGCGACGCTTCCCGGCACCACTAGGGTCCGCGACAGGCTGCGCGATCCGCGCCGACATTGGCCTGTCATCGTTCGCCGGCATACTAGGGACGTCGTCACCTGCGCGGCGCTGGTGCACGCCACGACGCTACTGCACGTTTGGCGCGCAGCGGCGCGCGCCAGCCGGCCTGGAACGGGCCGGAATCGCGGCCTGGGTCGGCACGATTGCTGCAGTAGGCTAGCATCGACCGCAACTCGCCCGCCGCAGGAGGTTCCGCATGATCGACGTCACCCTCATCCGCGAGACTGCCGCCCCCGCTCCGACGCGCTCGCGGCACTTCAAGACACCGCGCGGGTGGCCCGAATGGATCGCCCAGGTACTCGCCTCCGCAGGAGCGGCGACGTCCGCCGCGATGCCCGTCACGCCCGCCGTCGCGGCCTATCCCGCGGCCTTTCCCGCGGCGGCAGCGGCGCTGCATGCGGCGCTGCGCGAGGTCGACGACGCCGTCACCACCGCCGACGATTGGGCGGTCACGGTCGCCCGACACCAGGTGTTCCTCGCCCGGCGCGCGTTGCGCGCGATGCTCGACGCGACGGTTTCGGCGGGGCCTGGCAGCCGGCTCGAATGGTGTCTCTGCGGCGAGGACGCGAGGGCCGCCTGAACGTCCGCCCGAGCGGCGAGCTCGGTTGCCGGTCGCGAGCGGCTTGCCCACAATGTCCGGATGAGTTCATCCGGGCGCCCTGAAGATTCCCCGACTCCGGACAGTGCCGCGCCGCGCGCGCGCCGCCTGCCCGCCACCACCGACGTCTCGCGTGCCGCGATGGAAACGCGCCAGCAGCGGCTGCGCGACGACGGCTTCGCCATCGAGCACCTCGCCGGCAACCGCCCCTCTCCGGAGCCCGAAACGCTCGCCGGGAACATCGAGGGCTTCATCGGTTTCGCACAGGTGCCGGTCGGCCTCGCCGGCCCGGTGCACATCCGCGGCGGGCATGCGCAGGGCGATTTCTTCGTGCCGATCGCTACCACTGAGGGCACGCTGGTGGCGTCGTTCCAGCACGCGTTCAACGTGATGAATCGCTGCGGCGGCGCCGCCGCACTGTGCAGCGAGGAGCAGGTCGGCCGCGCCCCCTGTTTCGAGTTCGCAGACCTGCCCGAGGCCGGCGCGTTCGCGCGTTGGTTTCCGACCCAGCGGGAGGGCATCGCGCAGGTGGTCGCGGGCACCTCGCGCTTCTGCCGCCTGCTCGGCCTGCATACCTCGATCGTCGGCAACACGGTCTACACCCGC
>JAYTNX010000150.1:0-2811 GCA_043748075.1 Pseudomonadota bacterium
TCCCGAGATCCAGAACGCCAGCGCCAGCGGCAGCGGCAGATGTTTCGCCGACCCCCCTCGGAACCAGCCGATCAGGAAGCCGAAAAACAACGGCAGCCCAACGAGAAAGCTGAGTGCCCGGTACAGCTCCGGCCGCGCCGCACCGAGCACAGCCGCGGCGCGCTCGAGGCCCATCGATTGGCGTGGATCCAGTGTGTTCAGTGCCATCGGTTGGGCTGGCGGCGAATGGCGGAGGCCTGCAGCGGGAGGTCCATCCTGCCAGCATCGCCCCGACGCCGTCGAGGCGACCGCAACTAGGACGTTCTGGAGGTCTGCCTGCGGCGACCGTTGCGCGCCGGCAACGCTTGCCGCCGGGAGGCCGTGCGGGCGGGCGGAGGCAAGGTGGCTCCCCGGGTTCGATTCGAACGAACGACCAACGGATTAACAGTCCGACGCTCTACCGCTGAGCTACCGGGGAACGGTGCGGCCTAGACGAAGCCGCGCATTTTCAGGACTGGGGCCGGTGGCGTCAAGCCGCGAATGCCGTTTTCGAAGAGCGGCTGCCGACGTTGAAACCTCAATCCGTTCAAGGAAATAGGGGCCCTCGAAGCGCGCGGTCGATCTGCCGCAAGGCCTTGTCGAGCTGCTCGCGGCGGGTCGCGAACGAGATCCGGACGTGGCCCGGCGCCCCGAATCCGGAGCCCGCGACCACCGCGACGCCGGCTTGGGTGAGCAGGAAATCGGTGAACGCCTCGTCGTTGGCGAGGCCCAGCGCCCGCATCGCGCCGCTCACGTTGGCGAATGCGTAGAACGTGCCGGCACCCGGCAGTGCCGTGATCCCCGGCAGCGCGTTGAGGCCCGCGATCACGAAGTCGTGGCGCTCGCGGTAGGCCGCGGTCATCGTCGCGACGCAGTCCTGGTCGCCGCGCAGCGCGGCGATGGCGGCCTGCTGCGAGATGCTGCAGGGGTTCGAGGTGGACTGGCCCTGCACGGTGGCCATCGCGGTGATGATCTCGCGCGGGCCGCCGCAGTAGCCGATGCGCCAGCCGGTCATGGCATAGGCCTTGGAGCAGCCGTTCACGGTAATCGTGCGGTCGTACAGCGCCGGCACGGCCTGGGCGAGCGAGAAGAACGGCTCGTCCGCCCACCAGATCTTCTCGTACATGTCGTCGGTGCAGACCAGTACGCGCGGATGTCGCCGCAGCACCTCGCCGAGTGCGACCAGGTCGGTGCGCGAATAGGCGGCGCCGGTGGGGTTCGAGGGCGAGTTCAGGATCAGCATCCGCGTGCGCGGCGTGATCGCGGCCTCGAGCTGCGCGGCATTGATGCGATAGCCCTGCTCGGGGCTGGCGGACACGATCACCGGCCGGCCGTCGGCGAGTTCGACCATGTCGGGGTAGGACACCCAGTACGGCGCCGGGATCACGACCTCGTCGCCCGGGTCGAGCACGGCCATGCAGAGGTTGTAGATCGTCTGCTTGGCGCCCGTCGAGACGAGGATCTGGTTGCGCGCGTAGCGCAGCCCGTTGTCCTGCTCGAACTTGGCGATGATCGCGTCCTTCAGTTCGGGCGTGCCGCCGACATCCGTATAGCGGGTGTGGCCCGCACGGATCGCCGCGATGCCCGCCTCGGCGATGTGCGCGGGCGTGTCGAAATCGGGCTCACCCGCGGTCAGGCTGACGACATCCTTGCCGGCGGCGCGCAACGCGGCGGCACGCGCGGTCGCCGCCAGGGTGGGAGACGGCTTGACCCGGCCGATGCGGCCGGAAACGGATGCGCTCACGGTGGAACCTGCAGGCACGACTGGGGCGGGAAGGGCGGGTATATTAATCGATCCTCCTGTTCGACGAGCGCCCGGGCAAGTTGCCGGCGGGCGCTCCGCACCCGGGCATCCACCGCCATGACCGACGCCGCCGCGAAAGACAGCCCCCGGTTCCGACTGAAGGCGGACTACGAGCCCGCGGGCGATCAGCCGGTCGCGATCGCGACGCTGCTCGACGGCCTGCGGCAGGGCCTCGCGCACCAGACGCTGCTCGGCGTCACCGGGTCGGGCAAGACTTACACGATCGCGAACGTGATCGAGGCGGTGCAGCGGCCGACGCTCGTGCTGGCGCACAACAAGACGCTGGCCGCGCAGCTCTACGGCGAGTTCCGTGAGTTCTTTCCGGACAACGCGGTCGAATATTTCGTTTCGTACTACGACTACTACCAGCCCGAGGCCTACGTGCCCTCGAGCGACACCTTCATCGAGAAGGATGCCTCGATCAACGAGCACATCGAGCAGATGCGGCTCTCGGCCACCAAGGCGCTGCTCGAGCGTCCCGACTCCATTATCGTAGCCACCGTCTCGTCGATCTATGGCCTCGGCGACCCGCAGGCCTATCTCGCGATGGTGATGCACCTGGTGCGCGGCGAGCACATGGACCAGCGTCGGCTGCTGCGCCGTCTCGCCGACATGCAGTACACGCGCAACGAGGTCGACCTCACGCAGGGCACCTATCGGGTGCGCGGCGACGTGATCGACATCTTTCCCGCCGAGTCGGAGCGCGAAGCGCTGCGGCTCGAGTTGTTCGACGAGACCATCGAATCGCTGGCGCTGTTCGATCCGCTGACCGGCGAGATCATCCGCAGACTGCCGCGCTACACGGTGTATCCCGGCACGCACTTCGTGACGCCGAAGGAGCGCCTGATCGGCGCGATCGACCACATCCGCGAGGAGTTGCGACTGCGGCTCGCCGAACTGCGCTCGAACGACAAGCTGCTGGAAGCGCAACGCCTCGAGCAGCGCACCATGTTCGACATGGAGATGATGAAGGAGGTCGGCTACTGCGC
>JAYTNX010000151.1:0-67304 GCA_043748075.1 Pseudomonadota bacterium
CACCGCGCTGCAACGCCAAAACGTGCCGAGCCGGCTGCTGATCTTCCCCGACGAGAATCACTGGGTGCTCAAGCCCGCGAACAGCCTGCTGTGGCACGAAACCGTGCTGGGTTGGCTCGATCAGTACCTGAAGCCCTGAAGCGGCGCCTGCGGAACTCGACAGGACACCCCGCCACGAGGCCCCCTCTGCCCGCCTGGAGATCGACGATGCTGAACCGAAGAGATGCCATCAGTGCCTCGCTGGGGGCCATGACGGCCGCGACGGCGAGTTCCCCGTCGGCGGAAGCGGCGTCGCGCGCGTCGCCGGTAGCGCCCGCGGACCAGCCGCGGGAGGTTTCGGGGTTCGGCTTCACGCCGATCGCCAATGCCAATCCGCTGGAAGCGAAGATCACGGTGTTCACGACAGTCTCGCCCGACGTCGACGCCAGCATCCACTTCTATCGCGACGTGATCGGCATGACGCTGGCCGAGGACGGCACCCTGCCCGGCGACATTTCCAGTGCGCCCGGCGTGGGCAGATCCGGCCGACGCCACGCGGTGCTGACCGGCCCCGGCAAGAGCGCCGCCGTGCGCGTGCTCGAGGCGCCGCGCGATGCCCGGCCCAACCGCCCACGTCCCGGTTCGAGCCCCCGCGACCCGGGCCTGATGGTCATGGAAGGCGGCGCGCGCGATCCGGCCGAGTCCTACCACCGTCTCGCCAGCGCCAACACGCCGATGATCACGCCGCCGCGTTACTACTGGTATCGCAACATCACCTGGGGTCGCGACATCGACGTGATGAGCTATTCGCCGTTCGGGCCCGGCGGCGAGCAGATGTTCATCACCGCCAACATCCGCGGCGATCGCCCGGCCTGGCCGCATCCGGGCGTGCACTCCGGATTCAACAATGCCGCGATCAGTTCGCTCGATCAGCGCGCGCCCGATGCGTTCTACGAGCGGGCGTTGGGCCTGAAGCGCACCTCGCAGATGGATTCGTTCCAGAAGAACTGCAACCAGCTGATCGGCGCGCCCGACGATGCCTACTACCTGTGGGGCAACATCGGCTCCGGCGTCAGCATCGAGGTCTGGGAGTACAAGGCTGCGAGCGGCACGCTGTATCCGACCGCGCTCGATCGCACCGGCCTCGCGATGCTGACGATGCGCGTCAACGACCTCGCGAAGTGCCGCGCGATGTGCAAGGCCGCGGGAATCGTGGCCATCGGCGAAGGCGCGCTGCCGTTGCCGGGGGTCGCAACCCGCGCGGGGTTCTACCTGCGCGGCGCGGTCGGCGAGTTGATCGAGGTCGTCGCGGCTTAGGCGGCGTCGAAGCCTCAGGCCCGTACTGCGAGTTCGCCCTGCGCCGGCGGGGCTCCAGCGAATCGCCGCACGATCTCGTGGGCGCGCACGGCGCGGCCCGTGAGATAGCCCTGCACTTCCGTACAACCGTGGGCCCGCAGCCAGTCGAGCTGTTCCCGGGTTTCCACGCCTTCGGCGGTGACGCGCTGGCCGAGGCTGCGCAGGAGCCCGATGATCGCGCGAACGATCAACGCGTCGCTCTCGCTGTGATGGACGTGCTGGACGAACGCCCGATCGATCTTGACCTCGTCGGCCGGCAGTCGCCCGAGGTAGGCCAGCGACGAGTAGCCGGTCCCGAAGTCGTCGATCGCGACCTTGCAGCCCAGGGTGCGCAGGCTCTGCAACTGACCGCGGGCGCGGGCAATGTCCCGCACCAGCACCGACTCGGTCACCTCGACGGTGAGGTCGGCGGGCGATATGCCGGTGGCGGCGATCTCGCGCGCAATGGCCGCAACGGGGTCGCCAAGGATGAAGTGCTTGCCCGAGACGTTGACCGCAATGCCGGTGGCCAGCCCGGCGTCCCGCCAGTTGCGCAGCTGTCGGCATGCGGCGCGAATGACCCAGGTGTCGATCTCGAGGATCAGGCCGGACTCCTCGGCCAGCGGAATGAACGCGGCCGGGGAGATTTCGCCACGCACGGGGTGGAACCAGCGCAGCAGTGCCTCCACGCCGGCGAGCTGGCCGGTGGCGAGACAGATCTTGGGCTGGAAGTGCAGTTCCAGCTCCTCGTTGCGCACCGCGCGTCGCAACTCGACGTCGAGTGCGAGCCGTTCGCGCGAGCGCGCGCCCAGCTCTTCCGAGTAGACCGGATAGACACCCTGCCGGCGGGCGCCGCCATCGTCGCGCGCCGCCGCGGCGCGCATCATCAGCGTCTCGGCATCGGCGCCGTGCTCCGGAAACACCGCGAAGCCGAGCGTGGGTTCGAGGAAGAATTCGTGTTCCTCGAAGGCCACGGGCTCGCGCAGCCAGCTGGTCATGGTATCGGCCACTTCCCCCGCCAGCACGTGGGGATCGCTGCCGCACAGGCTGACGATGAACTCGGCATCGCCGACGCGGGCGCACTCGGCGAGCGCGCGGTCGCGCAGACTCGAGCGCAGCAGTCGGGCCAGTCCCTGACCGACGACCCGCAGGATCCCGTCGCTGACCCCGGCGCCGAAGTTCTCGCCGATTCGGCTGATGCCCCGCAGCGCCAGGCTGATGACCGCCATGCCGCGCGCCGGCGCGCGATTGTCGCCAGCGACCAGCGCCTCAGCCACGAAGCGCAAGGCCGAGGCGCGGTTGGGCAGCCCGGTCACCGGATCGTAGTAGGCGAGTTCCCGCACGCGGGCCTCGCTCTGCGCACTGCGCATGACGTAGCGCAGTCGATGCGGAATGAGGGCCCAGTTCACCGGCTTTGAGATGAAGTCGGTCGCACCGGCGTCGTAGGCGCGATCGATCGACGGCGAATCGTCGCGGCTGGTGATCATGATGATGGGCAGTCGGCTGGTCGCAGGTGCCGCGCGCAGGGCGCGGCACACGGAGTAGCCGTCGAGCTGCGGCATCGAAACGTCGAGCAGCACGGCGTCGTACGGCCTGCTGACCGCCTCCTGCAACGCCGCCGAGCCGTCGCCCACGGTGGTCACCTCGCACCCCGCGCCCTCGATGGCCTCGCGCAGCAGCATCAGGTTGATCTCGTCGTCGTCCGCGACGAGCACGCGCGGTAGATTCGGGATTGCGCCACTCATGCAGTGCGCCTCGCCACCGCGACCCGCAAGCCGTCGACGGCGTCTGCGTGAGTCGCGAACAGCCGCGCACCGAGCCTGCGGACGGCCAATGCGTCGCCGGCGAGGCAGGCCGCTTCGAGGTCCGTCACCAGGCGCGACAGCCGCTCTGCGCCGAGATGCGCCGACGAGCCGCGCAGCATGTGGCACTCGGCCGCGATGATCGCGAAGTCGTCGCGCCCGAGCGCGCTGTGGATCACCGCCATCTGCGCGGTGGACTTGGCGACGAACGAGGTCGCGATCCGCGCGAGCAGTCCCGACTGGCCGGGCCGCTCCAGAGCGCAGATGCGCGCCAGGGCCTCGCCGCTGATCGCGCCGCCGTCCGTCGATACGGCCTCCGGGCGAGGCGGCGCGGCTGCCGCCGGTGCGACGTCGCGCATTGCGGGTACCCATCGCGCCAGCATTTCGCCGAGTGCCTCGATCGTCATCGGCTTGGTCAGGAAGTCGTCCATTCCTGCGGCCAGGCAGGCCCGCCGATTGCCTTCGCTCGCGTGCGCGGTCAGGGCGATGATCGGCGTTCGACGGGTCGCAGCTTCGTGACGCCGGATCTGCACGGTCGCGCCGGGGCCGTCGACTTCCGGCAAGTTGACGTCCATCAGGATCGCGTCGAACGGCTCGGCCGCCACGCGCGCGACCGCGTCCCGTCCGTTCGCCACGACCACATGGTCGTAGCCGAGCAGGTCGAGCATGCCCTCGATGACCGTCTGGTTGATCGGGTAGTCCTCGGCCACCAGCACTCGGGGGCGCAACGCCGGCGCGGCAGCCGGCGCGCCGGCGACCCCGCGGCCATCGCTCGCCGGCGAGCTTCGCTCTTCAACCGATAGCAGGTCGTAGAGCGCCTTGGGATGCAGCGGCTTCTGGACGACGTGAACGCCGTCCGCGCAGGGCACATCCAGCAAAGCGGCTAACGTCTCCGGCCGGGCCACCAGCAGCCACGACGCGGATCGGCGTTCGAAGGTCGCCAGGTCGACGAGTTCGGCATCGTTCAGCAGCGCGCTGTCGAGATCGACGATAGTCGCGGTCCGCTCTGGCACCGAACCCGATTCGGGTGAGCGCCAGGTGGCTGCCGGATCCCAATGACAGGTCACCGCCCACCGCTCGCAAAGCCGCTGCACGGCATCCGCAAAGCTGCGGCGCCGGGTGATCAGGCGCACGCGCTGACCCTCGAGCGCCGCCCGCGAAACCGGTTGCGGAAGCCGAACCAGTTCGAGCGTCACCCAGAACGTCGAGCCGACGCCAGGCTCGCTTTCGGCGCGCAGCGTGCCACCCATCAGCTCGACCAGTTCGCGACAGATCGACAGGCCGAGGCCCGTGCCGCCGAAACGCCGCGTGGTCGATTCGTCGGCCTGGGAGAACGGATCGAAGACGCGTGGCAGCGCCTCGGCCGCAATGCCGATGCCGGTGTCGCGGACGAAGATCGACAGCGTCGAGTGCCCCGGACGCCGCTCGTCGAGATCCGCGCCCACGCAGATCTCGCCTTGCGACGTGAACTTGATGGCATTGCCGATCAGGTTCATCAGCACCTGGCGCAGACGCGGCGCGTCGCCCAGCAGCAGTGCCTCACGCTCGCGCGGCACCGCCAGCACGACCTCGACGCCCTTGGCCTGCGCCGGCTCGGCGAACACGTCCATCGCCGAGACCATCAGCGCATCGAGATCGAAGGGTGCCTCCTCCAGCGTCAGCTTCCCGGACTCGACCTTGCTCAGGTCGAGTATGTCGTTGAGCACCTGCATCAGCGATCCCGCCGAGGAATCGAGGCTCGCCGTCAGCCGCTCCTGGCGGGCGTCGAGCCGGCTGCGACGTAGCAGCTGCACCATACCTACGATGCCGTTCATCGGCGTGCGGATCTCGTGACTCATACGGGCCAGGAAGTCGCTCTTGGCGCGCGCCAGCTGGCCGAGCTCGACATTGCGCTGCCGTAGTTCCGCAGTGCGCTCCGCGACCTCGGACTCCAGGCGCGCGCCGTGTTCCGAGGCCAAGCGCAGCCGGCGACGCTGCACGCCGTGCCACGACCAGAGCACAAGCGCGACCAGCAATGCATACAGCACCATCGCGCCGGTCGAACGCCACGGCGCGGGCGTCATCAGGATCGGCAACTGGAATGTTGCCTCGTTCCACGTCCCGTCGGGGCCGGACGCCCTGACCTCCAGCACGTAGTCGCCGGCATCGAGGCTGGTGAAGTTCACGAACCGCCGCGCATCGCTCGGGCTCCAGGCATCGCTGAGGCCACGCAGCCGGTACGAGTAGCGATTGCGCTGCGGCGCCGTGAAGTCGAGCGCCGCGAACTCCAGGGTCAGCACCTCGTCGCGATACCCGAGGCGCAGCTCGCGCAGGCCATTCAACGCGGCGACGGGCATCGCGTCCCGCCCCAGGACCTGCAGCGACGTGAGCACGATCGACGGCGGCGTCAGGTTCCGGATGCGCGGCGCTTCGGGATGGAACAGGTTGAACCCGCCCACTCCGCCGAACAGCAGTCGCCCGTCGTCGAGTCGGTGGTGCGCACCGAAACTGAACTCCTCGCCCTGCAGCCCCTGTTCGCGGTGATAGCGCGCCATCGCGCCGGTTTGCGGCTCGTAGCGGGTCAGGCCCTGGTTGCCGCTCAACCACAGTGAGCCGCCTTCGCCGGGCTGGATGCCGTAGACAGCATTGCTGGCCAGGCCGTCGTCGGTGGACAGATTGACGAAACGCACGCCGGACGGCGCCGACGCGGAACCGACCACGCGATCGAGGCCGCCGCTGTCCGTCCCCACCCACAGTCGGCCGCTGCTGTCGACGTGCACGGCGTAGACGGTGTTCGACGACAGGCTGCCCGCGTCCTGTGCATCGTGCCGCCAGACGCCGAGCACCTGGCCCGCTGCGCTGAGCGCATTGAGCCCGCCGCCATCCGTCCCGGCCCAGATCGTGCCATCCGGTCCCTGCGCCAGCGAGGTGGCGCGCGGACTCGACAGCGCGGCGTCGGAACGCGGATCGTACGCGATGCGTCGGACCGCGCCGTCGGCGGGATCGATGATCGAGATGCCACCGCCGAAAGTGCCCACCCAGATCCTGCCGTCGCGCGCCTCCAGCAGCGCCATGACCCCGTCGGCACCGAGGCTGCGCGGTTCGCCTTCGCGGTGCCGGTAGCGGCGAATCTCGCCACCCGCCGAGCGGTGCACGAGCCCCGCACCCATGGTACCGATCCATAGTCCGCCGTCGCGATCGCGCAGCAGCGCCATCACGCGCCGGTCGGGCAGCAGGCCCGCACGGCCGAACACCTTGTCGGCGGGCAGCACCTCGCCGCTGGCCGGATCGAACCGCAGCAGTCCCTCACCCAGCGTGCCGATCCACACGCGGCCCCCGGCATCGGCCGCGAAGGCCATGGGTTGCGCGTTGGCCGTGATTGTCACGGGACGATGCCCGAACAACCAGCTGCGCGGATTCCAGCGACTGACGCCACCAAAACGCGTGCCGACCCACAGCAGGCCCGTGCGGTCCTGGAACAGAGACATGACGTAGCTGTCGCGCAGCGACGCCGCATCCGCCGGATCGCGGTCGTACCGCAGGAAGCGACCGCTCGAGGGTTCGAACAGGTTCAACCCGTTCGCAGTACCAATCCATAACCGCCCGGCACTATCGTCGAAGATCGCGCGGACATCGGGGTTCGACAACGCGCCGGAGGCGACGTCGCCGGCGCGAAACGCCACGAAACCATCCTCGTCGCCGTCGAAGCGACTCAGGCCCCGGTCGAAGCTGCCGATCCAAAGGCTGCCGCTGCGGCCCACGTGCAGCGTCGAGATGCGATTGCTGGGCAGCGAGCGCGGCTGGCGGGTGTCGTGCGCGTAGCGATAAACGCGCCCACTGCGTGGTTGCAGGCGGTTGAGACCATCGTCGGTGCCGACCCAGATCGCACCGCTGCGGTCCTCGGCGAGAGCCGTCACGACGTCGCTGCTCAACGAATCGGCGACTGCCGCGTCATGCCGATGGCGCGTGATAGTCCCGTTGCGCGGGTCGAGCGCATTGAGACCGCCGCCGGTCGTGGCGATCCAGATCGTGCCGTCGGCGGCGACCAGCAGCTGGCGCACCGCATCGCTCGAGAGGCTGCGCGGATCGGCGGGGTCGTGGCGGTAAGCGTGGAATACTTCGGTGCGCGGGTCGAAACGCACGACGCCGCCGTTGCGCACGGCCAGCCAGAGGTTTCCGTCGCGGTCCGGCTTGATGGCAAAGATGAAGTTTCCCGCGAGCCCATTGCGACCTTCACGATCCCGGCCAAAGCGCCGCAGCATATGGCCGTCGTAACGGTACAGCCCGTCCTCGGTCCCCAGCCAGATGAAGCCCTGCCGGTCCTGGGCCGTCGCCATGACCGTGCCTTGCAGCAAGCCCTCCTCGGTGCCGAGGTGGCGGAACACCATCGGCGGCGCCGGGACGGCGGCCTGCACGGCCGCCGGGGCGCCGCAGAACAGGGCCGCCAGGGCGATGCGGCAGAACAGAGAGGCGCGGATGGTCGGCATCGTCAGTTAAGTTCTATTCGATGCCTCAATATCGGTCGAAGCGGCAGTTCGCCCAAGCACCGCCGTCACAGTTCGCGCGGCCCCTCCTGGCCTACCCCCGGCCTACTCCTGGGGAACCCAACGGTTGATCGACGCCAGATCCGTCAAAGCGCTGCCGACCAGCGACCCGCCCGCCCACTCGAGGTTGCTGCTCCAGACGTAGCCCTGTGACCAGGTGTAGCCCTGGCTCCAGGTGTAGCCCTGGCTCCAGGTGTAGCCCTGCGACCAGATGTATCCCTGGCTCCAGGTATAGCCCTGGCTCCAGGTATAGCCCTGGCTCCACGTATAGCCTTCGGCCGACACGGGCTTGCCCCAGGTGCTCCCGGCCATGTCCATCACGTAGTAGTTGCCCTGGGCATCCCTATTCGCCGGGCCGCCGAAGTGCTTCGTCCCCGCGAGATCCGCACTGACATCCAGGCCACGATTGGCGCAGCCCGTCGCAGCGCTAGCCACCGCATTCGGCGCATTGACCAGGCCTGCGCCCTGCTGGAAGACGGAGTAGGCCAGCCGGCCGTCGGCGTTGACGGCCGGGCGCGCGGCGGCCATGAGACGACACTTGACGCCGTCCGGCGTGAGCGTCGGCTGCGCCTGCAGCAGCAGCGCTACGACGCCGGTCGTGACAGCAGCGGCCTGCGACGTGCCGCTCATCGTGAAGAGCGTGTCGAAGGCATTCGTCTGCCCGCCGAAGTTCTTCACCAGCGTCGAATCGCGCGGCATCGAGGCCACCATGTGCCCGCCGGGCGCCACGACCTCCGGCTTGACGAAGCCTTCGTGCGTGGGACCGGTGGACGAGAACGAGGCGAGTCGATCGTCACTGCCGTCCACCGGCGTGTAGTTGTCGGTCACAGCCCCCGCGGTGATCACGTACGGCACGTTGCCTGGGACGCCGATGGTCATGGCTTCCGGACCGGAATTGCCCGCCGAGGCCACCACCACGATGCCGGCCTTCCAGGCGGCCATCACCGCCTGGTTCAGCGGATCGTCCCAGTAGCTGGACTGCGGCGGCGCACTGAACGACATGTTGACGACGCGGATCTTGTGTTTCTTGCGATTTGCGACGATCCAGTTCAGGCCCTCGATCACGTCCAGGTAGCTGCCGAGCCCCGCGGCATCGAAGGCGCGCACGACGACCACGCTGGCGCCCGGCGCGATGCCGTAGCTGTTACCTGCCAGGCTCGCCGCGCCGCTCGCCGCGATCGAGGTAATGTGCGTGCCGTGACCGCTGCCGTCGGCGGTAAGCGTTCCACCGTTGGCGGCACCGACGAAATCCACGCGCGCCAGGACGCGTCCATTGAACCGGTCCTGCGGATTCTCCGACAGACCCGAGTCGAGCATGGCGATCGTGATGCCGGCGCCGGTGATCCCCGTGGCGTGCAGGTCGTAGGCCCCGACGTGCTTCGGGTATTGCGTCTCCAGCAGTCCGAACAGGCTGCTGGTGCCGCCACCATCCGTGGTCGTCATCCCGCTGTTGACCGCATCCGCCAGCGGCGCCAACAGCTTCGCGTACTCGGTGGTCGTGGTTGTCGTAGTTGTCGTGGTCGTCCGCTTACCACTGATCTCGAGCTGGCGATCGGCGTACAGCCGGACCCCCGGCATCGCGCTGAGCCGCGCCGCCTGGGGCGCGCTGAGCTCGGCGCCGACGCTGCCGATCAGCGCCAGGTCGCTGACGAGCCGGCCACCGACGGAGCGTACCCGCGACGCCGCATCCCCGGCACTCGCGGCCTGCACCACGTAGTGGCGTAGCGTCGCGGCGACCGCAGCCGGTGCGGCGACGTCTGCACTGGCGCCCGCGGCAGGCAAGGTCGACGCGGACAACGCCGTGACGGCGCAGGCGGCGAGGCCAAGGGCGAGTCCGGAAACCTTTCGATTGATCATGATCGTGAGTCCCTGCGTTGCGTCACGGCTGCCGCGCGAGTGGGCGTGGCGGTCCGTCGATGGGTGCATTGGACCCGATCGGCGCAAGCCCCGGCCTCGTGATGGCCGTCGCAGAATCGCCGCTGGAGTGTGATCGACCTCGCGTAATCGAGGTGTCAAATCGGCGCGCGGCCGATCAGCGGCGCAGGCGTCGGGCGGATTCCTGAAGCGGGCTGGCCTTGCCCGCCGGCAGCGAGGCGCCGAAGCGGTCGCCGAGACCCTCGACGCAGCCCAGCTCGCGCCAGCGCTGCAGGTCGGCGGCGGCGTCGATGCCGCTGGCGATCGACACCAGGCCCAGGGATTGCGCCAGCGCCAACGCGGCACGTGCCGCCCGGGCGGCGACCGGATCCTTGCGGGCACCGGTGACGAGCCCACGATCGACCTGCAGCCCCCACAGCGGCATGCGCGCCAGCCGCGGCAGCGAGCTGTGACCGCGGCCGAACTCGTCAACGACCAGTCGAATGCCCAGATCGTGGAACGGGCGCAGTACGCGCCCGGCCGACCCGAGACCGGCCAGCACCCGCTCGGAGAGCCGCAGTTCCAGCTGCCGCGCCGCGATCTCGCCGCTGTGCAGCCAGTCCGAGAGGTCCGCGAGCAAGGTATCGGACGCGAAGTGCTGGCGCAGCGGACCGAAGGAGATGCGCAGGTTTGCGTCGCCCAGCGCGCGCAGCGCCGGTGCGTCGCGGCGCAGCCTGCGCAGTGCCCAGCGCGACAAGTCGAGCGCCAGACCGGTGCTTTCGGCCACCGGCAGGAACTCCGCGGGCGTGATGTCGCGGCGCAGTTCGTGCGGCCAGCGCAGGTAGGCATTGATGGCTGTGCGCCGCTCCAGCTCGAGGTCGCAGCGCGCGGCGTAGCGCAGCGCGAACGCCTCGGTGGCGATGGCCTCGCGCAGCTCGCGCTGGAAGTCGAGCCGCGCGAGCGAACGCAGCTTCAGCGAATCCGAGTAGAAATGCACGCCGCCCGACTCTGCGCGCCGCGCCTCGAGCATCGCGGTCTGCGCGTGGTCGAGCAACGCCGCCGGCTCGCTGCCGTCGTCGCCCAGCACCGCGATGCCGATGCTGGGCCGCACCGAGAAGTCCGCATCGCCGACACGCACCGGCTCGCTCAGGCGCCGGTGCAGGTCGGCCACGGCATCGCGCAGCGCCATGCGATCGGCGAACTCCCGGGCGATCAGCCCGAATACCCCATCACCGATGCGACTCGTATGCCAGTCGGGCGCGAGCGCGCCGTTCGCCCCCGCACCGAGCCGCTGCAGCAGCCCGGCCACGATGTCCTGGCTGACGGTGTAGTCAATGATGCCGCCGATATCGGTGAGTCCGTCGACGTGGATCATGCACAGCGCCAGCCGTCGCTCGCGCAGCGACGCCTCCGCTACCGAGCTTCGCAGGCGATCGTAGAACTCGCGGCGTTCGATCGCGCCGCTGCGCACGCCGTCCTGCTCCGCCGAGGAATCGCTGCGCGACACCTCGCGAATCACACACACGACGCGCTCGCGACCCTGCGCGCGGACCTCGGCCTCGTACTTGCGTCCGCCCTGCGCGAACGCGAAATTCTCGCTGCCGCGGTTGGCGAGCGCACGCCGCACGGCCTGCTTGAGACGCTGCGCGACCGGCTCGTCCCAGATCTCCTCGGGTGGCCTGCCGGCGAGCGGTTCGCCGCGCAGCAGGGTGCCGAGCTGGCGGCCGCCGAGGTGGCGCTGCACGACAGCGTCACGGCGCATGAAGGCGACGAAATCCGGCATCGCCGCAATCAGCGAATCGTCGCTCATCGATCCGGCGCTCCGCCGAGGACACGCAGGCGATCCACGGTTTCGTCGTGACGCGGCGGAGGCCGGTACACCTCGATGTAGCCACCCTCTTCGAGCGCCGCCGCATCGCTTTCGACCGCATCCTGCAGCGACTCGACCTGCGCGATACGGGCGGTGCCGCGCCATCCGACCCAGGCATTGCGCAGGCGCTTGGCCTGGTACAGCGCGGCATCCGCCATGGCGAGCGACTGCTCCCAGTCGCCACGATCCGGGAGTGCCGGAACGAACGGGAAGACCGCGAATCCGACCGAGCAGCTGGTGCGCGTGGCCGCGCCCTCGCCGACGCGAAAGATCTGCTTCGACACCGACGAGCGCACCCGCTCGGCCAGATCGGCGGTCGCCGTGATGTCGAGGTCGCGACACAGCAGAAGGAACTCGTCGCCGCCCCAGCGCACGACGCGATCAACGCTGCGGGACACACTGCGCAGCACCTCGGCCACTTGCACCAGCACACGATCGCCCGCCTCATGGCCGAACTGGTCGTTGATGGGCTTGAGGCGGTCGAGGTCGACCATCAGCAGCGAGAACCGCGGTCTCGAGCCCGAGACCGCATCGCACGCCTCGGCGTGCAGCCGGTTGACCACCTCATACAGCGCACGCCGGTTGCCGAGGCCGGTCAGGGGGTCGGTGATGCTCGCGTCGCGCAGCTGCCGGTTCGCATCTTCCAGTTGCCCGTTGCGCAGGTTGATCTCCGCGGTTCGCTCCTCGACCTCGAGCTCGAGCCGATGCTTGTAGGCCGCCTCGCGCAGTATGCGGCGCTGCTGCAGGGCCCAGACGACGCCGAGCAGCAGCGCGATTGCCAGGGCGTACAGCAGGTTGGCCCACCAGCTGCGCCACGGTGGCGGATCGACTGCGAGCGCAACCGATACGCCCTCGGTGTTCCACACGCCGTCGCTGTTCGCGGCCTTGATGCGCAGCACATAGTCGCCGCCGTCGAGGTCCGTGTAAGTCACCTGGCGCTGCGTGCCGGCATCGACCCAGTCCGCGTCGAAGCCCTCCAGCTTGTAGGCATAGCGGTTCGCGCCGGGCGCAGTGTAGTCGAGCCCGGCGAAGCGGAACGCCACCACGTCGTCGCGATAGCCGAGCTTCAGCGTCCGCACGGTGTCGTGCGGCGCGCCGACGTCGGCCGCCGCGTTCAGCTGCTGGATCTCGGTGATCACCACCGGTGGCGCGGCCGTGTTGCTCTGCAGTCGCTCGCTGTAGAACGCGTTGTAGCCATTCGCGCCGCCAAAGAACAGCTCACCCGATGCCGCGGCATGGTGGGCGCCGAAGTTGAATTCGTCGCCCTGCAGTCCGTGGGCGCGCCGGAAGTTCGTGAAGCGGCGCTGCTTCACGTCGAAGCGCGACAGGCCGCGGTTGGTACTGAGCCACAGGCGATCCTTGCCATCGGACTCGATGCCGTACACGGTACTATTCGGCAGTCCGTCGGCTTCGGAGAAATTCTCGAACTTGAGTCCACTCTCGGAGAACGGCGCTCCCCGGGCGCGGTCCAGTCCACCGCCGCGCGTGCCGATCCACACCTGGCCCGTCTCGTCGACGTGGATGTCGTAGACCGTGTCCGCAGCCAGGGAACTCTCCCCGCGCGGGTCGTGGCGGAACCGGCGGAATCGTCCAGTGGCCGGATCCAGCACGTTGAGCCCGCCCCCGTCAGTGCCGACCCAGATCAGTCCGCCATGGTCCTCGGCGATCGCCGTCGCGCGATCGCTCGACAGTCCCTTCGTGCCGTCGCGATCGACCGCGAAGCGACGCACCGAGTCGTCTTGCGCATCGATGCGCGCGATCCCGCCGCCGAAGGTTCCCACCCAGATATTGCCGCGTGCATCGGAGGCGAGCGCCATCACACCCGGCGCACCCAGGGAATTCGGATCGTCGGAACGGTGCACGAATCGCTCGATTCGGCCGGAGCGCGGGTCGATGCGAGCGATCCCGGCAGCCATCGTGCCGGCCCAAACGCGGTCGCGGGCATCGACAATCACGGCCATGACGTTGTCGTCGCCGATCCGGGTTGCCGCGGGCCCGTCGGCCCGGTAATGCACGGTATCGCCACCCTCTTGGCCGATCGCCAGCAAGCCGCCACCGAAGGTGCCGACCCAGAGCGTGCCGGAGCGATCCTGGGCTAACGCGGCGACGTGGTTGACGGCGCCGTCGCCGAGGCGTCGGTGACCGAAAGACCACGACCGCGGGTTCCAGCGCGCGACGCCGCCCGACTTGGTGCCAACCCACAGCAGGCCGGCCCGGTCCTCGTAGAGATCCGTGACGTGATCGTCGGGCAGGCTCGTCGCATCACCCGGATCCCGGCGGTGGACAGTGAAGCTTTCGGACCGACGATCGAGCAGTGCCAAGCCCCGCACCGTGCCCACCCAGAGGCGCCGCTGGCTGTCCTGCAGTAACGCGGTCACGCGATCGTCGGGAAGGCTCTTTGGGTCGACCGACCGGTGTCGCAGCAGCGTGATCGCACGCGACGCCGGATCAAGCCGCGCGAGACCCGCGCTGGTGCCGATCCACACCATGCCTCGATCGTCGACTTCGACCGCGGAGACGCGCAACGGCGCGCCGCGCGGCAACGCCTCACGCAGCAGCGCGCTCCAGCGGGTCAGCTTATCGACGGCGAGATCGATGCGATCCAGACCGCCCTCGCTGGCAACCCAGCTGCCGCCGTCGGCATCCTCGGCGAAGTCGAGTACCGAATCGTCGCTGAGCGAACCAGCGTCGCTCTGGTCCCGCCGATATTGGCGCGAGGTGCCGGCGCGTTCGTCGATCACGCTGACGCCATTGCCGCGCGCGCCGATCCACAGGCGGCCGGCGCGATCGAAGCGCAGCGCCCGCACGTTGCCCTGGGGATCGAGCAGCGCACGACCGTCCGCAGTGGTCACCGGGTGGAAGGCGCCGGTGGCCGGGTCGCGCCAGGCGACGCCGCCGCCGCCGGTAGCCACGTACAGGTATCCCCGAGGGTCGCGGGCGATCGCCGCGACCCAGTTGTTCGGCAGACTTTGCGGGTCCTTGCGGTCGCGCACCACGTGCCGGACTTCGTAGCCATCGAAACGGTTGAGTCCGTCCTCGGTGCCGATCCAGATGAAGCCCGAGGCGTCCTGTTGGATGGCCGTGACACTGCCCTGGGACAGGCCGTCGTCGGCGCCGAGCCGCGTGAACAGCATCTGCTCGGAGGCGGCGAGCGCAGGTGCGCCGCAATGCGCGAGCGCCGCCAGTAGGCCCGTCGCGAGCGCAGTCCAGCCGGCGCGCCTGTGGCGCGGTGGCGGGCAATGGGCTAGTGGCGAGTTCATAGGTCGTTGGGCTGCTCGCGGTCAGCGGGCCGACGGCCCGTCAAGCACCGATGTCGCAGCGTACCCGGCGCCCGCTGGTTGGACCGGTCATCGGCCGCAGTATTGCCACGCTTGAGTTCGGCGCTGCGGACCGTGACGACGGTCACACTCGCGGCGCTGCGGCGGGCGGGAGGCGCCCGCCGCGCTGCCGGGTCTAGTCTCCGAGTGGCCACATGGCCGAGGTCTGTGTGGTCTGGACGTCGTCATCCCCGCCGACTGCGTCGGGCCACAGGAACCCGTCGCTCCACAGATAGCCGTTGGACCAGAGATATCCGTAGGACCACAGGTAGCCGTTGGACCAGAGATAGCCGTTGTTCCAGAGGTACCCGTCGCTCCACAGGTAGCCGCTGGCGGCGGTGAAGTTGTTCGACCAGAGGAAGCCATTGCTCCAGAGATAGCCGGCCGCCCAGGCGCTGTCGCCCCAGAGACGCGCCGTGTCCTCGACCATGATCGCGGCGCCGGCGTCCGAGCGGGCCATCAGTGGTGAGAGTGCCTGCCCAGCAACGTAGCCCGTGGCGGCGAGCGCCGCGCCCACATCGAGCACGCCGGCGCCGGTCGCAGTCGGGTCGCTGCCGGCCATCTTGCGCGCCGAGCGCATCAGTCGCCCCTTGATCGTCGCCGGCGTCAGCGTGGGATCGCGCGACAGCATCAGCAGCGCCGACCCCGACACCATCGCCGCGGCCATGCTGGTGCCTGAAAGCTCCATGTAGTTGCCGGTGCAGCCGGTGCCGCAGGCGGTAACGCGCTCGGGGAAGAACTGCGGCAGTCGCCCGTTCGACGGCACCGTCGCCACGAAGCGGTGGCCTGGCGCGATCAGATCGGGCTTCAAAGCGTGGTCGATCAGGGTCGGGCCACGCGACGAGAAGAACGACACATAGTCGTCCGCGTAGTTGCTGCCGGTGCCGGAATCACTGAGCGAGCCGACCGTGATGATCTTGCGCGAGTTGCCTGGACTGGTAATGGTCATGTTGCCGAAGATTCCGTAGTTGCCGGCAGAGGCCACCACGACGAAGCCGGCATCCCACAGCCGTTCCACCGCCAGCACCAGCGGATCGGTGGCCGCGCTCTCGGCCACGCCAGTGCCGAGCGACATGTTGACAACCCGGATGCCTTGCGCAGCGCCGTGGGTGTAGACCCAATCGAGACCAGCGATCAGATCCGCCACGGTGCCGCGACCGCGGCCGTTGAGCACCCGCACGTCGTGCAGGCGCGCGCCGCGCGCCACGCCCGGATGGACGCCGCCGCTCAGGCTGCCATTGCCGCCGACCGTTCCGGCGATGTGCGTGCCGTGACCGAACGGATCCCTGGGGTTGCCACGCTCCACATGGACCTCGACGTTGTCGAGACGCAGCAGGCTGTTCTTCTGCGCGCGGGTGACGCGAAAGCGGATGCGCGCACTGGCGCTCAGGAACGGCGTCAGGTCGTAGCGCACGTCCGAAGCCTGGCCGGCGCCGTCGAAGCGGCCGAGTTCCGTCCAGCTCGCACCATTGTCCGCCGAGGCCTCGACCGCGAAGCCACCGGCGACTGCACCGGACATCATGCGGTAGTCGAAGCTGAGCATCGCGCCGGCCGTGCCCGAGAGATCCACGCTGCGCGAGAGCGAATCGCCGATGCCACCGTTGGCATCGAGACGCAGGCAGGCGTTGCCCGCGGTCGGACAGCCGCTGACCGCCTCGATGCGGACGGTGCCCGCGCTGGCGGACGGGGTGCCGTCGCCGGTCTCGATCCAGTCCGACGGCCAGGTTTCCGTGCCCCATGACTGCAGGCCGTACGCGGCCGAGTCGAACCCGTCGCGATAGTAGGTGCTGGTGAGGAACCAGACGTCGACGTCGTCGACGCTGAAGCGGGCCGTCGGGTCGGTGTCACTGACGCGGAAGCGGAATCGCGTCGCCGGCGAGCGATAGGCGCTCAGGTTGATCGCCGTGTCGTAGCCCCGAGATCCGGCACCGGCCGTGCTGAGCTTCCAGAGCGGTGCGCTCCAGGTCAGGCCACCGTTGCTCGAAGCCTCGAGCACCACCTCGGCCGTCGAGGAAATGTTCGTCAGCGAATAGCGGAACGACAGATAGAGCTCGCGGGCGCCGACCGGCGGAACCGCACGCTCGATCGACAGGCTCGTCGCGACGCTGGCGGCGAGTTCCAGGCACTGCTCCAGGGGCCCCGACACCGGGCATCCACCGGTCTTGATGCGAATTGCGCCGCTGTCGGGCAGCAGGTTGTCCCCCCGCTCGATCCAGGGCGTGTTGCCCCAGTGGTCGGTTCCGCCGCTCTCGCGGTACGTACCGTCGTAGAAACCGTCGTAGAACTCGCCGCTGAAACCGGTTCGTGCGTCGCTGAGCGTGTTGCGCGTGACTACGTTCAGGTCGCTTGCATCGGCGATGCCGGAATCGACCACCGCGACGCCGAGCGCAGACGCCACCGGCAGGCTGGTCCCGGCACCGGACGCGGGCACGTTGGCGGTCTGCCTCGCGGCCGCCGACGCGGAGTAGACGCGTGCATTGACGTCCATGAAGCGCACGTTCACGTCGCGCGCCAGCTCCCCGAGCCGGGTCGCCGGAATGCGGATCGAGGTCAACGGAAAATTCTCGTAGGTCCGCAGCACCTGGCCGCCGAGCCGCTCGACCTGGTCGCGGTCGTGAGCCGACGGCGCGGCGGCATGCCGGACCAGCACCTCCACCATCCGTCCGTCCCTGCCGCGCGCCAGGACGGCAAGGCGCTTGCTGATGCGCGCACCGACGGCCGCGTCGGCGGCGTCGCCGACCAGGGGTTGCATCGAGGCTGCCGCGTCTGCGGCAGCCGCAGGATCCGGCGTCGCGCTGTCGGACATCCCGTCGCCGCGATCAATCTGCTCCAGCAGTTCACCCGCAGCCTTGGCGCGCGAGACCTGGCTCGCATCGATCGGACGCGGCGCACGCGTCTGAGGTACTGCCGCGACCGCCGCGGTCCGCGCAACCCGCGCGATCGATTCGCCGGCGAGGTCGCCCGAGCGCGGTGCACCGGCCCACCAGAAACCCAGGGTCAGACCGATGGCCGTGGCGCCAATTGCGAATCGCGAATGAGTTTTCATGGAGCAGTCAGTCCGTGCAGCACCTTGCTGGGGTGCATTCTCACGGGCGAACTGCAACGCGCCGCTCGTCGGCCGCGCGGCCGCGGGGGCGTAAAACGTGACGCGCTTCGAATAATCCCGCGGTCAAATCGACCGCGACGCGAGGCCGTAGGCGTCGGGCTACTTCGGCGACTGCAACGCGCGGATCTCCGCGAAATCCGCCGGCGGCTGCATCCACTGCCGCGCCTGCGTCTCGAGATACTCACGAATCGGCGCCGGCAGGTCTGCATAGCGGTCGATGCGCCAGGCCACCAGATGCATCACCGTCTTGCCCACACCGGGCAGGTCGCCATAGCGGAGCCAGCTCAGGCGATGTGCCGCAGGGTCTGCGGCACCCGCCGCTGGCGCGATGAAATCGTAGTTCTCGAACGCCTGGTAGCGCTTGCCGCCCGGCACCGGGAAGTCGAGGAACAACGGCGCCGTGAAGACATAATCGTCACGCACCCGCCTCACCTGCATGTCGTCCCCGGGACCGATCTTCTGCATGGCGGGGGCCCGCCCCTGTTCGACGAAGGTGCGAACACGATCGCCCTGCAGCTCATAGGTGATGAACTGGTACGGATGCTCGATCGGAGCGAGTCGCACGAGTGGGGTGCATGATTCGTCCGTCCCTGGAGCGAGTTGTCATGGGGCGCCGCCATCAGGCGAATTGCCCCTACCATAGAGGCCCATACCATAGAGGCCCGAACCAGAGTTCCGCAACCATGGCATCCACGCCTGCTTCCGAAATCGCCCGCGCGACGTTGACCGACAGCGTGGTCGTCGCGCGCCCGTGGCAAGCCGGCGACGCGCCGCAGCTGTTCGAGGCCGCGCGCGAGTCGATCGCGACCGTCGGTCCGTGGCTGTCATGGCTGGACTCCCACAACAGCCTCGCGGATGCCGAACGCTGGGTCGACGCGAGCCTGGAGCACTGGCAGCGAGGAACGGAGTTCCGGTTTGCGGTAGTCGATTCGAGCGCTTCCGCTTGGCTGCTCGGTGGAGTCGGGCTGAATCACCTGAACACGGCCCACGGCATCGGCAATCTCGGTTACTGGGTGCGAGCATCGGCAACGCGACGCGGCGTGGCGTCGCGAGCCGCGCGACGCGTGGCGCAGTTCGGTCTGACGGCCGGAGGACTCGGCCGTATCGAAATACTGACCGCCGTGGACAACGTGGCGAGCCAGCAAGGGGCCGACCGGATCGGCGCAGGCTTCGAGGGCCTCCTCCGCGATCGTCTGCTCGTGCGCGGCCAGCGAATCCCCGCTCGGCTGTATGCACTGGTGCGCCGTGACCTGCCCGGGACGCCAGCCTGAATGGGGTGCGGGACGCGACTACGACGATTCCAGGCCTCGCCACTCCCACGTGAAAGCGACCGAACAGCCGCGAAATGCGCGTTGCAGATCACCGTCGGGAATCGCTAACCTGTCGCATGGGCATCGCTTACGCAGAAATTGGGCTGGAAAACTACCTGAACCGTCGCCGCATGAGCGTACGCGCGTTGGTTGACTCAGGCTCCGTGTTCCTGACCGTACCGGAACACGTCGCGTTGCAACTCGGCTTCGACATCACCGAGGTCGCAACGTGTGAGGTCACGCTGGCCGATGGTTCACGACGCAAGGTCCCCATGATCGACCCGGTACGCGTCACTTTCGCTGGTCGCCACTGCGCCTTGTCGGCGCTGGTGATGGGTGACGAGCCTCTGTTCGGCGCAGTGCCCATGGAAATGATGGACCTCGTCATACACCCGGCCACTCAGACGCTTTCCGTGAACCCCGCAAGCCCGTTCAAGCCGTCCACTCTGGCCAAGCACCTGGCAATCGCTCGTCTGCCGTTGGCCGACAGGGCAAATCGCCACGCATCCTCGAGCATTCTGGGTTGATGACATCGCGGGCCGTTCGGCCCGCTGAGCTGGTGCCGGCATCATCTCGCGTGCAGTCGTGCTGCCGCGTGCCTCACGGCCACGCCAGTCTTCTCCGCCAACGGCGCCAGCAGCTCCCGCATCGACCGTACCAGTTCGTCGGGCG
Source organism: Pseudomonadota bacterium (assembly GCA_043748075.1). GTDB lineage: Bacteria > Pseudomonadota > Gammaproteobacteria > Steroidobacterales > Steroidobacteraceae > UBA964. The sequence goes on from JAYTNX010000151.1 coordinate 19,769, forward strand.
CCTTCGCGGGTGAACCCACGTCGAACGGCGGCTGCGGATCGTATTCCATGCTCAGCTGCGCCGACTGCGCGCGTCGCGCGCCCCAGATTGTCGCCACCACACGCAGCGCAAAATCGATCCCCGAACTGACGCCGGCACCGGTGATGCGATTGCGGTCGATGACCACTCGTTCCTGCACCGGGACCGCGCCGAAACACGGGAGCCACTGCATGTGGGCCCAGTGAGTGGTCGCCCGATCGAGATCCTTCCAGACGAGATCGATGTGCACTCTCGGGTCACGCTGGAGAACCTCGAGCGGTCCCGTGAAATCCAGTTGGGTGACGCCGGGATACAGCAGCACCGCGACGTGGAAGACGTTGGTCGGCGACAAGGTCGCAGGAATCTCAGACATGCGGCAACTCCTCGACGGAAAACGAGTGGGTTGCCCAGGCGAGCGGCAGTATCAGTTGTGGTGCGAACTTCCCGGTGGTGAACTCCACCCTAGCGTCGCCAGTCGTCCGCAAGACTCTACGCTACTCCGCCGAACGAATCAGTTCAACGTAGTGCCCTAGCCCGCGCGCGTGGCTCCGCCACAACGAAGTACTCCACCGAAAAGTTTAGGAGTTTGCGAATTCGTTACGCGCAGCATGGAGTTCCCGGAATTTCGTGCGTCAAACTCTAGCCGGCAGCCGACCTCCGCTCGTCCGCAGCCGCGAAATGAGCCATTTGATCAGCGTGCGCTTTCCTGAACGCCGGTCGGTTCGTCACGCGGGTTACATAGGTCTCGGTCACAGGTCGATTGCCGAAAGCGCGGACTCTTGCAACGCGGAGGACATCGGCCATCAGCAGGTCGGCAGCGGTGAAACGATCGGCCGCAAGCCACTCGCGCTCACTCAGGATTCTCTCCATGTGATCAAGACGGCTCGCGAACCACCCGGCAAGACCATTGTCTTTCGCCCCGGCAATCTCCAGAACCCACCATGGAACCGTCACCACCTCGATCGAGTTGAGGGCAGCCATGATCCACTGCGTCGTTTCGACCTCTCCTGCAGGATCGCGCGGCATGAGCTTCTCGCTCATCCGCGCCAAATGAAGCAGCCCGGCGCCACTCTCGAAGATCTCCAATTTGCCGTCAGTCAGGAATGGAACCTGACCGAAGGGCTGGCGCGACAGGTGATTGGTCTCTCGGCCTTCAAATGGGACTGTTCGCACGCTGTACGGAAGTCCCGCCTCCTCGCAAGCCCACCGAAGCCGTATGTCGCGGACGAAGCCGCGCGGCTTTTCGGGCACCCAGTCGAGGGTCCAGATCGTCAGGTCGCTCATGTGATGAACTTAGACCACCCCAGGTTTGCGTCAACGAGCGGCCAACCTCACCCCATCCGTAGTCAATTGTCGGCCAGCGGCGCCCCATCGTCGAGCCGCGCCGCCTTGCGACCGCCGCGCGTGAGCGCATGCTCGCCGAGCGACGACGACACCATCATCTGCGCCATCTCGATGCAGCGGCGTGCGAGCGCCGCGGCGCCCTCGTGCAGCATCGGCGAATGTTGCACGGCGAGCTGGTTCTGCTCCATGTCTTCCGCGCTCCAGCCGCGCGAATGGGCGATGTAGGGGAACTGCGGGAACTGGCAGCCGATCTCGCCGAAGAAGCCGAGCAGCTGGCCGGCGACGGCCTGCACGTTGTCCTGGCCGCCGGTGACGATGAAGCCCGCGACCTTGTTCTTCAGCAGGTGGCGGTTGGCGATGGTCTCCTGGTTCTGGATGCAGTTCATCCGCTCGACCATCTTGAAGTACAGGCTGCTGGCCGCACCCCAGCGGATCGGTGTCGCCAGCAGGATCACGTCGGCCCAGTGCACCAGCCCCTCGTACACCTGGTCCATCTGGTCGCTCGCATCCATCTGGGTGATCGAGCAGGGCCAGGTGCAGGCTCGCGCCGACTTCGAGTAGAAGCCCTCGCACTCGCGGAACTTCAGCTCGCGGATGCGAATCATCTTCGTGCCGCAGCCTTGCGTGACGGCCGCAGTTCGCAGCGCGTGTTCGAGCAGGTCTTCGGAGGTGCTGTAGCGCGGCTCGCCCGCCGTCATTGCGGTGGTGGAGAGCCCGAGGATGCGGATTGGGCCCTCCTCGCGTTTCGGTGACCTTGCCAGCGGATGGGGCGCATGCGGCTTGCGCCGGCGGCGCGTCGCAGGCTCGCGGCCGATCCACAGCCGCCCGTCGGCCACGCGCACCGGGTGCGACGGCACGGCGTCGTCCTCATAGCCGGGCTCGCCGCGTCCGTCGACGCGATTGAACTTCCAGTAGTGCCAGGGGCAGACGACGAAATCGCCGTCGAGACGCCCCTGCCCGAGCGGCCCGCCGACGTGGTTGCAGACGCCCGAGATCGCGCCGAATCGCCCGTCGCGATGCGACACCGCGAAGCGCAGGCGCTCTACCGCCACTTCGCGCAGCGTTCCATCGGGAAAGTCCGTGATGGCGCCCGCGTCGACCCAGCCCGGTTCACTCATCGCTGCACGCGCGACGGCAAGGCTATCGCCGCCGGGTGAATCGTAGCTCCGGCTCGGCGAACGTCAGGCCGGCCCCCGTGAGCTCGGCGCGCGATACACCGATGCAGGTGCCGGGCGCGACGGCTTTGCCGGTGAAGGACTGCGCCCCGAGCGTCCACTCGAGGCTGCAGGCGCCCGCGGCGGCACCGACGTCCTGGCCCATCAGTCCCTTGAAGAGATCCGTGTTCAGGTGACCGTCCCGCCAGCGGTTCGGCTCCGCGAAACCGAGCACGCGCTGCAGGATTCGCGCCTCGCCCGACACGTCGAACACGAGCAGGCGCTGCGACAGCACGCGGCGCGCATCGCCCAGCGCACTCTCCTGCAGGTAGAACACGTGATCAGAAAGGAAGGGGGCATAGATCGGCACGACATTCAGCTCGAGTGCGATCTGTGCGCCACCCGCAGGCGACCTGCCGTCGCCCGGTACCTGTTCGCGGTTGTCGTAGCGCCCGGGCAGGATGTTGGCGAGCTGCAGCAGCTCGGCCTTTCGCAGCTTGACGTCGTTGGTGCAGCCCGCAAGCAACGAGCCGACCAGCACCAGGCCGACCAGCACCAGGCCGACCAGCACCCGGCCGAGCGGCCCCTGTCCGCTGGTGGCGCAGAGACCGCGCCTTGCGAGGCCATGTCGCGCGGTCGAAGGCTCGGGCACTCCGTTTTCCAACTGTCGGATCTCAACCATAGGAGGCCCGCCATTCCGCCTTGTAGTCGCAACCGAGCGTGATGATGCGCGACAGCAGTTCATCGTAGCCCATGCCCGAGGACAGTGCCGACTGCGAGAAGTCTTCCGCCGAGGCGAGGTTGGGGTTGGCATTCGCCTCCAGGACGTAGACCTGTCCGGCCGCGTTGACGCGGAAGTCCATGCGCGCATAGCCCGACAGGCCGAGCGCGCGATAGATGCGTCGCGACATCCGGTCGAGCTGCGCCACGACCGCGGGCGGCAGATCGTGCGCCGCCTCGGTGGTGATGCCGTACTTCTGCTGGTAGCGACGGTCCCACTTGACCTTGCGTGTGGCGATCGCCGGCAGCGACTCGGGCATCGAGCCGAACTTCATCTGCCAGACCGGCAGACGCCGCAACCGCTCGTTGCCGAGCACTCCGACATACAGTTCCTGGCCTTCGATGTATTCCTCGACCAGTGCGTCCGACTTCAACTGGTCGTGCACGAACGCGACGCGCTCGCGCAGCTTGTGCGCGTCCTCGACCACCGAGGCCTGCGCGATGCCGAGCGACGCATCCTCCGAGGTGGATTTCACGAACAGCGGGTACTTCAGCTTGTGCGGCACCCGCAGCTTCACGCCCCGGCGCAGCACCGCGAACTGCGGCGTCGGGATGCGGTGGTAGGACAGCAGCTGCTTCGACAGCGGCTTGTCGCGCGACAGCAGCAGGCCGCGCGGATTGCAGCCGGTGTAGGGTTGCTGCATCAGTTCGAGGAAGGCCACGACGTGCTGGTCGTAGGTGACGATGCCGTTGAATTCCTCCAGCAGGTTGAATACGGCCTCCGGCTGCCACTCGGAGATCGCGACGCGCAGCTCGGTGAGACTGTCGAGCACGCCGAGCACCCGTACTTCGTGGCCCATCGCGCGCAACGTCGTGATGACGTCGTACTCGGTGCGCCACTCGTCGACCTGCTTGTCGGTGAACCCTTCGAGCGATTCGGGGGGAACGAGGCTCGCGTGGACCACGACGAGCATGCGGAGCTTCTTCATAACGTGAGCTGTGGACTCTCCGCCTGGCTGTACAGGCGCAACAGGCGCGCGAGCAGCCAGTGGGCATTGCGCAGCGCATCGCGACGGTTGCCACGCACGTACAACCCGAGCTTCTCGCTGCGCTCGATGCCCAGCCGCAGTATCTGGTACACACTATACCGTTCCACGCCCAGGTCGCGCACCAATGCTGTCACGAGGCGGGCCTTGCCGGCGCGCAGCATCGCACTGGCGCGCAGCGCATTGCGCGCCGGTCGACGGTCGGTGAACACCCGCGACAGCAGTTCGTCGGAGAGGCTGCGGCGATGGCGCACGCGCTGCGCGAGCTTGCGGCGATAGTGCTCGGCGAGCGTCATCGTGTTGCTCGATGCGGGTTCGATCAGCGTGCGCGAGCGCACCCGCGGCGCGGTATCTCGCACCTCGGCGAGCATCTCTTCGACGACCTCGATCTTGTTCAGCGCCGGCCAGCCGGCGTACTGGCGACGCCAGCCGGAGCGCGGCGTCAGCCAGACGGCAAAGGTTTCGGCGAAGTCCTCGGTGGGATGCGCCTGTGCATACCAACCGCCGAGATGGTGCACATAGCGGCGGCTGCCGGGCCGCGCGCGGTAGCGGTCGGGGTACGGCAACGAGGCGGGGCCGAACACGTCGCGCCAGCGGCGCCGACGACGCAGCCGATACGCCGTGTCGAGCGCGTGACCGGCCTCGTGGCGCAGGATGCGCATCAGCCATTTGCTGTTGCCGCCCTCCACTTCGCGGGTCATGTTTCGTTCGAGCCGCTCGAGCCGCGGATGCGCGAGATAGAACGGGATCGCGATGCCCGGCACGCCGTCGGGCGAGAACCATTCCTCGGAGATCCAGACGTGCGGCTTGAACGTGATGCCGCGCGCATCGAGCTCGGCATACAGCCGACGGATGGCGCGTTTCAGCGGCGCGCGGCGCACCGTCGACAGACCGAGGTCGCAGAAGCGCAGCTTCAACAGTTCAGCGTCGGACAGGCGGGACCAGTCCGAAGAGCGCGTGGGCACTTGAGGGACCCCTGACCGCCGCGACCCCTGGGGGGCCGGGCCAGTTCTTGTTGCCGCTGGAGCTTACGTGAGCTCGCCGAGGCCGACCATCGCTTCGGCGAGCAGCCGGTCGGCCAGGTCCTCGAGGTCCTTGCCGCGAGCCAGGCTGTGGCGCCAGGCCAACGGTATGGCTCGCAAACCGTAGTGGGCACCGGCCAGCTGGCCGTAGATCGCGGTGATGACGTCGGAGGCGCCGCCCAGGTTGACCGCGGCCAACGCGCCCTCGCGCCAGCTGGCATGCGCATGGAAGGCCCAGAGTGCCGCCTCCAGAAGGTCCAAGGCGTCGCCCGCGGGTCGCAGTGTGTCGGGGCTTCGCGCGCGATACGAACCGGCGGCAATCGCCCCGACCCGCCCGGCCGCGCGGGCGCGAGCGCCGCCGGGCTCGGGCGGCTGCAGCAACTGCTCCTTGGACTGGCCGGACAGTGCCGCATGCAGCAGGGCGGCCAGCAGGCCGCAGGCGGCCAGCACATCAGGCGCCTGACAGGTGGCGCGGGCCGCCTCGGTCGCGCGTTCGATCGCGGTCTGTCGGTTCGCGAACCAGAACATCACCGGCGGCGCGACGCGCGTCAGGGGGTCGGGGTCGAGCTTCGCCGGGTCGTGCGAGCCGGCGAAGGCCTGGCGACGCCACTGCGCGGCGGCCAGCGCGCGCGCGACACTGGCGGTGATGCCGATGCACTGGCCGGTCGCGGACTGGTAGCCCTGCTGTTGCCAGCGGGTGTAGCGCGTGATCTGGTCGCGCGGGTCAAAGGCGTGCTTGTCGAGCAGGCTCTCGGCGAGGCACAGCGCCATCGCGGTGTCGTCGGTCCACGCGCCGCGCGGCAGATCGTAGTTGCCGCCGCCGATCAGGTCGTGCACCGGCGTGAACTTGCCCCGGTGCAGCATCTGCGTGGGCGCGGCCAGCGCATCGCCCGTCGCGAGACCAAAGATCGTGCCCTGGAACCGCGAACGCAGGCGCCGCGCCGCATCCAGCGCCTCTTCCTCCGGCAGCGGCTCGCCCCCGGAGACAATCCGTGCGACCGCCGCTCCCTGCTGCTGCACGAAGTCGCGCTGCTCGTCGGTCTCGGGTACGCGGCGCCACTCCGCGGAGCGCGCGCACTGTTTCCACAGCCGGTTCAGCTCGAGCAATGCCTCGTCGGGCGTGCGACCCGTCGCGATCAAATGGCAGGCGACTACCATGCCGGTACGGCCGATGCCGGCACGACAATGCACATAGGCCCGCCGCCCGCGCGACAGCACGCGCTCCAGCGCACTGACGATTTCCGCCATGTGGTCGGGCGAATGCGGCACACCGTGGTCCTGGATCGGCAGGCGGTAGTGCTCGACACCGGCGGGCAGCGCCGGCGCATAGGGCTCGCGCTCGTTCGGCTCGGTGAGGTCGATGAAGGTGTCGATGCCGGACGCGACCAGTTTCGCGAGTCGCTCCGCCATGTCCTCGTCGTCAGGCGAGCCCGGGTATTCGCCCGCGAGCAGATGGCCGGGCTGCACCCAGTAGGTGTTCGGCAGCGGCCGCTGCGGCCCCGGCTCCGCGCCGCCGCCGGTGAAGCGCCGCAGGAACTTCACCGCAACCGCGCCAGCGAAGCGAAGTCGAACAACTTCGGGTCGGCCAGATGCGACGCCTCCACGTTGCACAGCGCGGAAAAGATCGACTCGGTGCGTCCCGGATACTCGCGCTCCCAGGCCTCGAGCATCTGGCCGACCAGCCGTCGCTGCGCGTTCGGCTGCGAGCCGCAGAGCGTGCAGGGGATGATCGGGAAACGCCGCGCCGTCGCGTAGCGCGCGATCTCGCGCTCCGGCACGTAGGCGAGCGGGCGGATCACCACGTGCCGGCCATCCTCGGAGCGCAGTTTCGGCGGCATCGCCTTCAGCCGTCCGCCGAAGAACAGGTTGAGGAACAGCGTCTCGACGAGGTCGTCGCGATGGTGGCCGAGCGCGATCCGGGTGATGCCGTTGTCGGCCGCCCAGTGGTAGAGCGCGCCGCGTCGCAGCCGCGAGCACAGGCCGCACATCGTCTTGCCTTCCGGGATCACGCGCTTGACGACGCGGTAGGTGTCCTGCTCGATCACGTGGTAGGGCACGCCGAGCGCGCTCAGATAATCGGGCAGCACCTGCGCGGGAAATCCCGGCTGCTTCTGGTCGAGATTGACGGCGACCAGCTCGAACCGCACCGGCGCGCTGCGCTGCAGCGACAGCAGGATGTCGAGCAGCGTGTAGGAATCCTTGCCACCCGATAGGCAGACCATCACCTTGTCGCCGTCCTCGATCATCCGATAGTCGGCGATCGCCTTGCCGACCAGGCTGCGCAGGTGAGCCTGCAGCTTGCGGAAGGTATTGGAGGATCCGGTGGCGCCAGCGCCGCGCGGGGCGTCAGCCGGGATCGCGGGCGCGTCCATGTTGGCGATTCTAGCGCCCCGCCGCGCGTCAGGCGGCGGCGCTGGAGGCCGGCACTTCGGCGAGATACTTGGATTCGAGATAGCGCAGCGCCGACTGCGCCGAGATCGGTCGGCCGGTGGCCTGCTTGATCAGGTCCTGCGCGGTGAGCTTGGCACCGTAACCATGCACGTTCTTGCGCAGCCAGCCGAACAGCCCGGAGAAATCGCCGGCGGCAACCTGCTCGTCGAAGGTCGGCACGTCGGCGCGCAGCCCCTCCGCGAGCTGCGCGGCAATCGCCGCACCGACCGCGTAGGAGGGGAAATAGGCGAAGGACCCGAGCGCCCAGTGAATGTCCTGCAGCACGCCCTCGACGTCGTTCGCCGGCCGCACGCCGAGTCGCGACTCCATCGCTACGTTCCAGGCCTCGGGCAGGTGACGCACGGCGAGTTCGCCCGACAGCAGCTTCTTCTCCAGCTCGAAGCGCAGCATCACGTGCAGCGGATACGTGAGCTCGTCGGCATCGACGCGCACCGGGCTGCGGCGCACGCGGGTCAACAGCCGGCAGAGGTTGTCCTCATCCCACTCGGGCCCGGCGACGCCGAAGTGCTTCGTCAGCAGCGGCCGCAGATAGCGCACGAACGGCCGGCTGCGGCCGATCACCATCTCGAGCAGCAGCGACTGGCTCTCCTCGAGTGCCATGCCACGGTCCTGGCCCACCGGCTGGTCGAGCCAGCCCTGCGGCAGACCGAGGTCGTACATCGCGTGACCGGCCTCGTGCAGCGCACCGAGCAGCCCGACGAACGGGTCCGACTGGTCGAACCGCGTGGTGATGCGAATGTCGCCGGGCACGCCTTCGGTAAAGGCGTGCGTGCTCTCGTCGAGCCGGCCGCGTTCGAACGGGAACCCCATCGCCTTCAGCACCTCGGTGATCAGCGCGCGCTGGCGGCTCGGCGTGAACTTGCCGGCGATGGGCAGGATCGGGCGCGCCTCCTGCGCCTCGATCGCGCTGGTGACCAGCGTCGGCAGGCGGCGCGCGTAGGCCTTGAGCAGCGCCTCGATCTCGGTGGTGGAGATGCCGGGGCTGAAGGCGTCGGCGAGCGCGTCGTACGGCGGCAGGTTCAGCGCCTGGCCGAGCAGCACCGACTTGTCGCGAACCAGGTGCAGCACCTCCTCGAGGTGCGGCGCGAAGATCTCGAACTTGCCCTGCTGGCGCGCTTCCATCCAGCGCACCTCGGCCTGCGCGGTGGCCTTCACGAGCCGCGTGATCAGCGCCACCGGGGTGGCGATCGCGTGGTCGCGCTGGCGGCGCATCTCGCGCAGGTTGGCGATCTCCCAGTCCTCGAGGGATGGCGCGCTCGCCTGCGCCCGATCCAGCAGCCGGCTGACCTTCGGCGTGGTCAACAGGCCGTGATACTCGGTCTCGAGAGCGGCGAGCTGCTCGCCGCGGACGTCGGCGCTGCCGCGCGGCATCATCACCGCCGCGTCCCAGCGCAGCAGCGACATCGCGCCGCGGAACGCGTGGAGACGCTTCCACTCCTGCTCGAGCTGTTTGTAGGGAGAGAGGGCCATGGCTTCCGTCGAAGCCCGAGGGGGGCCGACTGGGTGAACGGCTCCCAGTCTACCTTGGAGGTGGCCTCCAGCCCCTTCGAGGCGACATAGATTCGTTGTGAATCAGAAGCTTAAAACGCAACTCCCCCGTTGACACCGTAGCGCGGTCGAGTTGTGGGGCCGCTGGAATGCTGCGATGCAACAGAATCCCCGGTCGCGACGGCCCGGCGCTCAGGCGCTGACGACGAACAGCGCGATCGACAGCCCGAGCCCCACGACCCAGACCCGCGAGCGCAGCGAGGCGCGGTCGGCGAGGTAGCTGCCGATGTAGGCGAGCCGGGCAACGACGAACGCGATCGCCAGGGCGTCGACCGTGCGTTGCGGCGCGCCGGCCACATGCGCGCTCAGCACCGCCGCGGCGAAGATCGCCAGCGCCTCCCAGGAGTTCAACTGTGCGGCATGAGCGCGGGCTCGCCAGCCCTGCTGCTTCGCGAGCCAGTCGCGAGGGTTGTGGTTGTCGAAACCGCGGAAGCCCCACTTGGCGATGCCGGCGCAGGCGACCGGCAGCAGCGCAGCGACCATCAGGCACCAGAGGGCGAGTGTCATGCGATCTCCTGCACCGATGGGCGGATCCGCCGGCTGCCGGATCAGCCGGCAGGCGAGCCGGGCGGCTGGCCGCCGAGGGCGCCGTCCGGAGCCGGCACCGGCGCAGTGGCGATCGCGGTCGCGGTTTGGGCCAACGGCGGCGCGCTTCGGCTCGCGAGCCGGTCGATCAGGTCGCTGACGTAGTGCGGCGAGCGGGTATTGCGCGCCAGCAGCGCGTACAACGCCGGCACCACGAATAGCGTCAGCGCCAGCGACAACACCGTCCCGAAAAACACCGCCGCACCGATCGCCTGGCGGCTCTCGGCGCCGGCGCCGGAGGCGGTCATCAGCGGCATCGCGCCGAAGGCGGTGCAGAAGCTGGTCATCAGCACCGGGCGCAGGCGGATCGAAGCGGACTCGATGACGGCCTGGATGTAGTTGGTACCGCGATCCCGCAACTGGTTCGCGAACTCGACGATCAAGATGCCGTTCTTGCAGGCGATGCCGATCAGCATGATCGCCCCAATCTGGCTGAAGACGTTGATCGAGGCGCCGAACAGCCACAGACCGATCAGGCCGCCGGTGATCGCCAGCGGCACCGTCGCGAGGATCACCAGCGGATGCACGAAACTCTCGAACTGCGCTGCGAGCACCAGGTAGACGATCAGCAGCGCGAAGCCGAAGGTCAGCCACAGCTTGCTGCCGGCCTCCTTGAACTCGCGCGACTCGCCGTCGTAGTTGATCTGCGGACCGCCGGGGATTTCCGTGCGGATCAGGTTCTCGACATAGGGCAGCGCCTCGCCGAGCGTGTAGCCAGGCGCGAGGTTCGCGGTGATTGTTATCGATCTCAGGCGATCGAAGCGCTTCAGCTGGCTCGCGCCCGCGGACTCCTCGACCGTGACCAGCGCCGACAGCGGCACCATCTCGCCCGAGCGCTCCGACTTCACGTAGAGATTGCCGAGGTCGCTGACGGTGGCGCGGTCCTCTTCGCGCGCCTGCAGCACGACGTTGTATTCCTCGCCGTCGCGCATGAAGGTGGTCACGATACGCGAGCCGAGCATGGTTTCGAGCGTGCGGCCGACGTTCTGCAGCGACACGCCGAGATCCGCCGCGCGGTTCCGGTCGATCTTCACCGACAGCTGCGGCTTGCGTTCCTGGTAGTCGGAATCGAGATTGAAGATCTTCGGGTTCTCCGCCTCGATCTTGGCCACGATCTGGTCGCGCCAGCGCGCGAGCTCGGCATAGCTGCCACCGCCGATCACGACCTGCAGCGGCTTGCCGCCGCCGCGCATGTTCAACGCCGGCGGCGTGATCACGATGATGCGCACGCCGGGAATGGCCGCGGTGCGCAGGCGCACGCGCTGCGCGATCTGCTGCGCCGTTTCCTCGCGCTCGTCCCACAGCGTCATCGGCATGTAGACGGTGCCGGCGTTGACGTCGCCCATCGCGCCGAAGGCGCCGGAGCGCGCGATCACGCGGCGCGCGTTGCCGGCCTTGATCTCGTCGAACATGATCGCCTCCACCTGCCGCAGGTAGCGGTCGAGGTTCGCGAGGCTCGCGCCCTCGGGGGCACTGATCAACACCGGCATCATCGCGCGGTCCTCGACCGGCGCGAACTCCTGTTGCAGCTTCATCGTCGACACGGGCCAGCCGGCCACCATCAGCAACACCAGCAAAGCCGTCACCGCGCCGACGCCGAGCGAGATCGCCAGCGGGCGCCCGCCGGACATGGCCGCGCGCAGCGTGCGCTCGTAGGCCTCGGCCAGCGACTGGAACGCGCGGTCGAGCCAGCGCGCGGCGCGGCCGCGATGGATGCCGCCTTCGAACAGCTTGGAGGCCATCATCGGCGTCAGCGTCAACGCGACCAGCGCCGAGAACCCCACCGCGGCGGCGACCGTCACGCCGAACTCGCCGAACAGTCGGCCGAGGGTACCCGGCATGAAGGAAACCGGCACGAACACCGCCATCAGCACCAGCGTGGTCGCGATCACGGCGAAGCCGATCTCGCGGCTGCCATTGATCGCCGCGAGCAGCGAGGGCTCGCCCGCTTCGATGCGCCTTGCGATGTTCTCGAGCACGACGATCGCGTCGTCGACCACGAGACCGATCGCGAGCACCGCGCCCAGCAGGGTCAGGGTATTGATCGAATAGCCCAGCGACGCCATCACCATCGCGCCGGCCAGGATCGACACCGGAATCGTGACCGCCGGAATCAGCGTTGCACGCCAGGTGCCGAGGAACACGAAAATCACCACCAGCACGATCAGCAGGGTCTCGCCGAGCACCGTGACGACCTTGCGCATCGACTCGACCACCGAGACGGTGAAGTCGAGGTTCACCTCGAGCTGGATGTCCTTCGGCAGGCTCGGCTGCATCCGCGCCACCTCGGCGCGGACCGCCTTGGAGACATCGAGCACGTTGGCCTTGGAGGTCGGCGTGATGCCGAGACTGATGCCCGGCAGGCCGTTGGAGCGCGCGATCGAGCGCACTTCCTCGGCGGCGAGGCGCACCTCGGCGACGTCGCCGAGCCGCACCAGGTAGCCATCGACGCCGCGGCCGATCACCAGGTTGCGGAAGTCCTCCTCGCCGGTCAGCGAAGTGTCGGTGCGCAGCGTGAACTCACGTTCCTTCGATTCGATACGACCCGCCGGCAGCTCGACGTTCTCGCGTCGCAGTGCGTTCTCGACGTCGGTGACGGTCAGTTGCCGCGCGGCGAGTGCCTCGCGGTCGAGCCAGACGCGCATGGCGTAGCGCCCGCCGCCGCCGTTGCGCACGGCCGCGACGCCCGGTATCGCGCCAAAACTGTCGAGCAGATAGCGCTCGACGTAGTCGTTCAGTTCCAGGACGTCGCGGGTGGTGCTGGCGACGTTCACGTACATGACGGCGTCCATGCCTTCGTCGACCTTGGTCACCTGCGAGGCTTCGGCCTCGGGTGGCAGCCGGCCAGCGGCGCGCGAGACGCGCTCGCGCACGTCGTTCGCGGCATCGTCGAGGTCGCGCTCGATCGAGAACTCGACGGTGATGCGCGAGAATTCGTCGCGGCTCGACGAGGTGAGCTTCTCGACGCCCTCGATGCCAGCGATCTCGTCTTCGAGCGCCTGCGTGATGCGCGACTCGATCACGGCCGCGTTGGCGCCACGATAGAAGGTGCTGACGCCGACCACCGGGCGACTGACGTCGGGATACTCGCGGATCGGCAGCCGCAGTGCCGCCATCACGCCAAGGATCACCAGCAGCAGCGACAGCACGGTCGCGAACACCGGCCGGCGGATCGAGAGATCCGACAGGGTCATCCGCCGGCTCTGCCCGCGGGGCGACCGGCGCCCGGACGACCGCCCGTGGGTGGTGAACTGCCGGGGGCACCCGGCGGCCCGAGCATCGCGAGGTCGCGGACCGCCCCGCCCTCACGCACCTTGACGGTGCCCTCGACGATCACGCGCTCGCCGAGCACGAGACCCGACAGGATCTCGACGCTGCCGGGGCGGCGCGCGCCGATGCGCACTTCGCGCTTCTGCGCCTTGTCGTCGGCGACCACGAACACGAACTGCTTGTTCTGCTCGGGTACCAGTGCTTCCTCGGGCACGACCAGCGCGTTGCGCCGGTCGCGCACGATCTCGACATTCAGGAACATGCCGGGCTTCAGCAACGCCTCGGGGTTCGGCACCTCCGCGCGCACCGTGACCGAGCGCGACACCGGATCGATGCGCGAGTCGACGCTGCTGATCCGGCCGGTGAAGCGCCGGCCCGGATAGGCCGTGGAATCCGCCGTCAGCGACAGCCCTTCGCGCAGCTGCGAGAGAAAATTCTCCGGCACCGCGAAGTCGACCTTCATCACGCTCGTGTCGTCGAGCGTGGTGATCACGGCGCCGGGGTTGATCAGGCTGCCGACGCTGATGCGGCGCAGCCCGACGCGGCCGCTGAACGGCGCGCGGATCACGGTGTCCTCGAGCCTGGCCCGCGCCGCGGCAACTCGCGCCGCATTGGCTTTCTTGGTCGCTTCGATCTGGTCGAACTGCGACTTCGACACCGCCTGCGTCGAGAGCAGCTCGCGGCTGCGGTTGAAGAGACTCGTGCTCTCGGTCAGCGCCGCATCGGCGGCGGCCAGGTCGGCGCGCGCCTGGGCGCTGTCGAGCTCGACCAACACGGCACCGCGCTGCACGCGCTGGCCGTCGCGGAAGCGCACGGCCGTCACGATGTTGGAGGACTTGGACGTGATCTCGACCGCTTCGTTTGCGCCCGCGGTGCCGAGCGCTTTCAGTTCGCGCGCCAGCGGCTGCTCGCGCACGGCGGTCGAAACGACCGGGGTCGGCATGCCGCCGCCGGCCGCAGCGCCGCGAGCGCCGCCGCGCGAACCGGCGTCGGCCGGCATGCGGTCGGTGCCGCTTGCCGCAGGCCGGCCGGCACCGGGACGAGTCGACGCGGCCATGCCCGGCGATCCGCCACCGCCCATGCCCGGAGGACCGAACGCGGCCTGCGGCGCGCCGGCATGCTTCGTCGCGTACACGGCCCAGCCCGCGCAGACGACCGCGACGACCACGCTGACCGTGGTGACGATGTTTCGAGTCTCAGACATGCCGCAATTATCCCACGATGCACTGCAGCAATCGCCCGGGACGAACGGTTTTCGGACCGCGAACCGGCCTGTCGTTCATCTGGAGGCTGCATCGGACCCGGGCGTGCTGGCTGGTCGCGGGCGCAATCCCATCGCCAGCGCCGTGCCAACCAGCACCACGGCGCAGCCGAGCAGCAACGCCCCGGTCAGCGGCTCGCCGAGGAGCGCGGCACTCCAGAGGATGCCGAATACCGGGATCAGGAAGGTGACCGTGACCGCGCGCGCCGCGCCGACCCGCGGCAGCAGGCGGAAATAGAGCAGGTAGGCGAGCGCGGTACAGAACACCCCCAGCCCGATCGCACTGCCCCAGGCGTCCGCACCTGGATTCTGTTGCGGCCAGGCAAGGACCGCGGCCGGGACCATCACCAGCGCGGAGCCGACCACGCTGCCGGTCGCGACGACCATGGGGTCGACGCCGTCGAGGCGACGCCGCGCATAGGTCGCGGCCGCCCCATACAGCGCCGCGCCGACCAGGCCCGCGGCCACCGACAATGCTGCGGCGTCGGCCTGCGTGCCGATCTCCTTCCAGACTATCGATGCGATGCCGGCGAAGCCGAGCCCAATGCCGAACACCTGCAGGCCCGTGAGACGCTCGCCGAGTACCGCGAAGGCGAGGATCGCGCCGAACATCGGCGTGGTCGCATTGAGCAGCGAGGCGGTGCCCGCGGTGATGCCGAGGGTCGCGTAGGCGAACAGCGTGAACGGAATCGCCGTATTCATCATCGCCAGCACGAACAGGGGTCGCGCGTGTTGCACCAGGCGGCCGGGGGACTTCAGCAACGCGAGCAGCACCGCGGCCGCCACCGCGACCCGCACGCCGATCAAGGCCACAGGGCCGAAGGCCGGCGCGGCAACGCGCAGCAGCGGGAAGGCACCGCCCCAGATCGCGCCGATCAACAGCAGGTCGAACAGGTCGCGGGGCTTCAAGTCGCGTCCGCGGCCCGTGGCGGCGCAGCGGGGAGGCGGACGGCCGGCGCGCGCAGGCCGCGCAGGATCGTGTTCGGCAGCACCGAGCCGTCCCAGGCCTGCGCGGCGCGCCCGAGGTGCAGGATCACCAGTTGCTGCGACGGAATCGCCCACAGGCTGCGTCCGCCGCCACCATCCATCCAGATGATGTCGTCGGCGAGAAAGTTCTCGCCGCGCGTCACGCCGGCCTGAGTCGAAGCGCCGAGGTTGTCGCGGCGGCCGGCCATGGCGCGACCGCTCCAGACCTGCAGGCCGTACCGCGGGTTGACGATGGACGTGTCGCGCGCCATCCGCGCGATCCAGCCGCGCGGCAGCAACGCGCGCCCGGCGGATACGCCATCGTCGACGAGCAGCGCGCCGAAGCGCAGCCAGTCGCGCGGCGTCGCCCGGAAGCCGCCCGACAGCACCGGCATGCCCTGGGCGCGGTCCAGCCGGAACTCGCCGACGCCCGCGCCGAGCGGGGCCCACAGTCGCTGCTCGACGTAGCGCTCCAGATCGGTGCCGGTGGCACGCTCGAGGATCAGGCCCAGCAACTGCGAGTTCACGTCCGACCGCGCGAAGCGCCCTCCGGGTTCGTGCTCGAGCGGGAACGACAGCGCGGCCGCGCCGGCATCGGCGCCGAACGCCAGCCGCGTCTCGCGGCGCGTCGCCACGCGCAGCAGCGCGACCGCGCGCGCCAGCGGCCCTGCGCCCGGCGTCGCATCGGGCGGATCGGCCCGGGTTTCCGCAAGACCGGAAACGTTCTGCAGCAGTTGGCGGATCGTGATCGCGCCGCGCGGATCGCCGCGCCACTCGTCGAGGAACTTCGACGCGGGGTCGTCCAGCGCAAGGCGCCCGTCGGCGACGGCCGCACCAAACACCAGCCCCAGCAGCGAGTGACTCATCGCGCCGCCCGGAAACAGGGTATCGACGCGCATACCCTGCCAGTAGCGTTCGAGCTGCAGCCGGCCGCGGTGCAACACCAGCAGCGCGACGCCATCCTGCGCTTCGGCCCACTGCGCCGCCGCGTCGAGCGCGGCGGGGTCGATCGTCGTCTCGCCCGGCGCGGCGGTCGGGAAGAACGTGGTGCTGCCGCCGCCGTCGAGACGTACCACCGGCGCGCGGAGCTCTTCCGGCCATTCGCCCCGGTCGCTCGAGCGCGCGGATGCGACCACACGCCGCAGATACGGCCAGTCGGCCGCCACCACGCCGACCAGCGTGGCACCACACACCAGCAGCACGAGCGTGACCACGAGCACAACTCGGCGAACGGTCATTGGATCACCCGGAACAGATCGGTACGGCTCGGGAAGGGCCGCGATGATAGCGCGTCGACGCGTGTAAACTGGGGCGCGTGCCGCAATCGATCTGCCTGCTCGCGTCCGAGGCCACGCCGTTCGCCAAGACCGGTGGGCTGGCCGATGTCGCCGGCGCCCTCACCAAACATCTGCACGCCGCCGGCCATGACGTGCGCCTGTTCCTGCCGCTCTATGCGCAGGTCGATCGCAGCGCCTTCGGTCTGGCGCCGGTCGAGGGGCTGCAGGACCTGCCACTCGAGTTCGGCCCCCACCACCTGCGTTTTTCGCTGCAGGCCGCCGAGTTGCCGCGCTCCGGCGCGCGCGTCTGGTTCGTCGACATTCCCGGGTTGTTCGCGCGACCGACGCTCTATACCGACGATGCGGACGAGCACCTGCGCTTCATCGCCTTCACCCGGGCCGTGCTCGCGGCCTGCCAGCGCTGGGGTTGGGCGCCTCAGATCCTGCACTGCAACGACTGGCACACCGCGTTCGCGCCGCTGCTGCTGAAGACGGCGTACGCCTGGGACCGCCTGTTCGACGTCACCCGCAGCGTGCTGACCATCCACAACATCGGCTATCAGGGCGTCTTTTCCGCAGCGCAGGTGCCGGATCTCGGCCTCGCGCCGGCCGATGCCGGGCGGCTGCACCAGGACGACCTGCGCGCCGGAAGCGTGAATGCGCTGAAGCACGGCATCCTGTATGCCGATGCGATCACGACGGTGAGCCCGACCTACGCGCAGGAAATCATGACGCCGCAGTACGGCATGGGCCTCGAGGGCGTGCTGCTCGGTCGCGCGGCGCAACTCTGGGGCATCCTCAACGGCGTCGACTACGACGACTGGGACCCGCGCCACGATCGCTTCCTGCCGCGCCACTTCGATGCCGACTCCATCGCCGTCAAGGCTTCGCTGAAAGACTACCTTTTGGCCCACCACGGCTTGCGACAGCAGCCGGGCGTGGCGCTGCTCGGCATCGTCAGCCGCTTCACCGTGCAGAAAGGCTTCGACCTGCTGTTCGACACGCTGCCCGCGCTGCTGGCCGAGCGCGACGCCTGCCTGATGGTCCTGGGCGCCGGCGAACCGCGCTACGAAGACTTCTTCGGCGACTTGCAGACGCGGTTCCCGGAGCAGTTGCACTTCCACCGCGGCTACAGCGACGAGCTGGCGCACTGGATCGAGGCCGCCGCCGACATCTTCCTGATGCCGTCGTTGTACGAGCCTTGCGGTCTCAACCAGATGTACTCGCTGCGCTACGGCACCATCCCGGTCGTGCGCCACACCGGCGGGCTCGCCGACTCGGTGCAGAGGTTCGATCCCGCGACCGGCACCGGCACCGGGATCGTGTTCGAACACTTCGACGCCCCGGCGATGGCCTGGGCGATGCGCACCGCGCTCGACCTGCGCGCGCAGCCTGCCGTCTGGGCACGGCTGGTCCGAAATGCGATGGCGCAGGATTTCTCGTGGGACCGGCAAACCCGCGAGTACGAGTCGCTGTACCGCCGCCTCAGCGCAGCTTGAAGCTGCCGCGATCCTCGAACGGGATCGAGCGCAACAGCCCGGTCGCCAGTGACACCTTGCCGACGATCCGGTAGTCGATCGTGTCGGGCGAGCGTCCGCCTTCGCGGGCGCGCGTCGCGAGCCGCATCAGCGTGCCGGCCATGTTCGCCGTGACGTTCATGTCGAACTCGGCCTCGCCGAGCCGCGGCACCGTGAAACTGCTGCCAGAAATGCCGCGCCCGAATTCCTCGCCGCCTACCTCAATCGTGTAGGTGATGCCCTTCACCGCAAGTTCGCGGTCGTTCGGATTCTCGACCTTGATGCGCGCGCGCAGGCGCTGCTCGAACAGATCGCTCTTGACCAGCTCGACCTTGACGATCGACAGCGTCGGCGTCTCGAGTTTCGGCGCGAACGCCGTGCACCCCGACAACAGCAGCGAAAGCGCGGCGAGTGGCAACGGGGCTGGGAGCTTCATCGGGATTCTCCAAGACTGTCGGAGCGGATACTAACAAACGATCCTGAACGGCAGCTTGATGCACGGAGGCTCTGCGTCAAGTCGAAGACGGACAGGAACATCGACGTCGGGACGCGGGGATCGAGGGCTGTTTTCATTCGCCGCCCGTTATCGGCTCGGTGAAAACAGCCCTCGATCCCCACATCCCGACGACCACCCTCGCGTGCGACTTTGACCCGCGAAGACTCAGGCCAATCACGGAGTCGATGCGGATCGTCCGCGTAGCCTGCGCTTCGGGAGTGAAGAATCCCAGCGTCGCCGTGGCACGACAGGAAGACACCCGGTTCGGTGCACCACGAGACGCCGCGGCCCGCGACCCACTCCGCGACGAGATCCGGGACTGGCCTTCCCGGCCTGCACGCCTCGACCACGCCCTCGCCCGTGCCCGACCGTTCACGACATCGTCTGACTCTGGCCCGCGCCTCGACGACTACCGACCGTTGTCGGCGTGGTTCGCGCTCGATACCCTTTTTCACCGAGCCGATAACGGGCGGCGAATGAAAAAGGGTATCGAGTGCGAGCCGCGCCGTCGCTGACCGCTACTCTTCGATTCGACGGCCCGACACCGCCGAGACCTTGAAGGTCAGCCGCGCCCGAAAACCTGATTGAGCCGCGCAAACCACGACGCCAGCCCCGAATCGAGCGAGCGCGCCGGTAGTTGCCACGACCAGTTCCCATCGGTCGTCCCCGGCGTGTTGAACCGCGCCTCGCCGCCAAGCTCGAGCAGGTCCTGCATCGGCAGCACCGCGAGGCGCGCGACCGAGCCGAGCGCGGCGCGGTGCAGGGCCGTCGGAATCTCGGAGTGCGCGGCACGCAGGTAGAACTCGACGCGCTGCAGCGTCTCGGCGTCGAGGCCGCCGAGCCAGCCGCGCAGCGTGTCGTTGTCGTGGGTACCGGTGTAGGCGACGCCGTCGGGGGCGTGACAGTGTGGGAGATGCGGATTGTCGGGATTGCCGTCGAACGCGAACTGCAGCACGTGCATGCCGGGCAGCGCGAAGCGGCGACGCAGCGCCTCGACCTCGGGCGTGATCTCGCCGAGATCCTCGGCGACCAGCGGCAGGTCGGGCAGGTCCTGCGCCAGCGCCTGCAGTAGGGCGTCGCCGGGCGTCGGCAGCCATGCGCCGTCGCGGGCCGTGGCCGCGTCCGCCGGTACCGCCCAGTGGGACTCGAGTCCGCGGAAATGATCGATGCGCACCAGGTCGAAGCGCTCGAGCTGGTGGCGCATTCGGCGGCGCCAGTACGCGAAGCCGTCGCGCGCCATCCGCGCCCAGTCGTACAGCGGATTGCCCCAGCGCTGGCCGTCTTCGGCGAAGTAATCGGGCGGCACGCCGGCGACCAGGGTCGCGCGCCCGGTGGCATCGAGCCGGAACTGTTCGCGATGCGCCCAGGTCTCGACCGAATCGGGCGCGACATAGATCGGCACGTCGCCGAACAAGCGCACGCCGCGACCGTGCGCGTGGGCCCGCAGCGCGCGCCACTGCTCATGAAACGCGAACTGTGTCCGGCGCAGGGCCTGGATCGCCGCCGGGTGCGCGTCGCGTGCGTCGCGCAGCGCGAGGCTGTCGCGCTCGCGAAGGCCGGCGGGCCAGTCCTGCCACGGCGCACCGCCCTGCTGCGCGCGCAGCACCCGGTAGAGCGCGTAGTCATCGAGCCAGTCGGCGCTCGCCGCGAGGAAGGCGTCCCAGCGCGGGCCATGGGCCGCCGGCAGTCGCGTGGGATCGACGAGACCGTCATGCCCGGCGCAGTCGGAGCTGATCCAGTAGGGCGAACCGTCGGGCCCGGTCGGTCCTACCGGCAGGATCTGCCAGACCGAGAACCCGGCGGAGGCCAGCCAGTCGACGAAGCGATGCGCGGGCTCACCGAGCGCGCCCGGCCCGAGCGCCGACAGGTGCAGCAGCACGCCGCCGCGGCGCCGATCGAGGACCGGGAGTCGGCCGGCCAGATCAGCCGGCATTCGCGCGTCGCATCGTGCCACCGTGTTCGGCGGTGGCGGTCCCCGCGGTGCCGCCGGCGAACAACGGTCGCGACAGCAACTCGGGTGGGTCGAGTTTCAACAGGCGGTAGAGGTTGGCGAGCTGGCGGCGATACAGCCGGTCGAACTGCCCGACCGCGTCGGACGGGTTGTAGTCGCCGAACCACCAGAACCAATCGGAACTCTCGCAGAGCGCGAGCTGGCGCTCCGCGGCGGTGACCTGCTCCGCGT
Organism: Pseudomonadota bacterium; assembly: GCA_043748075.1. GTDB lineage: Bacteria > Pseudomonadota > Gammaproteobacteria > Steroidobacterales > Steroidobacteraceae > UBA964. Next base: position 40,626 of record JAYTNX010000151.1, read on the forward strand.
CCAGCGGGCCCTCGACGACGACGCGATCGAAGGCGTCCTTGGCCTCGCACAGCAGGTCCCAGGCGGCGTTCTTCGCCGGGTCGCCGATCCAGGTGGCGAGCGTGCCGTGCACCCAACTGCCCGCCACCACACGCGGCAGCGGCCGCGGTCGCAGCGGCGGATCGCGCTGCAGGCAGGCCGACAGCGTGGTCAGTTCCAGGCGCGGGTGCGCGGCGAGCGCGGCGTACATGCCGCGCAGGAAGTAGTAACCGTTGAACGGGTAGTGTTCCCAGGCATTCTCGCCATCGAGCGCGATCAGCAGCACGCGGTTCGGATCGCCGGCGTAGTGCTCGGCGAGCTTGCCGATCTCGCTGGCGAAATGCGCGGCCGCATCGTCGCCGTGCCAGGTGGAGTACTCGAAGCCGATTGCGTCCGAGAGGCCGTCGTGGCGGAAGAAGCAGGTGAGCGTCTGCCCGGGCATGCGGTAGGGCGTATCGCGCACTACCGGCATATCCGGCTGGGTCGAGACGCTGTTGCGCAGCACGTTCCCGCTGGTCGCCGCCCAGCGAAGCCCGAAGCGGTCTATCAATGCCAGCGCGTCGGCGCTGATGGCGCCCTCGGACGGCCAGCAGCCGGTGGGCGGGAAGCCGAAGGTGTCGGTGAACACGCGGATCGCCTCAGCCATGTGCCAGGTCGCGCGGTCGTCGCCGCCCGGATACGCGGCGCGGCGCGGCAGCTGCACGCCGGGCTGAGATTCCCGCGCAGCGTGGAAGTCGTAGAGCAGCGGCAGGATCGGATGACCGTAGGGCGTGACGGACAGCTCGACGCGGCCCGCGACGGCCAGCGCCCGATAGCGCGGCACGATGCCCTCGAGTACCTCCGCAACCAGGCCGAGGAGCTTGCGCCGCTGCGCCGGCGCAAAGCCACGGCTCTGGCGGACCAGGTCCTGGGCGCGCTGATCACCGCTGCGCACCGTCTCGCCGAGCCAGGCGACGTGATACCAGACCGCGAGGTCCCAGAGCATCTGGTCGGAGGCCCAGCCGATGCGCTCGGGTGTCGCCAGCGACTCGGCCAGCCTCGCAATTTCGGCGAAGCCCTCGAAGCGTTCGATCATGTGCACGCGGTGCGCACGCAGCAGGGCCTTCAGCAGTTCTAGCCGCGGCTGGGCGCCGGCGGGCAGCGCGGATTCGGTCAGCGTGGCCAGCACCGGGTCGCGCACGGGCGATCCGCTGCTCAGGTGCTTCGCGACGCGCTGCGCGTATTCCTGCAGCTGCTCGATCAGCACCGGCGTGAAGTTGACGACGGCGCGCGCCGCCGGGTTCTGCTCCAGGTGCGCCGCCATGTCGGAGTAGTCCTTCAGGGCGTGCAGGTAGGTCCACGGCAACACGTACTCGCCAGTCAACGCGTCGCGGTATTGCGGCTGATGCATGTGCCACATCAGCACCACGGGAAGTCGCGGGGTCATGGGCCCGGTGCTCGCGGGGCGGCAATCACTGTGCGCGCAGCATGTCGGACGTCACCAGCACCACGCCCTTCTCGGTGACGTGGAACCGATGCCGGTCGGCCGCGGGATCGACGCCGATCTGGGTGCCGGGCGGCAGCTCGCAGCCCTCGTCGAGGATCGCGCGGCGAATCGTGCAGCCGGCGCCGATGTGCACGTGCGGCAAGATCACCGAATGGTCGATCCGCGATCGCTCGTCCACGCGCACGTTCGAAAACAGCAGCGAGCTGCGCACCTCCGAGCCGGAAACGATGCAGCCGCCCGCGACCATCGAGTTGATCGCGCAACCGGTGCGCTCGCCATCGTCGAGCACGAACTTCGCCGGCGGCTGCTGCACCTGGTAGGTCCAGATCGGCCATTCCTCGTCGTAGATGTTCAACTCCGGGTTCACGTGCACGAGCTCCAGGTTCGCCTCGAAGAACGCATCGATCGTACCGACGTCGCGCCAGTAGTTCTGGGCGCGCGTCTTGACGTCCTGGAAGGGATAGGCGAACACCTGCTTGTCGACGATCGAGTGGGGGATGATGTTCTTGCCGAAATCGTGCGAGGACGCGGAATCGGCGGCGTCGTCGATCAGCAGTTTCTCCAGCAGGCGGGTGTTGAACACGTAGATGCCCATCGAGGCGAGCGCGACGTCGGTGCGACCGGGCATCGGATCCGGCTCGTCCGGCTTCTCGGCGAAGCGCGTGATCCGGTTCCACTCGGTCGTGGTCATCACGCCGAAGGAGCGCGCCTGGTCGAGTGGCACCTCGACCACGCCCACGGTGATGTCGGCGCCCTTCTCGACGTGGTAAGCGATCATCGGGCCGTAATCCATCTTGTAGATGTGATCGCCGGCCAGCACGAGCACGTGCTTCGGCCGGTGCGAGAGGATCAGTTCGAGGTTCTGGTAGACCGCGTCAGCGGTGCCGAGATACCAGTGGCCGCCGGTCTGCTGCTGCGCGGGCACCACCTCGACGAACTCGGTGAACTCGCCGCGCAGGAAGTTCCAGCCGCGCTGCACGTGCTGGATCAGCGATTGCGCCTTGTACTGCGTCAGCACGCTGATCTGCCGGATGCCCGAATTGACGCAGTTCGACAGCACGAAATCGATGATGCGGAACTTGCCGCCGAACGGCGTGGCCGGCTTGGCACGATGCGCCGTGAGACCCCCGAGTCGCTCGCCGCGGCCTCCCGCCATGATCACCGCGAGCGTGCCGCTGGTGAGACGGCTGACGTAGCGGCCGGAGGAGGCGCGCGCGGGCTGCTTCGTGGTGCGCAAGGGAGCTCCGGAAATACGGGTCTGGAGAGTCGGCGAAGTCTCTATATTAGGCAAATGCCGTCGCCGCTGCCGAACCTGCTCGACACCGTCGCCGCCGATCTCGAGCGGCTCGCGGCAGGCACCCACCATGATCCGCACAGTGTGCTCGGTCCGCATCGGCTTCCGGACGGTCGGATCCGCGTGCTGCTGCAGCTGCCGATGGTTGCTCGAGTGGAACTCGAGGGCATCCGGGACGCCAGACACGAGGCCATTCGGGTGCTGGGCACCGATTTCTTCACCTGGAGCGGCGACACGGCCGCCCTGCCGCCCCACTACCGGGTGACCTGGTGGGACGAGCGCGGCCTGTGCCAGCAGCGCATCGATCCCTATGCGTTCAGCGCTCCGCAGTTGACCGAACACGACCTGTATCTCTTCAACGAGGGCCGACATTTCGGCCTCTGGAAGACTCTGGGTGCGAGTCCGGTCGCCATCGACGGCGTCGACGGCGTGCTGTTCGCGGTCTGGGCCCCTGACGCGGCGCGCGTCAGCGTGGTCGGTCCCTTCTGCCGCTGGGACGGGCGCCGCTATCCGATGCGCTCGCGGGGCGCGAGCGGGGTCTGGGAGCTGTTCCTGCCCGGCGTCGCCGCTCACGAGATCTACAAGTTCGAAATCCGCAACCGCTCCACCGGCTCACTGCACCTCAAGAGCGACCCGATGGCACGCGCCACGGAACGTAGGCCGGCGACCGCCTCGGTGGTCGCACCACCCGCGGGTCATGCCTTCACCGACCAGGACTGGATGGCGGCGCGTGCGCACTTCGACTGGCAGCACGCGCCCGTCAGCATCTACGAACTGCACCTCGGGTCGTGGCGCCGCGGCGCGGACGACGGCTTCCTCGGCTATCGCGAGCTGGCCGACCAGTTGGTGCCCTGGGTGCGCGACTGCGGCTTCACCCACGTCGAGCTGCTGCCGATCACCGAACATCCGCTCGACGACTCCTGGGGCTACCAGACCACCGGCTACTTCGCGCCGACCTCGCGTCACGGCTCCGCCGACGACCTGCGCTACTTCATCGACCAGTGCCACCGCGCGCGTCTCGGCGTGCTGCTCGACTGGGTGCCGGGCCACTTCCCGCGCGACGCGCACGGGCTCGCGAACTTCGACGGCAGCGCGCTGTACGAGTACGCCGACCCGCGCAAGGCCGAGCACAAGGACTGGGGCACCCTGGTGTTCAACTACGAGCGCCATGAAGTGCGCTCGTTCCTGATCTCCAGCGCGCTGTACTGGCTGGAGGAGTTCCACTTCGACGGCCTGCGCGTCGACGCGGTCGCGTCGATGCTCTATCTCGACTTCAGTCGCCGCCAGGGCGATTTCGTGCCCAACCGTTACGGCGGCAACCACAACCTCGAAGCCATCGACTTTCTCCGCGAGTTGAATTCCCTCGTGCACGGCCGCTGTCCCGGCGCGGTCGTGATCGCCGAGGAATCGACCGACTGGTCGATGGTGTCGCGGCCGCCGGAATCAGGCGGCCTCGGCTTCTCGATGAAGTGGAACATGGGCTGGATGCACGACACCCTGGCCTACTTCGCGCTCGACCCGATTTTCCGCCCGCACCATCACGACAAGCTGACCTTCGGCATGATGTACGCGTACAGCGAGAACTTCGTGCTGCCGTTGTCGCACGACGAGGTCGTGCACCTCAAGAAACCGCTGATCTACAAGATGCCCGGCGACCGCTGGCAGCAGTTCGCGAACCTGCGGCTGCTGTTCGCGCTGATGTGGACCTTCCCGGGCAAGAAGCTGCTGTTCATGGGCGGCGAGTTTGCCCAGACCACCGAGTGGAACGCGTCCGTGGCGCTGCCGTGGTGGCTGCTCGAGCACGACGAGCATCGCGGCGTGCGGGCACTGGTGGCGGACCTGAACCGGCTCTACGTCGCCGACCCGCGCCTGCACCGCCACGAGTTCGAGCCCGAGGGATTCCGCTGGATCGACTGCGAGGATCGCGCACAGTCGGTGCTGTCGTACCTGCGACTCGCGGGCGGCGAGGCGCTGTTGGCGGTGTTGAACTTCACGCCGGTGCCGCGCGACGGATATCGGGTGGGCGTGCCGCGCGGCGGCGCCTGGCGTGAGCAGCTGAATTCGGACGCGGCGGTTTACGGCGGCAGCAACATCGGCAACGGTCCGGGGATGCTGCAGGCTGAGGCCGTGCCCACGCACGGCCAGCCGTGGTCCGTCGTCCTGACGCTGCCGCCGCTCGGCGCGCTGGTGCTGACGCCCGCGTAGCGCCTGTTCACGCGGGCGCCTTGCTGGTTGCCGAGAGCTGGTGGCGGTGCGTGGCGTCCCGAGTTCCTGGAGTAAGAGCCTCCTGGCGGGGACGCGAAGAGCGTCCATGCGCTCGGAAGGGGCCATCCATGGCCCCTACGCCCCGCCAGGAGGCTCTTACTCCACGAACCCGGGACGCTACCCACTATCGTCAGCGATCGTTCGCGCAACAAGGCACCCGCACGAACGTTTCGCGAGCGCATAGAGGTCTCGGAATCGAGTTCGACCTGGGCATCGAACGCAGTTTCCGCATCGCGCGCGTCGTTCGCTAAGCGCGATGCAGACACGCTGCCGGCGTCAGCGACGGGAACTCTGAAAACTCAGGCGCGGCCGTTCACGTTGCTGCTCTTGTAATTCGCCGAGGCGGCAGCGAAGCGACCCGCGCCGCACGACGACCAATGCGGGGAGTGGGCGCGCGAGGGGATCTCGGGCGGGGCGTAGGGGCCATGGATGGCCCCTTCCGAGCGCATGGATGCTCTTCGCGTCCCCGCCCGAGATCCCCTCGCGTGCACGCTCCCCGCCTGCGCCACCTTACCGCGCAGGCCTCTTCGCTACAGCCCCCCCCAAAGGCAGCGAAGCAGAAGCGTGACCTGGCCTAGGCATTGCGGATGAAGTGCCGCACGCCGAAGCCCGGCAGCGCGACGGCCGGCGTCCGCGCCGACGTGAAACCCCGCCGCCCGATCTCGTCGCTGAACGGCACGGAGTGGTACTCCATGCTCCACACTTCGTTGTTCCAACGGTGATCCATCCAGCGGCCGTACATCGAGCGCCCCGGCGCCTTCACGCCGCCGGTGTTGAAGTCGAGCGGGTAGTAGATGCCGCCGGCGCGCGTCAGCCGACGCGCCTCGTCGATGATCGCCAGCGTTTTCACCGCCGGGACCTCGTGGTGCATGATGTAGCTGGTCACGAGGTCGAAGTGGCCGTCCGGGAAGCCCGTGTCCTCGGCCAGCTTTTGCGCGAAGTTTGCGCCGATGCCGAGCCGCGCGGCACGCATGTGCGCGTAGCGCACCATTGGCGCGCCGATGTCGAGGCCCCAGACCTCGGCGTCCGGGAAGCGCTCCTTCAGCGCCGCCGTGTACTGGCCGATGCCGCAGCCCATGTCGAGGATGCGCCGCACCTTGCCGTCCGCCGGGACCGGCAGTCGCGAGACCACGCCCTTGTGGATCTGGTCCTGCTCGTTGTGGCCCAGCACGCTGATGTAAAAGCTGTTGGTGCCGTAGTGATAAACGTAGCCACCGAACGGATCGCCGACGTAGCCGCCCGGCTGGATGTGGATCTCGTGCCGCGCATAGGCGGGAATGTCCATCGTCGGGGCGAGCACCAGCGCGCCAGGGCCGGCCTTGTCGCCCGACTCGAGTTCCGACAGGTAGTAGTCGGAGCTGCCGTGGAAGTGGTCCTGCAGCGTCTTCCACGTGACCTGCTGGTTCGCGAGCCAGGTCTTGTTCGCGAGGTTGATTGCCGGATCCTTCTCGGCGAGAACCCGCACCTCATCGGCCGACAGCGGCGTGGTCGGGTCGATGCCCTCGGCCTCGAGCACGCGCTCGAACGCGTTGACCGACGCGGCGCGGATCTGACGGCTGTGCAGCAGCCGAAAGCCCAGCGTGAAATCCAGCTGGCTCTCGAGGTCCAGCGTGGCCAGACGCAGCAGGCGCCCGTCGGCGCCCCGCGGCCCGAGAGCCGCGAGCTTCTGAATGGCGTCCGCGGCCTGCGCCGGCGAAGCGGCCTTCGCCACGTCGCCAGACAGGGTCTTGGCCAGCGCCAGTGTCGCGGCGGCGGCCCCGAACAGTTCTCTACGACCGATCATGTTTCAGCCCCTGACCAGAGTGCAAAATTAGAGTGCTAGAGGTATCAGAAATAGCACCCCTTGGCGAGGCCGGCGTGCGGGCGGCGCAGCGCGCGAAACAGGGCGATCGCTACGCTCGCCGGATGCGGAGTAAACCCGGGGAAATGACACTGAACTTTCCAGCCATTTCCGCGCCATGCCCGGTCATTGTCCTCACCACGATCTCTGCCTTGGACGCAGCGGAAATGCCGTCGAGCCGAATGAGAACGACGCCCGCCGTCGTCATTCGTTGCCGATGAACGAGTTCGCCGAAATCCTTGTCGCAGGTCAGGAGCAACGTCTCAGCTTGGCTGGACGCCGCAAGAATCTCCTGATCGGAAGTTCCGGCGCCCGACTCAGCGAAATAGTCGACGACGAATCCGTTAGATCGAAGGGCATCGACGATAGGCTTGTCGACGCCTTCGTCGACCACCAGGTTCATGCCGCAGGAAGCGGATAAACGATATCTGCGCGCAGCGCGCGGGCGCCAAACTCGATTGCTGCAAGCACCGCATCCCGGGTGAGCCGCGGATGGGCGTTCAGGAGCTGATCAATCGTCTCGCCAGCAGCCAGCTTTTCCAGTATGTGTTCGACCGTGATCCTTGTGCCCTTGACGACGGGCTTACCCATCATGACCGATGGGTTCGATTCGATATGGTTGACCATAATGAAAAGCACCTCGCGTTACGGTGCAACGCCGCTCCATCGCCTGGAGGCCCCCACGACATTTCAACGCCGGGGTCTCCCGACCTTTATCAGAGTCTGACGGATCTGTACACGCCCACCTCATGCTCCAGACGCAGCCTCAGCCCCCCGCCATCCACTTCATCAACCCGAGCTCGTACGGATGCGTCAGCAGCTCGTGCGCCGGGAATATGCGGATCGTGCCCTGGAACTGACCGCAGGCCACCGTCGGCGCATCCAGCGCGTAGATCACGGAACCGTCCGGCTCCAGTTCCTCGGTCGCCTGCAGCGGCTCGCGCCAGTCGCGCGCGTGCGGCGGCTCGCGATACGAGGCGAGCGGGATCGACTCGCGCGAGGTCTCGGGCAGCACCCGCCGCGCGATGAACTCGACGCGCAGGTCCGCGGGTGAAAGCCCGCCCAGCTGCACCGCGACACGCATCCGCAGTGGCTCGGCGCGCGGATGGCTGCGCGTCGGCACCGATACGGCGCGCGCCGACACCCGCGGCCAGGCGTCGCGAACCCGGCGTTTCCATTCGGTGAGCGCGCGCGCCCCCGCATGGTCGTGCGCCGTGAGCCGGGCGCCCTGCGCCGCTGCGGGCGCATAGATGCCGCGCGCGTAGTCGGCGACGGTGCGGCGCATGTTGAACGCGGGGATCGAGGTCATCATCGCGCGCTTGGAGCGCGACACCCAGTCGTGCGGGCAGCCGCCTTCGCCGCGCGTGTAGTAAAGCGGCGCGACTTCTTCCTCGATGGTGTCGAGGATCAGCTCCGCTTCGAGCAGGTCGCGGCGCCCCGGGTCCTGCACGTCCACCGGCGGGATGCCCCAGCCGTTGTGCCCGTCGTAGCCCTCGGCCCACCAGCCATCGAGCACCGAGAGATTCAGGCGGCCGTTGACCGCGGCCTTGATGCCGGAGGTGCCGCTCGCCTCGAGCGGTGCGATCGGGTTGTTGAGCCAGACGTCGCAGCCCGACACCAACCAGCGCGCGAGCTGGATGTCGTAGTCCTCGAGAAACACCACCTTGCCGATGAACTCCGGCTGCAGCGACACCTGCTTGATCTCGCGCAGCACCGCCTGTCCGGGCTGGTCGGCGGGGTGCGCCTTGCCAGCGAACAGGAACACCACCGGACGCTCCGGGTTGTTGACGATGCGCGCCAGGCGCGCGCGATCGCGCATGATCAGCGAGGCGCGCTTGTAGGTCGCGAAGCGGCGCGCGAAGCCGATCGTCAGCACGTCGGGGCGCGAGGGGTCGAGCATCTTCGCGACGTGGCGCCACTGGGAGGCGCTCTGCCCCTTGCGCACGAACTCGCGCCGCAGTCGATCGCGCACGCAGGCCAGCATGTCAGACTTCACGGTCTGGCCCGAGGACCAGAACGCGCGGTCCGAGACACGTTCGAGCACCTTCCAGAACGCGACGTCGGAGAGCTTCTCCCGCCACTGCGGGCCCGCAACCTCGTCGAGATACTCCGCCCACTTCTGGTGGAGGAAGGTGGGCACGTGCACGCCGTTGGTGACGTAGCCGACCGGGTTGTCGTCGGGGCGCACCTCGGGCCAGTGGTCCGCAATCAGCCGCGAGGAGACCTGGCCGTGCAGCCGGCTGACACCGTTGACGTGGCGCGAGCCGTTCAGCGCCAGCCGCGTCATGTTGAACATGCCGTGGTTGCTGGGTGCGGCGCCGAGCGCGAGGAAGCGCTCGAGCGGCAGGCCGAGCTCCTTGATGAAGTCGCCGAAGTGCGCGAGCAGCAGGTCGTGGTGGAAGGCATCGTGACCCGCGGCCACGGGCGTATGCGTCGTGAACGCGTTTTGCGCTGCAACGGCTTCGAGTGCGACATCGGGCTCGAGACCCAGGACCATCACCTCGCGCAGCCGCTCGAGCACCAGGAACGCGGCGTGGCCTTCGTTCATGTGCCACACCGCCGGCAGCTTGCCGATCGCGCGCAGCGCGCGCACGCCGCCGATGCCGAGCACCATTTCCTGGCGGATGCGCATCGCGTCGTCGCCGCCGTAGAGACGGTGCGTGATGTCGCGATCGGCCGTGGAATTTTCCGGGCAGTTCGTGTCGAGCAGGATGACGCTGATGCGCCCCACCTGCGCGCGCCACAGGCGCGTGACGACCTGGCGCCCGGCGATCGGCACGGCGACGGTGACCCAGCCGCCCGTGGCATCCCGCACTGGCTCGACCGGCAGGTCGCGCGGATCGTGGTCCTTGTATTCGGCGTGCTGCACGCCGTCGCTGTCGACGACCTGCGTGAAATAGCCCTGCCCGTACAGCAGGCCGATGCCGATGAAGTTCAGCCGCTCATCGCTGGCGGCCTTGCAGTGATCGCCGGCGAGCACGCCGAGACCGCCGGAATAGATCGGGAAGCCGTGGTTGAAGCCGTACTCGGCGCAGAAGTAGGCGACCAGCGGCGCGCCGGACACGGGCGGCGCGTTGACGTAGTCGTCGAAGGCCTCGAGCACCTCGGCGTAGCGGGCGAAGTAGCCGCCATCGGCCGCGGCGGCATCCAGGGCCTCCTGGTCGAGGCAGCGCAGCAGCTGCCGCGGGTTGCCGCGCACCTGGCCCCAGAGGCTGGGCGAGAGTTCTTCGAACAGCGCCCGCGTGGGCCGGTGCCAGCTGAAAAAGAGGTTGTTCGCGAGTTCCGGCAGGCGCCCGAGGCGGGCGGGGATCTGCGGGGATATTTCGAGCGTCAGGGTGGGGAACATAGGGGCGGCGAGTCTACCAGCAGGTTTGTGACCAGTCCGCCCGCGAATCCGTCACGCGGGCGGCGTGCCTGCCCCTCGACAAGCGGCGCAAGTATCTGATCGTAGACGTGTTCGTGCAACTATTTGCTTTCTAATACTGTGTAGTCTACAGTATCGTGCTATGGACGATAGTGTAGCGCGCAAGTTCCAGAAGGAGCTCAACAGCGGCCTGGTCTCGCTGGTGTTGCTCGCCGTCCTCGCGGCCAGCGAGGAAGACCTCTACGGCTACGAGATCGCCAAGCGCCTGCAGCGCGCCCGCGCCGGCGAGGCGCTGTTCAAGGAAGGCACGATCTACCCCGTGCTGCGGGCGCTGTCGGCGGGTGGCCTGCTCGCCAGCCGCATCGTGCCCTCGTATTCCGGGCCACCGCGCCGCTACTACCGCATCACCGAATCCGGCCGCACGGTGCTCGCCGAGTGGCTGGGCGCGTGGCGCACCACTCGCGATTTCGTCGATCAATTCACCGCCACCGGGGACACGTCGTCATGACCCGCACCGCACCGCGCTCGATCGACCAGTACCTGGAACAGCTGCGCGCCGAACTCGCCGGCGAAGACCCGGCGCTGATGCAGGACGCACTCTACGACGCCGAGGAATACCTGCGCGCGGAACTCGCCGCGAACCCCGGCAGGTCCGAGGCGGACATGCTGGAGCTGATCGCCTCCACGTACGGCGCGCCGGATGAGGTGGCCGCGGCCTACCGCGACACCGAGGCGCGGGTGAAGGTGGCGATGGCGCCGCCGCCGCGTCCGCCGGCGGCCTCGCCACTGCGCCGCTTCTTCGGCGTGTTCGGCGACGTCCGCGCCTGGACCTCGTTGTTCTTCATGCTGCTGACGCTGGCGACCGGAATCTTCTATTTCACCTTCGCCGTGGTCGGCCTCTCGCTGTCCGCGGGCCTCGCCGTATTGATCGTCGGCGTGCCGTTTTTCCTCGGGTTTATAGGCCTACTGCGCGTGATCGCGCTCGGCGAGGGCCGGCTGATCGAGGCCATGACCGGCGAACGCATGCCGCGCCGACCCGTGCATCCGGGACCGGCCCGCGGCCTCGGCGCGCGCATCCTGGCGATGCTGCGCGACCCGCGGACCTGGACCACGCTCGCCTACTTCGTGCTGATGCTGCCGCTCGGCGTAGCCTGGTTCGTCATCGCGGTCGTCGGTCTGTCGCTCGGTCTCGGGATGTTCCTCGGTGCAGCGATCGAGGGCGCGCGACTGCTGGGCGCCGACCTCCCGGGCGGCCTCGAGGTGCACAGCAAGATCGTCGAGGGCTTCGTGGCGAATCCGCTCGGGCTGCTGGTGATCGCGCTGCTCGGCCTGCTGGTCCTGACGCTGTTGATGCACCTCGCGCGCGCGATCGGTCGCGGTCATGCGCGCCTCGCCAAGGTCCTGCTGGTCCACCGTTGACACCGCTGCCGCGGCGGCGCATTGACGGCGCCCGGCAGCGTGGCTAGCGTGCGGGCGACATGTGCACGCCCCCGACCGACACCGCTTCAGCGCCGGCGACACCGCACCGCCGTTCGCTGTCTCGCGTGGCGCTGGCGTTGTCGCTGACGTTGGCGCTGGCGCTACCGTCCAACGCTGCGGCGACGGGCATCGCCGCAGGCGCATCGACCGCAACCTCACCACCCGCGGCGCCGGCGAGCCCCGGTCCCGCCCCCACGACCCCCTGCCTCGCCACCGGCAACAACGGCTATCTGCGCGCACGGCTGCGCGGCGCGCTCGACCTCGACCTCGCCTGGAGCAGCCCGGCGATGCAGTGCGAGGGCGGCACGCGGCCCGACGGGCGCGGCCTGCGGGTCACGATTGCCGGCCCCGCGCAATCCGACGGCCGTCGCCTGCGCTTCGTGTTCGGCATCGACGATGCGCCGGAAGGCGTGCGGGTGCTGGCGCGCCCGACCAACCTCACGGTAATTTTCGAAGGCGAGCAGCGCCTGTTCGCAACCCGCGGTGACGCACGCTGCACCACCGACGAGTTGCGCGCGGAACGCATCGGCGCTCTCGGCGGCGCGCGCCGCAGCTGGCGCATCGTCGCGCGCGGATTCTGCATCGGCCCAGCCACGACGCTCAGCGGCGATGCTCGCCTGCTGGTGACGAGTTTCGATTTCGCCTCCGAGGTCACGTATGAAGACGACCCTGCACCCGCACCTTCCCGCGGTGCTGCTGCTGGCGCTGGCCATGCTCTGCGGCACGCCGGCGCCCGCCCAGGATGAACGCGGCGCCGCGCTGCTCGAACTCTCCAGCTTCCCGCGCTCGACCCTGACGATCCATTCAGCCACGCGCCCCGACGCCCAGGTGTTCCGCATCTGGGTCGCCGACACGCCGCCGCGCCAGCAGCAGGGCCTGATGTTCGTACGCGACCTGCCCGCCGAGGAGGGCATGCTGTTCGTCGAGCGCCAGAGCCGCGTCTGGGGCATGTGGATGAAGAACACTTTCATCCCGCTCGATATGCTTTTTGTCGATTCGCGCGGCCGGGTCGCGGCAATCTTCGAACGCACGGTCCCGCATTCGCTGCAGACGCTGTCCTGGCCCAAGCCCGTGAAAGCCGTGCTCGAGTTGCGCGGGGGCGAGACCGCGCGTCGCGGCCTGCGGGTCGGCGATCGCGTCGAGCACCCGGCGTTTCGCTCAGCGGGCCCGTAGTGCCCCCGCCCGGCCGCCATCCGTCGCGTCACCGCAACATTCCGCGGCGCACGCAACTTTCCATAAGGAATGCAGGTATCGCGCATCCTCAGGTATCATCCGCCGCTCAAATCCGGTCGCGCGGCGCTTGCGCGCAACAAACCTGAACGGAAACGGAAGGACACGGTCATGAAGAAACCTCTGGGCCTCGCCCTCGCGGCGTGCACCGCCTTGCTCGCCGGTCAGTCGGTGCTCGCCGGCTCGGACGTCGGCAGCCTCTACATCGCCCCCCAGATCCAGGGCGTGTGGCTCGACGACGCACGCAAGGCCGATGACGGCGCGGGCTTCGCGCTCGCGTTCGGCGGCGTGGCGTCGGAGAAGTGGAACATCGAGCTCGGCCTGTTCGGCAGCAGCCACGATGCCGCGAGCGGCCGGAAGCTGAAGTTCCAGGGCGTCGACATCAGCGCCCTGCGCGTGTTCTACCGCGATCAGCCCGTCAACCCGTACATCACGGTGGGGCTCGGCCAGCTGCAGACCCGTATTCCGGGCACGCGCGACTCCGACTACTTCCTCAAGTACGGCGTCGGCGTGATGGCCGACCTCGCCAAGAACATCGACAAGGGCACGAACGTGCAGCTGCGCGGCGAGATCGCGGGTCGCCGCGTCGACACCAAGGGTGGCAGCGACCCAGTCGACTACCTCGTCGGCGTGGGCCTCGTCTATTCCTGGGGCGGCAAAATCGCACCGAAGGCGCCGCTCGACAGCGATGGCGACGGCGTTCCGGACGACATGGACAAATGTCCCGGCACCCCGCCCAACACCCCGGTCGACGCCAACGGCTGTGAGCTCGACAGCGACGGCGACGGCGTGGTCGACAGCAAGGACCGCTGCCCCGGCACCCCGCCCGGCACCAAGGTCGATGAGTTCGGCTGCCCGATCGATGGCGATGCGGACGGCGACGGCGTGAAGGACAGCAAGGATCAGTGTCCGGGCACGCCCGCCGGCGCGAAGGTCAACGACGTCGGTTGCGAGATCGGCGAGATCATCCTGCGCGGCGTCGTGTTCGATACCGGCAAGGACCTGATCACGCCGCAGTCGGCGCTGATCCTCGACTCGGTCGCCGCCAGTTCGATCGGCAAGGCCGGCACCAAGGTCGAGATTCGCGGTCACACGGACGACGTCGGCAGCGAGACGCTGAACTTGGACCTATCGCGACGCCGCGCCGAGGCCGTGAAGACTTACCTCGTGGCGAAGGGCGCGCGCGCGGAAGACCTCACCACGGTCGGCCTCGGCGAGATGCAGCACATCACGTCGAACGACACGCCGGAGAGCCGCGAGCAGAACCGGCGCGTGACGCTGCAGTTCCTCGAGCTCAGCCGCCTGCCGCCGGGCGAGGAGCTGACGCTGCGCGGGGTGACCTTCCGCACCGGGTCGGCGCAGCTGACGTCAGCGGATCGGCTGCTGATCGACTCGGTCGTCGGCTACGTGCAATCGCGTCCCACCTATGCGATCGAGGTGCGTGGCCATACCGACGATCGCGGCGCCGATGCGGCGAACATGGCGCTGTCCGAGGCCCGCGCCAAGGCCGTGGGGGAGTATCTCGTTTCGAAGGGCGTCGACGCCGGCCGCGTCAGCGCGATCGGCCTGGGTGAAACGGCGCACATCGCGCCGAACGACACCGAGGCGGGGCGGCTCCAGAACCGCCGCGTCACGCTGAAGTTCACCGGTCGCTGATCCTGACTCTGGACTGGGGCCCGGCGCCGCAAGGTGCCGGGCCCTTTTCTCTTTGGGCGGGCCTGTGGAGCTGGCGCGCGCCCCAGTTGCGGGCTCCATACACCTATTGCACCGCAACATCAACTGTGTACAGAAAGAAACAGAACCGGGGGTCTGCCACGATTCCTGCGCCGCAGGATGCTGCCCGCAAGGGCAAAACACCCGCTATGGATGTTGTATTTTCGTCAAAAAGCTTTTCCTGAAGAATCCGCGGGAGTAGGGTTCGCGTCATAACCGCGGGCCATGTCGGTTTTGTGACGATGCGGCCCACGGTACGGAAAGCACTTACAACACGTTACTGAGCCTTCAGGAGGCCTCCATGTCGACTCACCACCCGATCAGGGTCGCGGTGCGGCGCACGCTCGTTTGCGGCGTTGCAGCATCGGCAGCACTGCTGGGCAATGTCGCTGCGCTAGCGCAGGACAAGGCCGGCGATTCCGAACTCGCGGAAGTCGTCGTCACGGGGTCCCGCATCGTGCGGCAGGACTTCATCGCCAACAGCCCAATCCAGACCGTATCCGCCGAGCAGTTGAAGCAGAACGCGGACATCACCCTCGACACCTTCCTCAACACGCTGCCGGGCGTGAACCCGGCCGGTGGCACGACCTCGAACAACCCGGGCAACAACGGCCAGTCGAACGTCAACCTGCGCGGCCTCGGTTCCAACCGCAACCTGGTGCTGATCGACGGTCGCCGCCCGATGGTGTCGGCGTCCGACCAGACGGTCGACCTGAACACGATCCCGTCGGCGCTGATCGAAAGCATCGAGGTCATCACCGGCGGCGCCGGTGCAGCCTACGGCGCGGATGCGATCGCGGGCGCGGTCAACCTGAAGCTCAAGCGCAACTTCGAAGGCGTCGACATCAACGTCGGCTACTCGAACAGCACCGAGGAATCGGATGCGCAGGAGTACACGGTATCGACCGCCCTCGGCGCGAATTTCGCCGACGACCGCGGGAATGCCGTGATCGGCTTCGAGTACGGCAACCGCGAGGGCATGATCAAAAGCCAGCGCGCGTTCTCGGCGAACGCCACGGCCACCACCTCGTTCCTGCCGGAAGGCCTGTACTTCCCCAGCGGCAACAATCCGACCCAGGCCGCCGTCGACGGCGTGTTCGCCCGCTACGGCGTGGCCGCGGGCGCGGTGCCCGCCTCGAGCTCCCTGATCGGCTTCAACCTCGACGGGACATTGTTCTCGCGCGGCGTGTTCAACAGCCCGCTCGACGTGCGCAACTACCGCTATCCGGTGGACCTCGCGGTCAACAGCCGGCTCTTCCCCGACGTCTATTCGTACAACTTCGACGCCGTCAACATCCTGACGCTGCCCCTCGAACGTCGCTCGATGCTGACCAAGCTGAACTACGAATGGGACAACGGCATCGAGGTGTTCACGCAGTTCGGCTATACCCAGTATGAATCGGCATCGGCGCTGGCGCCGACGCCGATCTCGACGATCACGACGACCGCACCGGGCGAAACCCGCAGCGGCGGCGAAGCGACCTCGTCGCTCGTTGCGCCGATGGGGCGAATCGCCAACCTGCTGATCGTTCCGGTCACCAACCCGTTCATCCCGGCGGATTTCCGCACGGTGCTCGCCTCGCGCACCGGCGACAACGCCGCACTGGTCGGCGCCGGCGCGACTGAGCCGTTCCTGATGCGCCAGCGCACGCTGGACGCGGGCCTGCGCCAGTCCAACTACCAGAACACGGTGGTGCAGTACATGCTCGGCCTGAAGGGCAAGTTCAGCGGCACCTGGCGCTGGGAAGCCTATGCCTCGGAAGGCCGCACCGAGATTGCGGAGGCCCAGACGGGCAACATCGACACCCAGCGCCTGCTCGGGCTGCTGGCTGCGGCTGACGGCGGTGCCAGCGCCTGCGCCGGCGGCTTCAATCCTTTCGGTCGCAGGCCGATTTCGCTGGCCTGCCAGAACTACCTCGAAGTCAGCAATACACTGACGACGAAGTTGAAGCAGCAGATCGTCCAGGCCTACGTCACCGGCGAGGCGTTCCAGATGCCGGCCGGCCCGGTCTCGGTCGTGCTTGGCGCCGAATATCGCGGCTTCCGCTACGGGCTCGACCCGGGCTCGGCGGGCGGCCCGATCTCGGGCTTCAACGTGCAGGATCCAGCGAGCGGCACGAATTCATTCAAGGACGTGTTCACCGAGGCCTTGATCCCGCTGGCCTCGAACGCCTCCTGGGCGAAAGCCCTCGAGCTGAGCCTCGGCTACCGCGTCTCAGACAGCAGCGTAAAGAACACCATCACCGACATCGCGACCGACGGCTCCACGGATGATGCCTACAAGGTCGAGCTGAGCTGGGCCATCAACGACAGCTTCCGGGCGCGTGCGTCCTATCAACGTGCCGTCCGCGCGCCGAACTTCACCGAGTTGTTCGACGGCGGTGGCTCGAGTCCGCAGATCTTCGATCCCTGCTCGGTCACGAGCGTGGCGCGGACCACAGGTGCGAACCGGGCGCAGCTGCGCACGCTTTGCCGCGATGCCGGCGAGATCGGCGGCCTGGGTGCCGCGGTCGACACGTTCGTGCAGACCCCGGGCGGGCAGGCAAGCACGACGCTGACGGGGAATACCCGCGCCATACCGGAGACCGCGGACACGATTACCTTCGGCGTGGTGTTCAGCGAGCCGTTCGGTGTCGAGCGCCTGCGCGCCGCGCTGGACTACTACAGCATCAAGCTGAAGGATCCACTGATCTCCCCGGATGTGAACCTTTACATCGCGGATTGCTACAACTACTACGGCAACAATCCAATGTACGATCCGAACTACTCCAACTGCACGGGGCTGTTCCGCGCCGGCGACATCCTCGGCGTGGACAACCCGGCCGACGCGGACGGTTTCTTTCCGTACGCGAACGGCGGCGAGTACAAGACCGACGGCATCGACCTGCAGGTCAACTACGACCTCGACCTCGGCCCCGGCCAGTTGCAGACCCAGCTGTACGTGAACTACCTGCTGAGCTGGAAGCAGCAGGCAGGCGCGCAGTTCCCGAGCCAGGATTTCGCGGGCACGGTCTCCTTCTTCGGTGCGGGCGACGGCCTTGGCGGAACGTTCCCGGAAATCAGGGCCAACCTGCTGGCGCGCTATGCGATCGGCAAGTTCGACTTCGATGTGCGGGCCCGTTTCATCGACTCGATGAATAACCGCGCCGATGTCCTGTTTCCGGGTGAGAACTCCTTCACCGGCGTGCCCTCGGTCACCTACTGGGATCTCAGTGCCGCGTGGAAATTCACCGACGGCATCTCGGTGCGCCTCGGCCTGAACAACGCGTTCGACAAGCAGCCGCCGACCTACGCGCCGAACGTGCAGTCGGGCACCGATCCGTCGCTCTACGACATCGTCGGCCGCCGCGCCTTCGCGCAGGTCAGCATGAAGTTCTGACGACGACCTGTCCGCCATGGCGGAACACGGGGGCGGCAGGTCACTGCCGCCCCCTTTTCTTTGGGGCCGTGGCCAGGTCATGCGCGGCGGCTGTCGGCGCGGCGCAGCCGCTGGCGGACCTCATGCTACCTGCGGTAGCCGATGTGGATCTCGGCGCGCCGGTAGTCGACGATCAGGCGCGCCACCACGCCCAGCAGGTCCATGCCGATCATCAGCGCCGGCATTTTCTCGAGCTTCCAGTAGCGGAACACGTGCAGGTCGGCGAAGGTGATCTCGAGGTTGTCGAGCGAAGCCTCGCCGATGCGGATCACCGGCGCGAGCCGCGACTCGCCGGTCTGCACCTCAGCCGTGGCGCCGTAGACCTGCGTCGGGCGGCCCGCCGCGGCATCACCGCCCGGGAGCGCGGCGAGTCGCCGCTGCAGCTCGAGGTTGCCGAGGGTGCGCTCCGCGCCGGTGTCGATGATCGCCCGGCCGGGCACGCGGCCGATCCGCGCATCGACGAGCAGCAGACCGCCCCGGCGCATGTAGAACGGTACGACCAGGAAGCCGGGCTCGGCGCGCTGCGCCCTGGAGCGGCTGACGGTGACGCGATCGGCGACGAAGTCGATGTCGAGCCGGTTGCCGGCCATGCCCTCGACGCCGAGGATGCCGTCGGCCTGTGCGAACACTCGCGGCTCGACCACGGGCAGCTCCTGGTCCTGCAGTAGCAGCGAGCCGGCCTGCAGCCGCCGGATGCGCACCGTCGGCACGATCGCCTCGCCGGTCACGCCCTGCATGCGCACCGGTGGCGAGCGATCGGTGGGCAGGCCGAGCCGCGCCACGAGCTGCGGCGAAAGCGCGGAACGGGTCGCGCCGGTATCGACGATGAAGCGGAACGGACCCTGGCCCTCGACGTTGACCGGGACCATCACGCGCCCGATGCGATCTAGCGTGGTCGGCGCGGCATACAGCGGTTCGCCGGGCGCAAGCGGGGTCGCATCGGGCGGCGGAGCGAGCGCTGGCATCGCCGCGTGCGGCGGTGTGCCGGTTTCAGGCATGCCCGGGTCGGGCGCTGCACCCGCCCGCAATTGACTGGCAACCGCCGTGGCCACGGCGCCGGCCAGGAAGCAACGTCGCGCGACGCGATCGATCACGCCCGACTCGCGTACGATCGCGGCGCGTTCACGGCGGCGAGCCGGAGCGCAGCCAGCCGGTGATCGAGTAGCGCGCGGCCTGCGCACCCGCGAGCGGCGTGACGCAGCTGACCAGGTGCGGCTGCGGCACCTGCAGCAGGTTCAGCGAATTGAAGCGCGGCACCCAGCCCTCCACGACCCGGCCGTCCCCCTCGACGAACTGCAGTTGCCCGCCCCATTCGGGCCGCCACTCGGGGGTGAGGCTCAGGACATAGGCGGCGACCCGGTTCTTGCCGGCAACGAGATCGTCGTGAGTCGTCAGGAAGTGCCCCTCGCGATAGCAGGTGGCCTGGGCGTCGGCGAACGTGATCTCGGGATGGCCGGTGAGGCGCCGCGCCAAATCGAGAAATGCACGCGAGTTCAGGAACTCGGCAAAGCGCGCGAGCAGGCCCGTCTCGCTGCGGCGCGCCACGCGCGACTCGGCCACGCGCACGTTCTCGAACAGGTACTGAAAGCCCTGGCGCGAGCTGTTGTGCGCCGCGCGCACCAGGTCGGCGAACTGCTTCGCATCGAGACGTGCGCGACTGGGTCCGTCGAGTTCGTAGAGCTGCTCGCCGTGGTTGAAGATCAGCGTCCATTTGACCTCGCGCGAGAGGTGGCGGTGCAGCCGGGACGCGCCGTCGGCGGCGAGCGCCTGCGGTACCTGCACGCGGCCGCGCTGCGCATACGCGGCCGCATGCGCCGCCAAGTCGAGCATCGGATCGAGCACGAAGATCGTCTCATCAGGCCGCACCAATCCCCCCTCTGACCGCCGTCCGCGGTCGCGTCGCGGGTACGCCAGTCGATTATGCGACAAGACGGCTTGCCCTCAGGGCGGCCATGCGGAGTCGACGCAGCGCGGAAGTCTTGTCGTGCTCTGCTATTGCTGGGTCCCGGGCCAGGGCCCGTCCAACTTCGAGGAACGAACCATGATTGCTGCACCGACAAGCCGGGTGATGACGCGCCCGTCGATTCCAGGCGAGCGTTCCGTCGTCGCACCGACTGTCGTGGCGGTCGCGGCCGCGTTCGCGGCGCTCGCGTTCGCCGCAACGCCTCGCGCAGGGGCAGCGGAGGCGACGGCCAATGCCGCGGCAACCGGCACGGCCGCGGTCGCCGCAGGCGCAACCCCGGTTGCCACCGGCGTCACACCCGCGCGCGCTCGGCAACTGGGCCAGTACAGCGGCTACGAGGGGCGCGAGGACGAGCTGGGCCGCCTGGTCGCAGCGGCCCTGCGCAACGCCACGCCGACGGCGCCGGGCCCGACGTCCGGCCAGCCGACGAGCCAGACCACCGGCACGACGGCGGGCCCGACGCCAGGCCCTGCGTCGGCTGCCGCGACGCGCGACCCGCGCTACGATTTCGCGGGGCGCGAGACGATGCTCGGCCTGGCGATGACGCAGCTGCTGCGCACGCTCAACCACAACCAGAGCTACCAGCACGAGATGAACGACGCGCTGGTGAAGATGACGCTCGATC
Source organism: Pseudomonadota bacterium (assembly GCA_043748075.1). Taxonomy (GTDB): domain Bacteria; phylum Pseudomonadota; class Gammaproteobacteria; order Steroidobacterales; family Steroidobacteraceae; genus UBA964. Next base: position 61,321 of record JAYTNX010000151.1, read on the forward strand.
ACATCATGTTTGCGAAGCGCAACGGCCTGTTGAAGCAGATGGTCGACGAGGACATCAACAGCCAGCGCCAGCAGCTCGAGCGCGTGCGCAAGCTCATCGAGCGCACCGGCAATCGCGACCTCGCGATCGTCGGCATCTTTGAACAGACCGCGTGCTTCTTCCAGCTGGTGGACCGGACGGCGCGCGCCCCCGGTCGGGTCAGCTATCGCTCGCCTTACCGCACGGTGCTGGAGCAGACGGTGCGGATGGGCATCCACGATCTCAGCGAGCGCGAGATCCACGACTCCTGGACGGTGCCGCGCATGCAGGCGTACGCCCGAGTACTCGGCGTCGAAATCGACGTGACGCCCTGGCGGGAGGATGGCGAAGTGACGGTGAGCCTGCGCGGCGGGGTCTGACGCCGGCCTGGCGCCGCGGCGGGAGGTCTTTGGGGCCGAAGCCTCGCGGCGGCGCGACCGTACCCCGATGGGGGGATGGGGGCGCGGTCGCGTCCGCCGCGATCAGGGATTCCGGGCGGCGCCCCCTGCCGGAGCAGACCCGGCGAGGTGGGTCAGCGTAGAACGGTAGTCGCCGGGGGGGCCGGTCATCCGCCGTCTTCACGTTCCCTGTTCCTTGCTCACCGCGGGCGGCACGTCCGTGCGCCGCCTGCCGAGCCTGCGAAACGCCAGGGGAGCGCTCGCCCGAAATGCCTGTTGAAGTCGACTCTACGTGGGCGACCGACATCGGAAAAATCGTTTATTCTGCGCGTATGGTTCGACTTCTTCGAATCATGGGTTCCGCAGGATCGCCCCCGTCGTCCGCGCCGCCAGGTCTCCGATGCGCCACCTCAACTACAACCACCTGCTGTATTTCTGGACCACGGTGCGCGAGGGCGGCATCGTCCGCGCCGCCGAGGCGCTGCACATCACGCCGCAGACCGTCAGCGGCCAGATCAAGCTGCTGGAGCGGCAACTGCAAGGCGCGCTGCTCGAAAAGCAGGGCCGCCGGCTGGTGCCGACCGACCTCGGCAAGGTCGCGTTCGACTATGCCGAGGAGATCTTCTCCCGCGGCCTCGAGCTCGCCAGCGTGCTGCGCGGCGCCGTGCCGATGGGGCGCCGCTCGGTCACGGTCGGCGTCTCCGACGCGGTGCCGAAGCTGGTCACCTGGCGCGTGCTCGCGCCGTTGATGCAAGGGGACGATCCATTCCGGATCGTCTGCCACGAAGGCCCACTCGACTCACTGCTCGCCGACCTCGGTTCGCACCGCCTCGACCTGGTGCTCTCCACCAGCGCCGTGCACGCGGACTCGGGCATCCGCGCCTTCAGCCATGCGCTCGGCGAATCCCCCCTGGCCTTCTTCGCGTCAAGGTCGCTGGCCGTGAAGCTGCGCAAGGATTTCCCGAAGAGCCTGGATCGCGCGCCGTTCCTGCTGCCGACCGATCGCAGCGCCAACCGGCGCGTGATCGAGGAGTGGTTCGAGAAACACGGCATCACGCCGACCATCGTGGCCGAGTTCGACGACAGCGCGCTGACCAAGACGTTTGCGCAGCAGGGCGTCGGCGTCTTCGCCGCGCCCGTCGCGATCGAGCGCGAGATCACCCAGCAGTTCGACGTCGTCGTCGTGGGCCGCAGCGACGACCTGCTGGCGCGCTTCTATGCGATCTCCACCGAGCGGCGTATTCGCCACCCGGCGGTGGTTGCAATCACCGAGCGCGCGCGCAACGACCTGTTCAAGGCCGTGGCGGCGACGGCGGCTGCGCCAGTGCCTCGACGGAGCGGTCGAGCTCCAGCGTGAGCTCGCCCTCGAGGCCGAGCCGCGCCGCCAGCATGTCGAGCCAGGCGCGTTCCGCGCGGTTCGCGGGCGACACGGCCAGCAGCGACGCGGCGTAGATTTCGGTCGCGAGCTCGTGGCTGTCGACGCCGCCGACGATCGCTTCCAGATCGGCGGGCTGCCCCAGCAGGCCCATCACGGCGTCGTGCTCGGCCTGCGACAGGCCCGCCGCGCCGACCTTCGCGAAGATCCGTTCGCGTTCGGCGACGTCGATCGCACCGTCCGCCTTCGACGCGGCGATCATCGCGCGCACGACACGCAAGGCGTTCGCCGAGTTACCCGGTGCTTCCAGATCGAAGCTCGAAGGCAGCGCCTTTCGCAGGGCGGCTTGCGTCGCGCCAGCCTGCGCGGCGTCCGTCGGGCCCGTGCCCGTCTGACTCACGCCCGCCTGACCCGCGCCGCCCTGGCCGGCTCCCATCAACTGGCCGAACAGATCGCTGATCCCGCCGCCGGCGGGCAGCGCGCGGCCGGCTTTCTGCGCCTGGTTCTTCTGCCACGCCTGGTAGGCGACGTAGCCGATCGCGGCGAGGCCGCCGTACTTGATCGCCTTGCCGCCGCCCCGACCGCCGCCGAGCACGCTACCCAGCAGTCCGCCGGCGAGGCCGCCGGCCGCGGCGCCCGCGCCAGGGTTCTGCATCAGCACTTCGAGCAGCTTTTTCGTATCCATGGATCTGCAGACTCCTTGTCGTTGTCGTTGAAACGGTGAGATCGCCGAGGGCACCGGCCTCTCAGCCGGCGGTTCCGCGCCCGACGTCACGCGCATCCTGCGCATCCGGCGTGAACACCCGGGGGTCGCGCAGTGACGGGAAGGTCGCATCGCGGCGGTGGTAGTCCCAGCGCAGCGTGGCCGGGATGTTGGTGTAGTGCACGCCGATGTTGATGATCCACAGCACCACCAGCGCGTACAACGTGGCCTCGGTCAGCAGCGGTGCATCGGCCGCAACCGCGAGACCGCGGAACCCCTGCCACAGCCGCCAAGGGAGGTAGAGGCAGGGCACGATCACCCAGACCGGTGATCCCCAGCGTTTCCAGCAAAAGAGCTCGCTCGCCACCTGGGCGACGAACATCACGAAGTACGGCGCGAGCGCCAGCACGGTGGCGGTGCGTCCACCGATCACGCCATCGACGACCAGCGCCACCAGCGGCAACACGAGGCCGACGAGCCAGATGGTCACCAGCCAGACCTTGAACACCGGCCCGACCGGGCGCGGCCCCGGAAACCGCGCCGCGGGCTTGGGCAGCCGCCACTGCGCCCAGGCGAGGCAGACGCAGGCCATAAAAAAGAACGCCAGTTCCTGCACGACGATGCTGCGGATCATGAACGGCCTCGGATCGGACTGTAGCGACACACACCGCCGCCGCTGCCCGCCGGGGCGAGGCATGAATCGGGGTTCAGCCATTGGCGCGGGCAACTCGCGGTCGGAGAGTGCCAGATTCCCGCGTCCGGCTCACACCACCGCCCACCGCGGCTTGCGCGAGCTCTAGGCGGCGCCACGACCGAGTCACGCGTGAATGTCGCATTGACGCAACATTCGCCGGCGCATGCCCGAAACTTCGGGGGTTTATCGCGCATTGCGCAAGCACTCCTTGTTGCGACGGCGTCACCGCGCTGCCAGACTCCGCGTCCCGACCCAATAGTGATTCCAGGGAGTGGACTCATGACCCAGCCGATTCGCCCCGCCTCCGTCGCCTTCGCTGTCGCCCTCGCGCTCGGCAGCGCGGCCACCGTCCTCGCCCAGGACAGCGCCGCGCCCGCGGAGGACGCCCTCGAACTCGCCGAGGTCGTCGTCACCGGCACCCGCGTCGCCAACCGCTCGGCGCTCGAGACGGTCGCGCCGGTCGATGTAGTCAATGCCGAGGCGCTGCGCAATGTCGGCGTGCCCGAGGTGGCGCAGGCGCTGTCGGTCGCGCTGCCCTCGCTGAACTTCCCCCGGCCCGGTCTCAACGACGGCACGGACACGATCCGGCCGGCGACGCTGCGCGGGCTCGCGCCGGACCAGGTGCTGGTGCTGGTGAATTCAAAGCGGCGCCATGCGTCGGCGCTGGTCAACGCCAACAACTCGATCGGTCGCGGCTCGGCGGCGGTCGACCTGAACACCATCCCTGGCGCGATGCTGCGCTCGGTCGAGGTGCTGCGCGACGGCGCCTCGGCGCAGTACGGCTCCGACGCGATCGCGGGCGTGATCAACCTGCGGCTGCGCGAGGAGCGCGACGGCGGCGAGCTGACGCTGAATTACGGCCAGCGCGAGTCGAGCTACGACTTCCTGGTCGGCGCGCTGCCCGCGGGTGCGACCTGGGGAACCCGCAATTCGCGCGACGTCTCCGATGGCGCGACCACGACCATCGGCGGCTGGAAGGGCCTATCGTTTGGCGCAGAAGGCTTCGTCACGATCGCCGCGGAATGGAAAGACCAGGAGCGCACCGAGCGCGGCGGCTGGGACGTTCGCACGCAGTACCCGCTGCTCACCGGCGGCGCCTTCGATCCGCGCGAGGCGACGTTCGATCGCTTCAATGCCTGGTATGGCGAGCCCGAGATGGAACAGTCGACGCTCTTCGTCAACGCCGGCAATACGCTCGCCAGCGGCGTGAAGCTCTACGGCTGGGCCAGCTACCAGCTGCGCGAGGCGCGTTCGGCGGGCTTCTACCGCCGCGCCAACGACGACCGCAACGTGATCCAGATTTATCCGAATGGATTCCTGCCGATCATCGCGCCCGAGGTCGACGACTACAGCGCCGCGGGCGGTGCCACTTGGGGCTGGAGCGAATGGGACATGGACGCCTCGCTGGTCTATGGCAAGAACAAGGTGGCCTTCACGATCGAGAACACGCTGAACCGCTCGCTCGGCCCGGCCAGCAAGACCGAGTTCGATGCCGGCGGCTTCGATTACGACCAGCTCGTCCTCAACCTCTCCGGCGTACGCCAGGTCGAGATCGGCGCGTTCGCGTCGCCACTGAACGTGGCGATCGGACTCGAGGCGCGCCGCGAGAGCTACTCGATCTTCGCGGGCGAGCCGGATTCCTACCGCAACGGCGGGGTGCTGCTGGCGAATGGCACGCCGACGCAGTCCGGCTCGCAGGTTTTCCCGGGGTTCCGGCCGTCCAACGTGGTCGACGAGGATCGCACGGCGGTTGGCGCCTATCTCGACCTCGAAGCCAACCTGACCGAGAAGCTGCTCGGCTCGGTCGCGGTACGCGCCGAGGACTATTCCGACTTCGGCAGCAACGTCACCGGCAAGCTCGCCTTGCGCTACGACTTCACCGAGGCGTTCGCGCTACGCGGTGCGGCGCAGACGGGCTTCCGCGCGCCGTCGCCGCAGCAGCAGTTCTTTACGGCCACCTCGACCAACTTCATCGGCGGCGTGCCGTTCGACATCACCACCTTCCCGGTCACCGATCCGGTTGCGCAGGCGCTCGGCGCCAAGCCGCTCGACGCCGAGGAATCGGAGAATTTCTCGGTGGGTGCCGTGCTGCAGTTCGGCCGCGCGAGCGTCACCATCGATGCCTACCAGATCAACATCGACAACCGCATCGTGCTGTCGGAAAACCTGACGCAGGCGAACGTCCGGGCGTTCCTGACCAGCCGGGGCTTCATCGGCATCGGCGGCGGTCGTTTCTTCATCAACGGCGTCGACACCGAAACCCAGGGCGTCGATGTCGTCGCCAACCTGCCGCTGGCCTCGGGCTCCGCGGGTCGCTTCGACGTCACGCTGGCGGCGAACTTCAACAGCACGGATGTGACTCGCGTACCGACGACCGCGCCGCTGGCGGCGTTGAGCCCGTCTCCGGTGCTGTTCGACCGACTCAACGTGAAGGCGTTCGAGAAGGGCCAGCCGGAGAACAAATTCAGCGCCAGCGTGAACTGGAAGCTCGAGCGCTTCGGCGCGACGCTGCGTGCGACGCGCTATGGCGATGCGCTCTACAACGACAGCAACAACGCGGCCACCGACTTCGTGGTGTCGGCGAAGACGCTGGTCGACCTCGAGGCCCGCTTCGAACTGACCGACAACGTGCGGTTCGCATTCGGCGCCGAGAACCTGACGGATGAGTATCCGGAGTCGCTGCCTGCGACCACGCTGAACCTCACCGGCACGCAGTCGTTCCCGAACTATTCGCCGTTCGGCCGCTCTGGCCGCTACGTCTACGGCCGGGCGACGATCAGTTTCTGATCAGCGGCG
>JAYTNX010000152.1:0-2167 GCA_043748075.1 Pseudomonadota bacterium
CGCGGCGCCCACCAAATCAGCGCCGTCTCGCAGATCGTGATGCCGACGCTGCGCCAATGCGCGCGCAGAATCCGTTCGCGCTCCGCCTCGGGCAACTCCGGCAGGCACAGCGCGAGGTTGCGACGCGCGACGCGACGCTGCGGCAACGGCAGGCGCCCGGCGAACGCCCCGAGCGCGCCGCCGAGCGTCAGCAGCGTCGGGTAAGGCAGCTTCGCCAGCGCGCGCAGCAGCCCCATGGCGAGCCAGGTCGGCCAGTACTGCGGCAGCAGGAACTTCAGCGGCAGGCTCACGTACCCGTCGGCAGCGGCGCGGAGACCGCCGCGGCGGCCGCCGACAGGGCCACCAGGCGTTCGGTCTGCCGGCGCAGCATCGGGCCGAAGTTCTGCTGGTCGAAGAACGCCGTCAGCGCCGGCACGTCCGGACCGCGGCAGGTCAGTTGCTCACGCTCACAGGCCAGCGGCATGTCACGTGCGATCTCGGTGAGCCGCCGCGCCAGGAACGCCGCATCGCGATGCTCGGCGAGCCGCGCGGGCAACTTCGACGCGCCGCGGATGGCAAGCTTCGGCACGTCATCGAGGTTGTCGTAGAGCTCTTCGAGGGACGCGTACGCCTTCATCAGCACCGCCGCAGTCTTGGGACCGACGCCGGGTACGCCCTTGATGTTGTCGACGGAATCGCCGGTCAGCGCCAGGTAGTCAGCGAAGCGCTCCGGCGGCACCCCGAAATGTGCTTCGATCTCGTGGTGGCGCAGCTGCAGATTGTCCGCATAGTTCCAGTAGATGTCGCCCTCGCAAATCAGCTGGGCGAGATCCTTGTCGCGCGTGACCACGGTGCTGCAGTGGCCCTGGCGTCGGAAGCGCGCGTGCAGCGTGCCGATGATGTCGTCGGCCTCATATTCGGCGCTGCCGAATTCCGCGATCCCCATATGCCGGCAGAACTCGCGGCAGCGCTCGAACTGCAGCTTGAGATCCGGCGGCGCGGGTTCGCGATTGGCCTTGTAGGCCGGGTAGATTTGGTTGCGAAACGAACTCGTGAGGCTCTCGTCGAATGCGACCGCCAGATAGCGGGGCTTGGCGCGCTCGATCAGGTCGCCGAGGAAGCGGGCGAAACCGAACAGCGCATGCACGGGGTTGCCGTCGCGGTCCACCATGTCCGGCGGCATGGAGTAGTACGCGCGGAACACGTAGACGGAGGCGTCGATCAGGTAGACCACGGGCGCGATTGTAGCCTCGCGACCGCGTGGGTCGGCGATGATCGCAAGCGGGCGACGCCGGCGCGATCGCTCAGGCCATCAGCTTCCGCAGGCGCCCGTGAAGGGGACTGGAGCGCGGGAAATGCGCGATCAGGTAGGCCATCTGGTCGAACAGCACGCGCCGGCCCTTGAGGAAGATGTATTCGGCATAGGTGGGCGTAAACGGCACGGCCAGCAGGTGCATCTTCGCCTGCTCGGGGGTGCGCGACGCCTTCAGGTTGTTGCAACGCCGGCAAGCCGTGACGACGTTCATCCAGCTGTCCTTGCCGCCCTGGCTGAACGGCCGGATGTGGTCGCGGGACAGGTCGCGCGAGGCGAAACGCTCGCCGCAGTACAGGCAGAGATAGGCGTCGCGGCGGAACAGCGTCTGGTTGTTCAGCGGCGGAATGTAGTCGTGGCGCAGGTTCCCGGGGTTGCCGGCGTGCCCGACCGTGGCCACGATCGAATTGACCTCCAGCACCGTGCGGCGCCCGGTCTGAGCGTTGGTGCCGCCGTAGAGGTGGAAGATCGGGGTGCCGCAGGTGTAGGCCACCTGGCCCTGATGGTAGAGCCGGGCGGCTTCCTTGTAGTCGATCCACTCCAGTGGCATGCCGGCCATGTCGGTGCGCAGCACGTGATGCGCGAGCGAAACGCTGCCGGGGCGCGAAACGAGGCGGAAGTCGTCGTCGCACCCATGGTCGGCCAGGTCGAGGTCGATTCCGGTCATTGCGCCTGCAAGAGTAAGGACCTGTCGCAGGGAATTCAACGTCGCGAGGCCTGAATTTGAAGCGCTTTTTGCGCTGTTGCAGTCTCGCCGCGACACGGCGGTGGGCGGGGCGGGCGACCGCGGTACTCGCTCAGGATCCGTCGCCACCCGCGCCGTCCTTCTTCGCACGTGCCGCGATCTGCTGCTGCCTCAGGGCGTCGAGGGCGGCC
>JAYTNX010000153.1:0-5164 GCA_043748075.1 Pseudomonadota bacterium
GTGGAGATCTGTATGACACGTTTCCGCTTTGCCCTCGTTGCTGCCTGTGGCATAGGCCTTCTCGGGGGCTCTCTCCCCGCGGCGGCGCAGCTTGAGGAGGTTACGGTCACCGCTGAGCGGCGCGAATCTTCGCTGCAACTTGTGCCAGTCGCGATCACCGCCTACACGGCCGACGATTTGGAACGCTTCCAGATCGATAGTGTCACCGACATCGACGTGTTCGCGCCCTCGCTCCGAGTCATCAACAACGTCGCAAGTTCCAACGCGCTGAACATCAACCTGCGCGGCAGCACTGAGGCCGGCGGCGCGTTCCTGTTTTCCGAGCCGGGCGTCGGTCTGTATCAGAACAGCGTGTACCGCCGGATGGCGGCCGGAAATCTGCAACTCGCCGATATCGAGCGGATCGAGATTCTACGCGGGCCCCAAGGCACACTGTTCGGCCGCAATACACTGGCTGGCGCCATCAACATCGTCACCAAGCGGCCGGATCCGCGTGATGAGCTTTCGGGCGGCGTAACGATCGGGCTCGGAAATTTCGAAACCTACACCGCACGGGCCAGCGTCTATGCGCCGCTGTCTGACACGGTTGCGGTGTCCTTGGCGGGCTATGTGCGCGATCAGGGCGAAGGCTATTTCGACGACGTGGTCAGCGGTCGCGACGTGACCAAGAGCGACTTCCAGGGCATCACTGCGGGCCTCAGGGCCCGGCCCAACGATGCGCTGGTCATCGACGCCTCGGTTTATGCCACCAACAACGACAGCGACGGCCAAAACGGCCAACCCATCTTCCTGGCCACCGCCGCGAACGCACTGTCCCGCAGCGATCAGGTCGCGCGGGGCCGCGCGGTCCGGGCAGGTCGTGCCTTGGAAACCTTTTCGGAAAGCGATTCGCTCGGCGGTGATCTGATCATCGAGTACGATTTCGGGGACATCAGCCTGAAGTCGTTGACGGCCTATTCGAAAATCGACGATGCCTGGGCGGTAGATTTCACCGCCGGGCAGTTCGGCTCACCGAGTGCGGCGATCCGCGGCACGTCGGGTTTCTTTCGTGACACCTCCGGCGACATCACCCAGTTGACTCAGGAGTTTCAGGTGATTGGCACCTTGAACGCAATCGAGTTCACCGGCGGTCTCTATTACTTCAACGAAGAAACCAACCAGTTGATTACCGACACCGCGGCTGCCTTGTCGTTCCTGCCCGGCATCGGCCTGGTGGAGAGCTACCGGCTCAAGACCACGAGCTATGCCGCCTATGGCCAGGCGACATGGCGCTTCACCGATAAGTGGGCGCTGATTTTCGGCGGCCGCTTCACGACGGACAACAAGGTGTTGTCGGGAGCCAAGGAGGCGGGAGTTTTCGCCACGGCGACCACGCCCTTCCGGTCGGACAAGGATTTCGAGAAATTCACCGGCAAGGCAGGGATCGAATGGCAGGCCACCGATGAAGTCCTGGCTTACGCCACCTTCTCGCAGGGCTACAAGAGCGGTACCTACGACGCCGGCGCCAACGCGATTGCCATCACCAATGTCCTGGGCGAGGAGGAGAACGACACCTTCGAGCTGGGCGCAAAGGCCGAACTGTTCGGCAATTTGCGGCTGAACACCGCCGCCTTTCTGCAGAAGACCAGCAATCTCGCGGTCGGCCAGATCCTGCCCAATGGCGTCGTGCAACAGAGCAATGTGGGCGAGGTCAGGCTCTATGGCCTCGAGGTCGAGGCCACTTGGGCGCCGACCGATAGATTTGTCGGCCGGCTGGCCTTCACCTTGCAAGACGCCGAATGGCAGGATGTTGGCAATCAGCCGCCGACCGGGATTCTTCTCAGCGAAGCGGTTGGCGGCGTATCGGATTACGTGGTCACCATCGGGGCTGACTACACCGTGCCCATCGGATCCTGGGGCGACCTGACCCTGACTGCCGATGCCCGCTCACAGAGCGAGTACTACAACACTAGCGGCCATCGCAACAATCCGGTCAACCTTACCGATGCGTACACGGTGACCAACGCCCGAGCCGTTTTGCTGAGCGCGGATGGCAAGCATCAGTTCGCAATCAACGGCAGCAACATCCTCGACGAGGAAGCGCACTACGTCACCATCAACTTCGCGCTGAACAACACCGCCGTGCGCTATCCGATCAACCCGCTCACGGTCGATATCAGTTACACCTACCGATTCTGATATGGCTCCCTCGTGTCAACGGGCACGAGGGATTTCTCGCGAGGAGCGGACGCGCAGGTACGCGGCCATGGCGATCTCCTAAGGGTCTCGGAACGTCAGCATACTTTCTCGCGCCTGTCCGTCCTCCGGCGGCTTGCTTGCGCTAGGTTTACGGCGCTACCTCGGAGACGACACCCGACTCATGCAGCGATACGACATCCGCGGACGCATCGTCCAACCCGCCCTGGCGCGCAAACATGAGGTGCCCTGATGCACAACACACTGCTGCGCGGCACTTACATCGTCGCCGACATCGAGGCGGCGATCCGCTTCTATCGCGACGCGCTCGGCTGGCGCCTGGTCTACGACAACGTGCTCGCGGTCGACCGGCGCTTCCCGCCCGCCGCGCCCGACGGCGCGCCCTGCCGGCTGGTGGTATTCCAGTGCGAGCATGAGGAGATCGGTGGCATCGGCTTCATGAAGTACCTTGAGCACGAGATCGCCCCGGGCCCGAGCAAGCACCGCGGCAAGCTCGCCGAGGGCGAGCCCATCCTGGTCGTGAAGAGCCGCGATCCGGATGCGGTGTACCAGAAAGTGCTCGAGACCGAGGCGGTCATCGTCTCACCGCCGGCCAACTGGACGGTGCCCGGCTACGAGCCCGGCACGGTGATCCGCCTGCGCAGCCTGTCGCTGTTCGACCCCAACGGCCTGTATGTCGAGGTCAACCTCGTGTTGCCGCCGGACACCACGCCATGAAGTGCTACATGATCGTGCTCGGTACCTTCACGGATTTCGAGCGCTTCATGTCCGGCTACCAGCAGGTCGTCGGCCCGATGGTCGAGCGTTTCGGCGGCCGCTACGTGCTGATGGGCGGCGGCACTGAGGTGCTCGAGGGCGCGTGGACGGACGGTGGCGGCGCGGTGATTTCCGAGTGGCCGGATCGCGCCAGCGCGCTGCGCTTCTGGAACTCCCCGGAGTACGCGCAGGCGAAGGCGCTGCGCGCCGGCACCGGCAGCTTCCAGGTCGTGCTGGTCGACGCCGCCGGCATCGAAGCCGCAGCGTAGCGCCACAGGACCGTTGGCGGGTGCCGACGACCACCCCGGGCAGCCCCGTTGCACCTCCAGCAAGTGCCTGCCCCTGCTGAGAATTTCCGCCACTTCGAGCGACTCTGCCCGGCTGCCGGACCGCGCATTCCGCCGTCGTCACGGAACTGCCGTTTACCTGGCATCTACTTAGCACCGATTATTCTGTCACCGGGGGTTACCCCGGAACGACCGCGGGCGTCACCATGACGCCCTCAGGTTGGCCGCAGTCGGTCGGGGGTCGGCATGTCGATCAAGTTCGAACAGGTCACGAAGCGATATCACGGCGTCCCCGTCGTCAACGACGTCACGCTGGACATCGCGACGGGCGAGTTCTTCGTGCTGCTGGGGCCGAGCGGCAGCGGCAAGAGCACGCTGCTGCGGGCACTCGCCGGCCTGAGCCCGATCGACCATGGCCGCATCCTCCTCGGTGGCCGGGAAGTGACCCACGTGCCGGCGCGCGAGCGCGGTGTCGGTTTCGTGTTCCAGCACTACGCGCTGTTCCGCCACATGACCGTGGCCGACAACATCGAGTTCGCGCTGCGGGTGCGCGGGGTGCGCGCCGCGGAGCGCCGCCGGCGTCGCGACGAACTGCTGAAGCTCGTGGCCCTGGAAGGGCTCGGCGAACGCAAGCCGGCCCAGCTCTCCGGTGGCCAGCAACAGCGCGTCGCGGTGGCGCGCGCGCTGGCCCATGAACCCGCGGTGCTGGTGCTCGACGAGCCGTTCGGCGCGCTCGACGCGATGATCCGCGTCGAGCTGCGCGACACCGTGCGCGAAGTTCAACGGCGCCTCGGCACCACGACCATCCTGGTCACGCACGACCAGGAAGAGGCCTTCTCGCTCGCCGACCGCATCGGCATCATGCACATGGGGCGCCTGCTGGAAACCGGCACGCCCGAGCGCCTGTATCGCCAGCCGGCCACACGCTTCGTCGCCACGTTCCTCGGCGCGGCCAACCTGCTGCTGGCCCAGCGCACCGCCGACGGGCTGAAGTTCGGCCAGGATCTGGCGGTGCCGTTCGAATACCTCGCGGCCCTCCCCGAGCACCGCGCCGAGGTGGTCGTCGTGGTGCGGCCCGAGGACGTCGAGCTGGCCGAAGCGCCGGAGCGGCTCGGGCACCGCGCGCTGGCGTTCGGCCACGTGCTCTCTCACGGCTTCGCCGGCAGCTTCGAGCGGCTGGTGATCCAGGCCGCGCCCGACAGCGGGCTGCGCACCGCGATCGGTCATGACGGGCCGGGCGAAGCGCCGCTGCGACTGGACGTGCTGCGTACCGCGGCCGAGCAGGCTGCGCTGCCGCTCGCGCCGGGCCGTCGCGTCGCGCTCGGCCTGCGGCGTTTTCACGCGTTGCCGACGCCGATCTCCGGCATTGTCCTGTGCGCGGAATCGGCGGCGGCTCGCGCGGCGCTGCGCGCCGACCCGATCGTCAAGCAGCTCCTCGGCAGCATGAAGCCGCGGGTCCTCGAAAACGACACCGCCACTACCGAGGGTACTCTGGCGGACTCCGGCCTGCGCGTCGTGCCGAACGACCCGGCGCGCGTGCTGCGGGTCGCGCGCGGGCTCACGGGCGGCGGCGCATTGCTCTGCCTGCCGCCCTCGTCGCGCCTGCCCACCCGCGCACTGCTGCTGTGCCTGAGCGACGGCGCGCGGCCGGCGACGCTGGGCGTGCTCGCCAGTGTGATGCGCCACCTGCCGGTGGAGGCCACCTACATCACGGTGCAACTGCCGACGGCACCGCGCGCGGACGTGACGGCCTCGTTCCGTCGCCTCCTGGACGCACGCGCCGAATTGCAATCCGCGCACGGCCTCGACGTACGCACCGAGGTGCACATCGGCGATCTCGAAGGCTGGCTCGTCGGCTTGATCGCCGCGGAGGAGCCGCCGTTGCTGGTGCTCGGCGCCGAGGCTACCGCTGCCGAGCTCGAGGT
>JAYTNX010000154.1:0-1591 GCA_043748075.1 Pseudomonadota bacterium
ATCCGCATCGCGGTACGTGCAGGACTGCCCATCGTGCTGCAGACTGGCAGGCAACCCGCCGAAGCGGGCGTCCATGTCTCGGGGGCACCAGCGCCCTACCGCAAGCAGGTCTCACGACTGGCGAATCGAGCCCGCGATGACCTCGCTGCCGGCGAACAGCCGCTGACGCCCGAGCAGCGCCTCAACGCGCAGCTGAAGCACAGCGAACTGATGGCCGCGCTGCGACAGTCCGGCAAGGACTACCGGACGTCGGCTCCGGCGCGTCACACGTTGCGCCCGCGATGAGGGCACGTGGCCCGGGGCAGTCGGCGCTCCTGCTGCTGGATATCACTCAACGGTTGGCGAAGGAGAAAATCGCCTATTCCGTGGTCGGCGCGATGGCCGCAGCCGTGCACGGCGCCATACGCGCCACGAGCGATGCGGATGCCCTGCTGTCGATCTCACTGCACCGCCTGGCGACGCTCGCGACGGCTTTCGGAAGGGCGGGTTTCGACACCGAATTGCGGCACGGCGATCAGGACGACCCGATTCCGGCACTGCTGCTCGTCAGCGATCGGTATGGCAATCGCGTGGATCTGCTGGCCGGGCTGCGCGGGCTCGATCCCGAGGCATTTTCGCGATCGATCACGGTGCCCTTCCAGGGCGAGGTTCTACGTGTGATCGGCCGGGAGGACTTCATCGCGATGAAGTGTTTTGCCGGCGGCCCCCAGGACCTTGCCGACGCCCGGGTGGCCCTGAAGACCCGCGACGAACAGGTCGACCTGAATCTGCTGCGCCGGATCACCCGGCGCTTCGGACGCGCCGCGACCGACTCGCTCGAAGCGCTGCTACGGTCCTGAGAGCTCGAGTGCGTCGGGCCGACGTCGCCGGTTCCTTCGCCGATCGGACATGCCGCATTCAGGACTTGCAGGCCACTGGGAGTAGTGCACACAGTTCCGGAACGGGGTCCCCGGGAACGAGGCCATTGCGCTGGCCGCTGTCTCGATGGCGCGACCGGTCGTCGGAGATGCACCATGTTCGAATTCAATCGTGCCGCCTCCGCGCTGCCGGGGTTTGCTCTTCTGGTTTGCGCGCTGCCCGCGAGTGGCGCGGGGCCGGCGACCACAGCGCCGCAGGCCTGCCAGTCCGCAATCGGCAATCCCGGCGGTGGCGCGGCGGACTTCAAGGTCACTCGAGCACAGTCGCGCGCGCAGCCCGGTTCGGTCAACGTTTGCGATGTCACCGCTCGGCTCGAGTCCGGGTCGTCGTTTCGAGTGTCGATGCCGGCCAACGGCTGGAACGGTGCGCTCGCCGAAGCCCGATGCGGTCCGGAATGCCGGCAGTCGCCTGAACGACTCTGCGACAGCGTCGTCGCTCGCGGCTATGCCTGTTTTGCAGGCGCCCCGGCAAGCACCGACGTTGCGCACGCGTCGTTGGTCGCGGCCAGGTCGATCGTGTCGGCCCACTACCACGTATCGCCGCGGGCCGCCGTCCTGCTGTCGTGCTCGGCCGGCGCCGGAACAGCCCTCCAGCAGGCAGCCGAGTTCCCGACTGATTTTCAGGGCATCGTCGCCGGCGCACCCGTGCTCGACGACGACGCGGATCGCCGCCG
>JAYTNX010000155.1:0-2504 GCA_043748075.1 Pseudomonadota bacterium
GCAGGGGCGTCAGCCGCTCGCCGACGCCTTCCGCCCACGCCGAACGGCCATGAACAAAAACTGGAACATCGGCACCTAGTTGCACACCAATACTCGAAAGTTTCTCGACCCCGGTCGCGGTGCCCCAGAGCTGGTCCAGCACCCGGAGTGTGGTCGCCGCGTCCGAGCTGCCGCCGCCGAGCCCCCCGCCGAGCGGAATCCGCTTGCGCACGCGGATGCGCACCCCCTGCGTGCAGCCCGTGGCGCCCTGCAGCGCGCGCGCCGCGCGTACGCAGAGGTCGTCGTCAGGGGCGACGCCGGCCGGCGGCCGGGTGTCGACATCGTCGATGCGTGAGACCTCGCCGTCGTCGGTGATCTCGAAGGCCAGCTCATCGCACAGATCGACCAGCTGGAACAGGGTCTGCAGCAGGTGGTAGCCGTCGGGCCGGCGGCCCGTCACGTGCAGGAACAGGTTGAGTTTGGCCGGTGCCGGCCACCAGCGTGCCGTCACGGTGTGGCCCCCGGCGTCCAGTCTTCGATCAGCAGACGCAGCCGGGTGCCGCCGCGCACCGCATTCAGGCGTCGCGGCAGTGACCCGCTCGCAGCGTCCTCGACGTAGGCGGTGTAGTCCACGACCCAGCCATCCTGGGCAAGACCGGCGAGTCGCGGAGCCTCGGCCGCGAGCCGCTCCTCGGCGAGCCGTGCCGGATCGGGCACCCCGCGCACCCAGTAGCGCAGCGATTCCAGCGGCAGCTCGAACCCCAGCCGCCGTTCGAGTTCAGCGCGGGCTGCCTCGCCATCGAGCCGCTCCCCGCGGGAGGTGGTCAGCTCGAGCGTGTCGCCACGAGTCTGCAGACGCAGCCCGCCGACGCCGAACGGACCGTCGAGTTCGATCAGCGCGTCGCGGTCGCGCTGCCGCCAGCGCAGGCCCGCGCTGAAGCCGTCCTCGCCGACGGCGACGGCCAGCCGACCCTTGAGCGCGAACTCGGGGCTGCGCTGCAACGCTGCGCGCCGCTGCGGCCAGTCGGACATCGGCACGGTCGACGGCGCGGGAGCTGGCAGGCTGGCGCAGGCGGCCAGCAACAAGGACGCGAGTCCTGCCGCAAGGCGCGTGCGCGCCGGGCTGGCGACGATACTCAATCGGCGCGGCCGCGCGAGCGCGGCGCTCACGGCGCGGCGGAGACGGGGACCGCCGGGCCGGGCTTGCCGGTGAAGCGTTCGAGGGTCGCCCGCAGCGGCTCGGAATCGGGTGAACGCGCCAGTGCCCGCGCCCAGACGGTGCGCGCCGCGGACTGCGCGCCGGAGGCCCACAGCACCTCACCCCAGTGTGCGGCGATCTCCGCCTCCTGCGAGAGCCGCCAGGCGCGCTCGAGTGGTGGCACGGCCGCTGTCGCGTCGCCGCGCCGGTAAAGCACCCAGCCGAGGCTGTCGAGGAACGCCGCATTGTCGGGCCTGGCCACCACGGCGCTGCGGATCAGCTGTTCGGCGCGCGGCAACTGCAGGCGACGGTCGGCGAGCGTATAGCCGAGCGCGTTCTGCACCGTCGCGTCGTCGGGACGCAGCTTCAGCAGCGCATCGAACGCGCGGACGGCCTCGCGCGTGCGGCCAGCACGATCGAGCAGCATCGCGCGCTGGTAGACCAGGTTCGGGTGCTCCGGGTGACGCTTCAACGCCTCGGCGATACTGGCGAGCGCGGCCGGGAAATCGCCGGCATCGGCGAGCAGCTGGGCGCGGGCGACGGCGACGTCGATCGCGACGTCGCGATTGCCCTTGGCGAACTCGTCGAGCAGTGCGAGCCCCGGGTTGCGTTCGCCCCGCGCGATCAACAACGACGCCGCGCGCGCGCGCGGCAGCAGGCCGGCGCCGGCCTCGGCGAGC
Organism: Pseudomonadota bacterium; assembly: GCA_043748075.1. GTDB lineage: Bacteria > Pseudomonadota > Gammaproteobacteria > Steroidobacterales > Steroidobacteraceae > UBA964. Next base: position 1,858 of record JAYTNX010000155.1, read on the forward strand.
CGCTGGTAGCTCTGCAGCGCGAGGTCGTCGTTGCCGCGACGCTCGGCGATCACGCCGAGGTAGAACAGCGCCTCGGCGGGGCTTTCACCGCGCTGCAGCCGGGCGCCGAAGCGCTGCTGCGCCTCGGCGAAATCGCCGCCGCCCAGCGCCAGCAGCGCGAGGCGGCGCTCGGCCTCGCCTGCACTGCCGGCCTCGCCCTGCAGCCGCTCGAGCTCGCGATGCGCCTCCTCGGCGCGATCCAGCTCGACCAGGGTCTCGGCCACTGCGAACGAATTCTCGTCGGGGTCAACCTGCGCCGCCGCGCGCGCCGCGGTGAGCGCAGCGTCACCCTCGCCCGCGGCGGCGGCCAGCCGCGCACGCAGCCGCGCCGCGCCCGCGATCGTCGGTGGCGCGAGTCCGGTCGCAGGCAGGCCCGCCAGAATGCCGCGCGCGGCATCGAAGTTGTCGGCGGCGGCCGCGAGACGCGCCAGCGCCACGAGCGTCTCGGGCGAGACCCTGGCGCGATCGACGATCGGTGCGAACGCCAGCCACGCCGCATGCACGTGATCGCCTTCCGCAACCAGCGGCAGCAGCTCGCCCAGCGCGCGGTCCGGCTCGACGTCGGGCTTGCCGAGCAGGTCGCCGAACAGGCTGCGCGCCGCGTCGAT
>JAYTNX010000156.1:0-1522 GCA_043748075.1 Pseudomonadota bacterium
CCGACGACCGACGCCGCACCCGCGCCTTTGCCGACCCCAGTCACACCGCGGCGTTCGAGCTCGCGGATCAGCGCCTCGGCGCCACCGGCGGCGACGGCCACGGTCTCGACCACCGGGATTCCGAGCTCGAGTTCGAGCTTCTCGCGATCGAGCGCGAAACCGCGCCGCTTGGCGAGGTCGCTCATGTTCAACGCCACGACCATCGGCAGCCGCAGCCGCTTCACATCGAGTATCAGTCGCAACGACAGTGCGAGATGAGTCGCATCGGCGACCAGCACGATCACTTCAGGCTGCGGTTCGCGGGCGAGGCGGCCGAGCGCGACGTCGCGCGTGATGGCCTCGTCGAGCGTCGTAGGGCTGAGACTGTAGGTGCCTGGCAGGTCGAGGACGAGATAGCGACGACGCGACGGCCCCACGAACGAGCCCTCCTTGCGCTCGACCGTGACGCCCGGATAGTTCGCGACCTTCTGGCGGCTGCCCGTGAGGCGATTGAACAGCGCGGTCTTGCCGCAGTTCGGCAGGCCCACCAGGGCCACGCGCAGATCACGCGCCACATCGACGCCGGCGTTCAAGGCGGTGATCACTGCAGGCCCGGGAGCAAGGCCCCGCCGCAGCGTCGCACACGGATCGCCTGCGCCTCGCGGCGACGCAACGCGAACATCGAACCGCCGACGCGAACCGCAAGGGGATCGTCGCCGGGCCACATCCGCGCGACCACTTCGAGTTCGGCACCGGGCACGAAGCCCAGTTCGAGCAGGCGCCGGGCGATCGTCGAGGCCTGCTCGTCGCCGAGCGACTGGCCGTCGTCGATGACCGCAAGTACGGTGGCGTGCTCACCCTGGGAGAGCGAGCTCAGGCAAACCACCTCGTTGTTGGAGACAGAGTCCACTTGCGATCCCGGGCCGGGGTGGCCCACGCCGAAAGTTCAACAGCGCCCGCGTCATCCCGCCGTTGCGGGCGATTCGCATTGCCGTCTGAATGTAAATCATTCTCGTTAACCTCGCAACGTCGAGGCGGGAGGCCCACATCGAACTTAACTTATTTATATTCAAGGAGTTACGTTTATAGCGTCCGGGACCCGGTAGCCGCACCCGGCGCCAGCGGCTATCGTCCCGCTCATGGACGGCAGTGGCAGTGGCGACGGCGGCGGAAACACCCAGGTCAACGTGTACGGCGAGCCGCTGACGAGCTGCAGCGACTCCCCCGTCACCGGCTGGACCCGCAATGGCTGCTGCGAGACCGATGCCCAGGACCGCGGCTCGCACACCGTCTGCGCGGTCATGACGGCCGAATTCCTCGAGTTCTCGCAGTCGCGCGGCAATGACCTCAGCACGCCGCATCCCGAATACGGTTTCCCGGGCCTCAAGCCCGGCGATCGCTGGTGTCTGTGCGCCGCGCGCTGGCTCGAAGCCTGGCAGGCCGGCCGCCCGCCGCGCGTGCACCTGAAGGCGACGCACCGTCGCGCACTCGAGATCATCGACCTGGCCGCACTGAAACAGCACGCGATCGACCTTGCCTGAGC
>JAYTNX010000157.1:0-13600 GCA_043748075.1 Pseudomonadota bacterium
GCGATGCGCCGCTGGTGGCGCTCGCGGAAGTGGAACGCCGGCATGAATTCTTCGATCGGTTCCATCCGAAGTGCTAGTTTCAGCCTTGCCTGCCGCGGAGTTTCTCATGGCCTCGAATCCGATCACCCGCCACTTCGCCACGATCGAACGCGGCCGCTTCGGTGCCCGCCAGGTGCACTACCGTCGCAGCGGCTCCGGCCCCGTCGTGCTCTGCTTCCACCAGAGCCCGCTGTCCTCGCGCGACATGCTCACGACGATGGCGCGCTGGAGCGGCAGCTTCACGGTGATCGCGCCCGACACGCCGGGCTTCGGCCTCTCCGATCCGCTCGGCGTCGACACGGCTGAAATGTCCGACTTCGCCGATGCGGCCATCGAATTCATGGACGCGCTCGGCATCGACAAAGCCGCCGTCTACGGCTTCCACACCGGCGCGATGGTCAGCGCGGCGCTCGCCGCAGCCCATCCCGAGCGCATCACCTGCGCCGCCGCCAATGGCTACGTCGTGCTGACCGAGGCCGAACGCCACGACCTGGTCAGCCATTACCTGCCGCCTTTCGCGCCGTCCTGGGATGGCTCGCACCTCACCTGGCTCTGGTCGCGCATGCGCGAGCAGACGATCTTCTTCCCGTGGTACGCCAAGACGCTGGCGGACCGCCTCGACTTCGACCTGCCCTCGCCCGAGGCGCTGCACGAAGGCTTGCTGGATTTCATGCGCTCGGGCGATCACTACCGCGTCGGCTACCGCGCCGCGTTCACGATGCGCTCGGACCTGGCGCTGCAGGTCGCGCAGGTGCCGGTGCTGGTCACGGCCAACGATGCCGACGTGCTCGCGCAGCACCTGCCGCGCATCCTGCGCAAGAGCCCGACGGTCACCGTGCAGTCCGGTGGCAGTGCCGGTGCGACGCTCGACCTGTGCCACGACTTCATCAAGCGCCACACGCCGCCCCCGGCGAAGAAGGGCCTGCCGAAAATTGCACCGACCAAGCCGCTGCCGGGGCGCCTCTGGAGTCAGTTCATCGACGTGCCCGGCGGCCAGCTGCGCATCCGTCGCAACGACGACACGCCGGGTCGGCCGGTGCTGGTGCAGCATGATGCCGCCGGATCGTCTGAGGTCGTGCACGCGCTCGCCAGTGGCTTCATCGGCCAGCGCCCCGTGATCGCGATCAACCTGCCCGGCCACGGCGAGTCCGACAACCTGCTGCCGCGCGGCAAGGTCACGGTGACGGCGTACGCGAAGGCCGTGCTCGCGGCGCTGCCCGCGCTCGGCGTAACCGAGTTCGACTTCATCGGCACCTGGGGCGGTGGCCTGGTCGGCCTCGAGCTCGCGTTGCTCGAGCCGGCGCGCGTGCGGCATCTCGCGCTCGCCGACATGATCTATTTCGACGAGCGCCTGCGCGACCAGCTGTTGCAGCACTACACGCCCGACATCCAGCCCGTCTGGTACGGCGGCCACCTGCTCGAAGCCTGGCACCTGATGCGCGACCAGGGCCTGTTCTGGCCGTGGTTCGAGCGCACCCGCAAGGGCATCATCCGCCAGCCGCTGTTCATAGACCCGGCCATGATCAACGGCCGCGTGCTCGAGCTGTTCCGTTCCAACGGCATGTGGCGCCGCGCGTACCAGGCGCACTTTACCTATCCGACGAAAGCGAAGCTCGCCCGGGCGAAGGTGCCGATGACCTTCGTCGCGCCGTCCTGGGATCCGCAGCTCGGCGTCACGCAGCAGGCCGCACGCGACTTCCCGAAGGCCGCGTTCCGCAGGATGCCGGACGACATGCGGCAGTGGGCCGGGGAACTGCTGCCGTTCTTCGACAGCTGAGGTTCGGCGCGCTCGGCATGACGGTGCCTCGACCGCTCGAAACGAGGAGTTACGAGATGAAACGGCAGTCTTCCATCGCAGTGCTCGCCTCGATCGCGCTGACGATCCCGGTGGCCTGGCCACAGTCTGCCATCGCGCCTATGCCGATCGCTTCGGGCCTGGCCGAAGGCAGCCCGCCGTCGACGACTACGCTTCCGCAGGCGGTGCCGGGCGCAACTCCGGCCGGCTCCGCCCTGCCGGTGCCGGTCGCAGGCTGGGATATCGTGCAAATCGGCCCGGGCTACTACAGCTTCCGCTACACCGGCACGCGGAACGTGTTCCTGATCACGCCCAAGGGCGTGATCGTCACTGACCCGATCGAGCCCACGGCGGCCAGGATACTGCGCGAGCAGATCCGCAAGCTGACCGACCAACCCGTCAAGTACGTCGTCTACAGCCACCAGCACTGGGACCACGTGCTCGGTGGCCAGATCTTCAAGGACGAAGGGGCGAAGTTCATCAGCCACGCGAACTGCCTCGCCCATTTCGACGACCGGCCGAACTTGCAACTGGTGCGCCCCGACATCTCGTTCAGGGGCGATCGCTACGACCTGAAGCTCGGTGGCCGCACACTCACGCTGCGCTACCTCGGCGTGAACCACGGCGACTGTTTGATCGTGATGACGCCGGACGGCACCAACGTCCCCTTCATCGTCGACCTCGCGAGCCCCGGCGGCATGCCACTACCGATGATCCCGGACTATTCGCTGCACCACTGGGTGCGCAGCCTGCGCGAGCTGGAGGGCTGGAATTTTGCGCAGTACGTCGGCGGCCACGGCCTGCCGCTCGCCGACCGCTCGCGCCTCGGCGAGCGTCGTGAGTATGTCGAGGCGCTGATGGCGGAGACGGAACGGGAGATGAACTCGGGCACCCCGGTCGAGCAGATACCCGACCTCGTCGCGGAGCGACTGCGTGGTCGCTTCGCGCACCTGCGCGGCTTCAACGGCATCGTGCGGGACAACGTGCGGCGCACGATGGCGTACTACGGCATGGGCTGGTAAGGGCGCGCCAGGCGGCAGCGCTGCGCAATGGACGGTGTTTCTATCGTCAAGCGCGTCTCACCCGAAGATGACAGAAACGGAGCCCGTTCCCCGCCGGCGTCCCGAATCCCGAACCACAATCTGCACGTCCCGGCCCAGGCGCGTCAGAAAGTCCATGAGTCTCCTCTCAGAGAATCCGCGGAACTGCCCACGCAGAAGCTGCGACAACTTGGGTTGAGTCACGCCCAGCAATTCTGCGGCTTTGACTTGGGTCAGTCCGCGGTCAACGAGAATCTCGGCGATACTTTTGACCAGCTGCGCCTTGACGAGCATGGCGTCCGCGTCGGGAAAACCCAGGTCCTCGTAAACGTTGACGCTGCCCTTCTCGTAGTCCGTTCCGGTCGTGCGCTTCGATCGAATCATGGCATTTTTTCCTTTGCGATCTCCGCCGCGCGTTTCAGGCGCACGGATATCAAGTCCATTTCCGGCTTCGGCGTTTCGGCACCTTGCTTCGATTTTTTCTGAAAGGCGTGCAATACGAACACCGCCGCTGCGAACCGAACCGTATACACGGCCCGATAGGTGCCGCCGACCTGATCCTCCACAATCTCGACCACACTACCGTCACCGAACCCGCGAAGCGTCTTGCACTGGGAATGACGTTCGCCCCGTTGTGCGAGATACAACCCGTAACCGAAAACGCTGGTTACGGCGCGCGGCATCGACTTCAGGCTCTTCCTGCTATTCCCGACCCAGATCAGCGGCTTGATCGAAGGTGGGGGTGGTGGGGGTGGTGACTTCGGAGGGTCCGCGCGTGACACCCGCTGACTATACCCATTTGGGTATAGAAAAACCACGGCATTTTCCCCGACCCCGGCCGAAACCGACCCGTCCGGGCTGGACCTGCAGCAGTACGCCCTCGCCGGGGGCGGCAGCCAAAAGTCAGGTCTTAGACGCCTGGAAGATCCCCTCGATCGCCTGGTCCAGCGCCGCATCGAACTGCGCATCGGTCTGCTGCGCGCTGAGGCCTTCGGTCAGCGCGCGCGAGAAGCTTGCGACCATGCCGTGCTGGCGCGCGAGCTTGCGGTTCGCCTCCTCGCGCGGGTAGCCGCCCGAGAGCGCCACGACCTTCAGCACGCGCGGGTGCTTGACGAAGCCGGCGTACAGATCGTCGATCTCCGGCAGTGTCAGCTTCAGCATCACGAGTTGCCCTTCAGGCAGCGCGTCCAGGGCGGTCTTCAGCGCGGCCGTGAGTAACTTCTCCGCGCCGGCCTTGTCGGGCGTATGGATATCGACTTCCGGCTCGATGATCGGCACGAGGCCGGCCGCGATGATCTGCTTCGCGACCGCGAACTGCTGGTCGACGACCGCCTGGATGCCGGCCGCGTGGGCCTGTTTGATCACGGAACGCATCTTGGTGCCGAAGATGCCCTTCGCCCGCGCGCGCGCCAGCAGTGCGTCGAGGTCCGGGTTCGGCTTCATCAGCTGCACGCCGTGGGCCTCGTCCTCGAGGCCCTTGTCGATCTTGAGGATCGGCACGACCTTCTTGACCTCCCACAGGTACTCGGCGGTGGGGCGACCCTTGATCTCGCGATCCATCGTCGCCTCGAACAGGATCGCGCCGAGGATGCGTGCGCCGGTGAACGAGGGGCTGGTGATGAGCCGCGATCGCATCGCGTGCATCAGGTCCATCATCTGGGTCTCGCTCGAATAGCTGCTCTCGGCGACGCCGTAGAGCTTCAGCGCCTTCGGGGTGCTGCCGCCGCTCTGGTCGAGCGCGGCGATGAAGCCGGGCTGGCTGCGGAACTTGGTCTTCTGCTGCTCGAAATTGCTCATGGCCGGCCTCGCGTCAAAGTCCTGTCCGATGTCAGGCCGGGGATTCTAGCCGTTCCGCGAGTCGCGGCGCGCGAGGGTCATCCCGGATTGTCGGACCGGTCACGCCGGGGACGGCCCACCTATCCCTGCAGCAGCCTCGCCTCGAGCGTGATCTCCGGCACTGCGGCCAGCGCCTTCGACAACGGGCAGCTCGTCTTCGCGGTGTTCGCGATCAATGCGAACTGCGTCTCGTCGAGGCCGGGCACCACCGCCTGCAGTTGCAGCGCAATCCGGTCGATCACGAAACCGTCACCCTGCGCGGCGAGGCGCACCGTCGCCCGCGTATCGACCGAAGTCGTCGCAAACCCGGCCTTGTCGCAGGCGAACGAGAACGCCATCGTGAAGCATGCGGCGTGCGCGGCGGCGAGCAGCTCCTCGGGGTTGGTGCCGCGACGCTCGTCCTGGAAGCGGCTGCCGAATCCATAGGGCCAGGCATTGAGCGCGGCGGTCTGGGTGCTGATCGCGCCTTTGCCCTGCCGGCCCTGGCCTTCCCAGTGCACGGAGGCGGTTTTCTCGATCGGGTTCATGGTGCGACCTTAGGCAGCGTGGCTGGCCGTCGTCTGTGCCCGAACGAACCGAACGATGCGCCCGCCACGGCGCCTGCGGAGCGACCGGTCTCAGCGCCTGCGGCGGAATGTGACTCAGCGCCTGCGGCGCAACGAGTGAGTCGTCACGAGATCGACCAGCTCCGACTCCGGGTCGAAGATCACCCGAGCTTCGCCACGCTCGAGCTGGCGCATCACCTGCGCGACCTTCGACTCGAGCGGTACGTCGTGATCGCCGTACTCCGTGCCCTCGCGCAGCACGAACGCCTCCACCAGCCCGCGCAGCGCGTCGGGCGACAGTTGCTGGTGCGGGATGACCAACGCCTCCGACGATATGTCGGCGGTCATGGCCCCCCCTGCCCGGCGACGGGCCGGATCGCGGGATCATGGGCGCCAAAGCCCTCGGCGCGCTTTTCCTCGAGCCACTCCCGCCACACCGCGATCAGCACCGCGAGGATCACCGGTCCGATGAACAGGCCGACGAGGCCGAACGCCGCGAGCCCGCCGAGCACGCCGAACATCACCAGCAGGAACGGGATCTGCGTCGCGCCGCTGATCACCAGCGGCCGCACGATGTTGTCGATCCAGCTCACCGCGGTCGCACCCCAGAGGAAGAGCCCGAGGGCCGCATAGGTCTCGCCGTTGACCAGCAGCCACAGGCTCGCGCCACCCCACATGAAGGGCACGACGAACGGAATCAGCGCGACGAGAAACGTGAGGGCGGCGAGGAACACCGGCGCCTCGAGCCCCGCGACCCAGTAGCCGAGCCCGGCGAGCGTGCCCTGGGCGAGCGCGGCCAGCACGAGCCCGTAGACCACGGCCTTGACGGTGTCGCCGATGGCGACGACGTAGTGCTCGACGCGGCTGCCGAGGAACTGCCGCAGGCCCTGGGAGATCTGCGCCGCCAGCAGGTGGCCGTCGCGGAACATGAAATACAGGCTCAGCAGCGCGATGACGAGCTTGACGGCATTGCGGCCGACACCGCCGAAGAAGCCGCCGAACTCGCCCGAGGAGCGATCGAGGACGGCCCGGATCTGCACCACGATCTCGTCGGGATTCGCCGTGATGCGCGCCAGCCAGTCACGCAGCCAGTCGCCGACCACCGGCAGATTCAGCACGAAATCCGGCAACTGGATGCCACGCGCCAGCAACGCCGTGATCTTCGTGTAGGCGTCGAGCACTTCCGACTGCAGCAAGGTCACGAGCCAGACGATCGGCAGGATGATCATGGCCGCGAGCAGCAGCGTCATGATCAGTGCCGCCGGCCCGCGCCGCCCGCCGAAGAGGCGCACCAGCCGCTGGTGCGCCGGCCAGGTCACGTAGGCGAGGATCACCGCCCAGATCACCGGCACCATGAACGGCTGCAGCACCTGGAATGCCAGCAGCAGCAAGCCCGCGAGCAGGCCGGCAACGATCAGGCGGCGCAGCCACAGTGCCCGGGTCAGGTCTTCCATCGCGCGCTCAGCCCGACGTGCCGGTAACGACGACGAACAGCAGCAGGCAGGGCTCGTCCCAGCGGTTGACCCAGCTGTGCAGGTTGCCGCCCTGCACCAGCGTATCGCCCGCGCCCAACTCGATCTCGCGGTCTTCCAGCTTGAAGACGATGCGGCCGGACAGGATCGCCATGTAGTCGAGCGTCACGTTCTTGTGCATCGGGATCGACGGCGCGCGCGCGCCACCGGGCAACTCCGCGACGTAGAAACTGGTGCCGCGAAACCCCTCCCGGTAGGCATTGCCCGCCGAGGCGCCGGCGTCGGCCTTCAGTGGCAGGGCCGCCGGCACCGCCGGCGTCTCCCAGAGCCGCACGATCCGCGTGCCATTCAGCTCGAAGGCGTTGGACGGTTCGCCGTCGGCGAGCACGACACCCTTGCCGTTGGCGTCCTCGCTGGTGACGACGCGGCGGATGCGGGTCCACTTGCCGTCGGCGGTGCGCGCGCGCGGTGCCGGCGACGAGGCCGGGCGCGCCGCAGCGGAAGCCAGCGTCGCCGCCGCGGCCGCCGCGGCCGAACGCAGCAGCGCGCGACGCGATACGCCCGTCGCCTTGCGTGAGCTCATGGCAATGCTTCCTGATTGAAGATGGGCGACAGTGCGAGCGGCTCGAGCCGGACCGGATCACCGAGCGCGATGATGCCCGGTTCGAGCACCCTTGCGGTGATTCCACCATGCCCGCGCATCGCGTTGAAGCCGCCCGGTCCCAGCGCCTCCTCCATGCGGCTGCAGGGATCGCAGCTGCCGGTGCCCTCGAGCAGCACGGCACCAATGCGAAAGCGTGCCTTGCGTAGCGCGAGCAGATTGATACCGCGCACGACCAGGTTGCGTCGCAGTCGCGCCGGGTCGACCGCGCCCGCATCGGCGCCCAGCAGCGACGCGAGGACTTCGAGGTGCTCCGCCTGGATCAGCGTCACCTGGCGCCGGCCGCCGCCGCGGTAGCGATCGCCGAGCAGGCCGACGCCGACCTGGGCCTCGACGCGTTCGCGCGGCGCGGGCGGTGCGCGATGCGCCGGCCGCAGCCCGATCCAAACGATGCGGCCCTGCTGGGGCAGGATCGCGAGTCGCTCCCGCAGGGTGACGAACGCCGTGGCCTGCGGAGGCGGCGCGCTCACCGCAGACCCGCACTGTCGGACAGGATCATGGCCAGCGACAGCAGCGCACAGACTGCAAGCGTGAGGCTGCGGCGCAGCGCGAGGTACCCCGGCGGCAGCGCGTCCCCATGACGGCGGTGTTCGTAGACCCAGAACAGGCCGAAGCCGATCACCAGCAGGCCGAGGCCGCGTTGCCCGCCGATCAGCAACGCCAGGGTCGCGACCACCGCCGGCAGGATGGCCCCGCTGATGACGCCCCCTGACCAGCGCCAGCGGCCCGCAACCGCCAGGCCCCAGTGCACGGCGCCGACGAAGCTGAGGATCGTCGCGCCGTAGCCGAGCGCGAGCCGCTGCGCGAGGTCGCGATGCTCCAGCGACGGCAACAACCCGATGCCCAGCAACGCCGCGAGCATGGGCAGCAACCCGGCATAGCCGACCGCCTCGGCGAGCGGCGAAACGCCACCGTGCTCCTCGTGAACCTGCGACACGCGCGCCTCCGTTGCGGGCTGCGATTGTCGCAGGAGCGGCGCGCGCCGGGGCTAGAATCCGCGCAGTCCGCCAGGAGTTGCCATGCCGAAGCTCGCGCCCGCCCTGCTCGTCACCGTGTCGCTTGCGCTCGCCGCTGCGGGCTCGCAGGCCGCAGCACCGGCCGCGCCACCCGCCGCCGGCGGCAAATCGTCGCCACCGGTCGTCGGCACCGCGGCGCCCGCCGCGCCCGCTGCGCAACTGATCGACGCGGCCGGCCTCGGCAAGCTGCTGGGCGAGCGTCGCGGCCGCATCGTGGTGTTGAACCTGTGGGCCACCTGGTGCGTTCCCTGCCTGCGCGAGATTCCCGATCTCGTCGCGGTCGAGAAGGAGTTCGCCTCGCGCGGCGTTACCCTGGTGGGTCTCGGCATGGACGACCCGGGCGCGCTCGCCGAGCAGGTCGAACCGTTCCGCAGCAAGAATTTCCCGGCGTTCCGCACCTGGGTGCGCCGCGAGCCAGACATGGACGCGCTGGTCAGCGTCGTCGACCCGGCCTGGAATGAGATCCTGCCGACCACCTACCTGATCGGTCGCGACGGCAAGGTCGTGAAAAAAATCCAGGGAAAGCGCACGCTCGAACAGTTCCGCGAACTCGTCCTGGAGGCGCTCTGATGAACGCGACCGACCCGCAGCGGCGTCAATTCCTCGGCCATGCGACCGCAATGCTGGCCGCCTCGGGCATCGTCCCCGGGATGGTCAGCCCGCCCGCCTGCGCCTCGGCGACGCCCGAGCGCGTCGTGGATCGCAAGTCCCCCGCCGCGGCCTCCGGCACGCACTGGATCGGCGGCGACCTCGAGGTCGCGCGCATGGGCTTCGGTGCGATGCGCATCACCGGCGATGGCATCTGGGGCGAGCCCGCGAGCCAGCAGACCGCGCGCGGTGCTACGGCGCGCACTCGAACTCGGCGTGAATTTCATCGACACCGCTGACTCCTACGGCCCCGCGGTCAGTGAACGGCTGATCGGCGAGGCGCTGCATCCCTATCCTCGCGGGCTGCTGGTGGCCACCAAGGGCGGCCTCACTCGCCCCGGCCCCAACCGCTGGGTGCCGGATTGCCGCCCGGCGCACCTGCGCGCGGCCTGCGAAGGCAGCCTGAAGCGGCTCAAGACCGCGCGAATCGACCTCTACCAGCTGCACACGCCGGACCCGAAAGTGCCGTACGCCGATTCGCTCGGCGAACTCGCCCGCCTGCAGCAGGAAGGCAAGATCCACCACATCGGCATCTCGAACGTGAACGTTGCGCAGCTCGAGCAGGCGCGTTCGCTGGTGAAGGTGGTGTCGGTGCAGAACCGCTACAACGTCGTCGACCGCGGTTCCGAGGACGTGCTCAAAGCTTGCGAAAAGGCCGGCATCGCCTTCATTCCCTGGGGACCGCTGGCGCGGCGCCCGCCGTCTGCGAACGGCGCCGCCAGCGATTCGCTGTCAGCGCTCGAGGCCATTGCGAAGCAGCGCGGCATCGGCATGCCGCAGGCGACGCTCGCCTGGCTGTTGGCGCACTCGCCGGCAATGCTGCCGATCCCGGGCACGGGGTCGATCGGGCACCTCGAGGAAAACGTGGCCGCCGCGAAAATCCGCCTCACGGCAGACGAACTGAAGCGGATCGGCTGACGCGGACGGGCCGGAGCGATCGGGACACCGCGAAACCCGGGCGTCAGCCCGCGCGACCATTGACGCGCGCGGCGGCTGCCCGCGCAAGCTCCGAGCCTTTCGTTTTCACGCGCGCCAGCCAGGCGCGCGCCCAGGCGTACTCGAGCCCGAGAATGGCCAGCCCGGCGAGGATCACCACCAGCCCCGGCCCCGGCAACACGAGCATCGCCACGCCGATCAGCAGCACCGTGGCGCCGATCAGGCTGACCGCGATGCGCTTGGCCCAGCGGTAGGTGCGTGAGGGCGGCACGGTGACGCGCATTCCGTTCAGCAACCCATCAGACAGACGGCGACTTTCCAGGTCGGGGTGCCGGCCGAGGTCGTCACGCGCACGACCAGATACGAGGCCGCGACGTCGGCCAGCCGGCTGCCATCGGCACGCAGCCTGGAGAAGCGGCCACGAACCATCGCCGCCTCGGGACCGATCTCCTCGCAGGTCAGTGCGAGGATCTCGCCGCCGGCGAGCCCCGCTTCCCGCTGCGCGCGCGCGTAAGCGTCGTTGTTCCGCGCCATCGACTCGGCATCCGGAACGGCGGTCCATTGCCCGTCGGCGAACAGGCCGGCCGGATAGGCCCACTGTCGCGCATAGTCGAGCGAATCGCCGTGATGGAAGGCCTCGAAGTAGGATCGGATACGGGCGATGGCCGGATGCCCGGTGTCGAACGTCGGTGCGGATGCCATGGTCGTCGGTCGCCTTGCAGGAGTTGTCGGTGTCGGGAAACAATCTGACCGGTGGCTGCCTCTGCGGTTCCGTGCGCTACGAAACCGCAGCGCCCGTCACCGAGGCCACGTTCTGTCACTGCCGCAGCTGCCGGCGCGCGTCGGGCGCGCATTCGCTGCCCTGGATCACCGTCGCACGCAACGGCCTGCGCTGGCAGGGCGTCGCGGCGCCGACTGACTATCGGTCCTCGCCCGGCGTGACGCGCCGCTTCTGCCACCGCTGCGGCACGCCGCTCGCCTATGCCACCGACTCGAGCCCGGCCACCGTCGATCTGACGATCGGCAGCCTCGACGACCCCGCCGCATTCGCCCCGACGGACCACATCTGGATGGAAGACGCCGTGGCGTGGGATCGACCCACGGACGGGCTGCCCGCGTCGACCCGGACTAGACCCCGCTGAGGTGCGTCAGCCGCCCGGGCGACCGGTCAGCCGCTCGAGCGCGCGATCGTGCGCGCGCGACAACAGCAGCTGCGCGGTGATCGCGCCGCAGAGCGCGAGGAACATGTCCCACTGCGTATCCCAGACGTCGCCCTGGGTGCCGAGGAAGGCCTCGGCGCTGCCGCCGCCGATCAACGCGGACCACCACTCGATGAACTCGTAGCAGGCGCTGATCGCGAGGCACAGGCCGGCGACGATCGTGAACAGCCAGCCGCCGCGGCGCAGCGGCGTGTGGCGCAGCAGCAGTTCGCGGGCCACCATCGCCGGCACGAACCCCTGGGCGAAGTGCCCGATCCGGTCGTAGGGATTGCGGGAAAAATCGAGCAGCTCCTGCAGCCAGAAGCCGAGCGGCACTTTCGCGTAGGTGTAGTGGCCGCCCAGCATCAGGATCGCGGCATGCACCGCGATCAGCAGATAGAGCATCGGGGTCAGCGGGAAGCGCGACCGCGTCGCCGCGAGCAACGGCACGGCAACGATCACCGGCACCACCTCGAGCCACCAGGTCAGCCGGTCGACGGGCCCGATTCCGGACCAGACCAGTCCGATCGCGGCGACCGCAGACAACGCGAAGAACGCGCGACGCGACTGTTCTCGCGCCCCCGTCATCGACTCGCCGGCGGTGTGCCGCTCAACCATCGACGAACTCGCGCACGATCGAAGCGAACTCGGCCGTGTGCAGGTCGAGGAAGCCGTGCCCCCAGTCGGGTCGCTCCAGCAGGCGGCCCTCTTTGATGTACGGCATCGCGCGCGGCGTGAAGGTCTCCAGGTCGTCGCGGTTGTTGAGCACCAGCACCGGCTGCGTCGCATGCGGCAGCTTGTCCGGATACGCGTAGTTGAAGGCCGCGCGATGCCCCCAGTGGCGGTGCACGCCGCCCCGCAGGTGGTCGGGGTAGTAACGCATGATCATCTCCAGCGTCTGCCCGGGCCCGCGGAAATTCAGCAGCGCCTGCCAGTACTCGACCAGATGGCCGCCATCCTCGCGCAGCGTCATCGGCGCAAACTCGGCGCGCATCTTCGACAGTTCCTCGCCGCTGTAGACGGGCGCCGAGATCAACACCAGATGGCGGATCGCCTGCGGGCGCTGCAGCGCCAGTTCCAGCGCAATCTTCGAACCCGTGTGGAAGCCGAGGCAGTCGGCCTCGGCAATCTCCAGCGAGTCCATCATCTCGCCCATCGCGGCGGCGTAATCGGCGATTTCCGGCGGGCTGCGGGGTGCGTCGCTGGCGCCATAACCCGGCGTGTCCGGCGCGACGGCGCAGCGGTCGCGGCCCATCTCGCCGAGAAATCCCTGGTAGATCGCGCCGGAGACCGGGCTGAGGTGGAAACAAAGCAGCGTTCGTCGCGCGACGCCAGCCGGCGGGCCGGCCATGCGCAGGTGCAACTGGCCGAACCGCCCATCGACATAGCGCCGATGCACGATCGCCGGCGCGACACCGCCGCCGGCCACGGCGGTCACGGCCGCTTCTTCAGGTCTTCTTCCAGCATGTCGGCGAGCAGACCCTGGTAGTAGTCGCCCTTGAACTGCTTGCGCGCCGCAGCGACGAACCCGAGCATTTCCTGCTTGTCCTTGCGCACCGGGCAGGTGTCGAACCTGCCCTCGAGCACATAGCGCGGAAAACCGAGCTGGCCCGCCACCCGCTCCTGCTGCGCGGATCGGCGCAGCAGTTCCGCGGCCCTGCAGGTGTCCTGCGGCTGCTGGTTCATTCCGAACAGGGTGATATAGCCGATCACGAACAGCGACTGCGGGTAGTCGGCGTCGACGGCGACCTGGCGGTTCGCAATACCCTCGGCGCCGCGGCCGCTGTAGCCGAGCACTCGACCATAGAGATAGTTCAGGCGAGGGTTCTTCGGGTCCGCCTGCACCGCGGCGCGGCAGGCCGCGATGGCCTTCGGCAGGTCGATCTCGGGACGCTCGCGGCCCGGCGCGACGTGGTAAGGGTCCTCGCCGTGCGACGCGAGGCGATCGCATTCGGTGACCGTCAGCGAATACTTCGACGGATCGAAGCGCACCACGGGCGCGTCCGCCACCGCGACGGGCGTCTCTGCGGCGGCGGCGGCGGCGGCCGGCCCCGCGCCGGCGACCGTCATGGCCAGCAGCAGGGTCGTCATCGAGGCCGCCATCACCGCCGTCATCACCGCCGTTTTCCGGGCATCTGAGTAACCCTGGGTCGCCGTCGCGTTCATCGTCATTACCCTCTCGGTCGATTCTCGCGGGATCACGCTGCCGTCCCGCACTGTGCAACGATCATCGATGCCCGCACGCGGAAACTCAACTCGGGCGGGGCGACTCGGCAGACGTCGCGCTGCGCTGCGCGACCCAGGACTGGATCGCCTGCGCGGAACCGACCGGATTCTCGTGATGCATCATGTGGCCGGCCGCGGCGACGGTCGCAAAATCGAGTTGCCGGAAGATGCCGGAGAAATAGTCTTC
>JAYTNX010000158.1:0-14524 GCA_043748075.1 Pseudomonadota bacterium
GTCGACCGCCGTTTGCGTCTCGACCGCGTTGCCGAACAAGTCGAAGCGACGAGGATAACGCACCGACAGACCGCGGACGGTGAGGATCGGGGCGGCGGCGGGATCGTAGCGTCGCTTCGGCGCGGCAGCGGCTTCCGCGGCGCTGCCTTCCCGCATGGACGCGGCGGCGGTCTCCAGCCGGGTGCGCGGCGGGGTGCGGCCGGGCAGCGCGTCGAGGAGTGCACGCGTGTACAGATGGCGAGGTGCGCCGATGACCGACGCGGTCGGACCCTCCTCGACAATGGCGCCCCGGTACATCACGTAGACACGGTCGCAAGTGCTGCTCACGACCGCGAGATCGTGGCTGATCAGGAGCACCGCCACGCCGGTCTCTCGCGCACGTTCCTCGAGCAGCGAGAGGATCTGCGCCTGCACGGTCACGTCGAGCGCGGTCGTCGCCTCGTCGGCAATGATCAACTCCGGATCGCAGGAAAAGGCCATGGCGATCATCACGCGCTGACGCATACCACCCGAGAGCTCGTGCGGATAGGCCCGCAGCGCGCGTTCAGGGTCGGAGATGTGCATCTTCGCAAGCAGCTCGAGTGCCACGGCGCGGGCCTCCTGCATGGGAATCCCGCGGTGTCGGCGAGTGATTTCGCACATCTGCCGCTCGACCCGCAACACGGGGTTGAGCGCCGTCATCGGCTCCTGGAAGATCATGGAGACGTCCGAGCCGCGCATCGCCCGCAGCTGGGCGTCGTCGGCAGCGAGCATGTCCCGGCCCAGGACCGAGATCCGGGAGCCTTGCCCGTATCGCATCTTCAGGGGCGGCAGCAGCTGCATCAGCGACATCGCGGTGACGGACTTGCCGGATCCCGACTCGCCCACCAGCCCGACGATCTCGCCCTGGCCGATCTCGAGTGACACGTCGTCCAGCACGAGGCTCGCCACGCCGTCGCGCAGCACCGAGACGGAAAGGCCGGCAATGGCGGCAATCGGTGCGCTCAAACGTCAATCCCCCGACCGCGGCGCCGGGCGACGGCGGCAAGGCCGTCACCGAGCAGGTTCGCAGTAATGACCGCGACAATGATGGCGCCTGCCGGCACCAGCAGCAGCCGCGGGAACATCAGCACGTACTGCCGGCTCTCGGCGAGCATGTTCCCCCAGGTGGGTACACCGAGCGGCGCGCCGATGCCGAGGAAGGATAGCCCGCTCTCCGCGATCAGCAGCGTCGCGAAGTGCAGCGCAAACACCACCAGCAGGCTCGCGCGCAACCCGGGCAGCACGTGGCCGCTCATGATCGCAAAGCGGCCGGCGCCTGCGATCCTCGCGGCCTTCACGTAGTCTCGCGCGTAGATGCTGGACGCTTCCGCGTAGGCGACCCGCATGAAGATCGGCCAGCTCAGGAGCCCGAGCGTGAGCACCAGCGGCAGGAAGCCGTGACCGATCACGACGACCACCACGATCGCCACCACGAGGAAGGGAAACGACTGGAACAGGTCGGCCACTTGGCGAACGATCGCCCGCGTCCATCCTGGCCGCTCGGCGGCGAGCAGCCCCAGGCCAGTGCCGATCGCCAGATTGATGACGTTCGCCGTAAGCGCACAGGCTATCGACCATTGCAGGCCCGTGATGAGCTGGCTCCACATGTCACGGCCCAGGTGATCGGTGCCGAGCAAGTGGCCTCGTGACCCCATCGGCAGGAAGCGCGCCGCGAGATCGCTTGCGGTCGGGTCGTGAGTCCGAAGGAACTCGCCGAGCAGCGCCGCGACGACGATCAGCGCGAACAGCGCGCCGCTGACCACGAGCTCGACGACCTTGAATGCGGCCCAGTGGCGGCCGTTGGATGCGGGAGCCGCGCTCGGAGTATCGATCGTGCGGATCATGCTCAGGTCCGCAGCCTCGGATCGAGCAGGCGCAATCCGAGATCGGTGAGCAGATTGACCAGGAACACCAGGATTGCGATGACGAACACCTCGGCCTGCACGACCGGGAAATCGAGCGTCTGGACGGATTCGAGCAGCAGCCACCCCAGCCCAGGCCAGGAATAGATCGTCTCGATGATGGCGCTGCCACTGAGCAGCCCGGCAAACTGCACACCGATGAGGGCCGATGCGCCGAGCAGCGCGTTCGGCAGTGCGTGTCGCCAAAGGAGCTCGCGGAGACTCGCGCCGTAGGCACGCGCCGTACGGATGTAGTCCTCGCGCATCGCTTCGGCGACGTTGGCGGCCACCATGCGAATCAGGCTCGGCGCCGAGAAAGTGGCCAGCGAAACGGTCGGCAGGATCCACGTCCTCCACTCCGTCGCGCCATACCCCATCGAGGGCAGCCACATCAACTCGACCGAAAAGAGCTGGATGAGCAGCAGCGCGAGGACGAAACCGGGAGAGCCCTGCAGGACGAAGACCACCGCCGACGCCATCCGCCGTTCAGGCCGCTCCGGTCGCGCGCCGAGCCAGGCGCCAATCGGAATCGCCAGCACGATGCTGAGCAGCATGGCCGACACCGCTAGCTGCAGCGTCCTGGGAAAGCGGTCCAGCACGATGCCCAGCGCCGGCTGGCGCGTGACCAGCGACTCGCCAAAATCGAGCATCAATACGTTCTGCACGTAAGTGACGTACTGGACGAGCACCGGCCGGTCCAGTCCGTACTGCTCGCGGATGGCGGCGAGCTGCTCCGGCGTCGCGCTGGCGCCCGCGATCACATAGGCCGGGTCGCCGGCCTGGCGCAGCAGGAAGAAGAGCAGCGTGGAAATGAACATCAACAGGATGATCAGCCGACGGATGTGCGGCACCATGAAGCTCGCGGCCGCCAGCCCCCTCATCGGTGGTCGATCCGCGACACGCGCTCTAGATTGAGCACGTCCTGGATCGGTTGATATCCGGTCACGTTGCCCGAAACGGCGTCGAAATCCGGACGCTGCCAGAGCATCAATCCGGGTGGGTTGTCGCGTTCGTAGGCCAGAATCTCCGAGTAGAGCTGCCGTCGCTTCGCGACGTCGCCCTCGGCCAGCGCCACCTTCACCATCGCGGTGATCGTCGGGTCGCAGTGGAACGGCATCCGGGTGGGGGCCGTACGCTGGCACGAACGCAGGCGAAAATCGGTCAGCGGATCGGCCCCGCGCGAATTCCAGGAGAACATGTCCGCGTCGGCGGTACCGGTGAAGATGTCCTGCATGTGGCGCGAGATCGGGCGCCCGCGGATCTCTACGTCGATGCCCACGTTCTTCAGGTCATTGCCGATCTGCTGGAAGTAGAGCGAGTCGCCGGAGACCTCGCCCGTAGTCACGGCCATCGTCAGCTTCAGGCCATCGCCACGGCCCGCCTCCTGCAGCAGCCGACGCGCACCCGCCGGATCGAAGGGAAATGGCACGAGACCCGCGTTGACGCCGAAGGCACCGGGAATGGTCAGCTGGCTGGCGGGCCGCGTCGCGTCGTTCAGGATGTTTCGGGTCAGCGACGCCCGATCGACTGCCATGTTGATCGCACGTCGCACGCGCACGTCGTCCAGCGGCGTCTCCCGTCGCTCGGTGATGAAGCCGATGTAGTCGACCAGTGGCGTGAGTCGGGTTACCAGCCGGCCGCCGGCGCTCTCCACGACCTGCCTGGAGTCGCCCGTCACCACCAACGCCATGTCGACGGCACCCGAGATGAACGCCTGCAGGCGGGCGGTCGGCTCGGGGATCATCAGCAACTGGATGGCCGGCGCGGACGCCTTGCGCCACGCCTGCGGATTGGCGCGCAGCAGTAGCTGGCCCTCCCGGCGTTCCGCGATGACGAAGGGGCCTGAACCGACGGCGTCGCTGGCGCCGACGGGCATCTGCAGGGTTTTCCAATGCTTCGGTGCCGGGATGCGCCACACGGCCAGGTGCATCGGGAGCAGGCCATCCGGTTCGCTGAGCCGGATGCGCACCGTGAGGTCGTCGATCCGCTCGGCGGAATCGACCTGGTACAGCGTGCTGCCAATCGTCTCGCCCCGGCCCGTCTTCGAGGCGAGGTGGTGCGCAGACTCGACGATCGCGCCAGCATCGAGCGGCTCGCCGTTGGCGAAGGTGACCCCGGCGCGTAGCTGCAAGACCCAGGTGAACGGGCTCTCCTGCCGCCAGGCGACGGCGAGACCCGGGGCCACGTTGCCCTCGGCATCGAGCGTCGTGACGGTATCGAAGATCAACTGCAGCGCCGCCACCGCGGGAATCGTGATCCCCTGGTAGGGATTTCCGATCATCGCGGGAATCGACGGCACGCCGATGCGGATCGGCGCGGCGGGGGGCGGCGGGACCGGCGCCCGCGCGCAGCCCGCGAGCAGGACCCCGAGCAGGAGCACCCACGGAAACCTGCATGGACGACGCATTGTTGAAGACCGCATGAACCCTCGCGTTGCCGCCGTCCTCGAAACGCAGCACGGACGCGCGATCACCAGCCCTCTGGCCAGCGCCGCGATCCCGTTACCGTGGCTTCTGGTTCACCGGCAAGAGGTCCAGCGCACCTCGGTCGACCACCTGGCCACCCTTGAACACCGTGTGGATCTTCGCATAGGCCGCGGTGGACCGGGTCGGATCGGCATCGAGCAGCACGAGGTCGGCGATCTTGCCGCGCTCGACCGAGCCAAGATCCGCTTCACGGTGCAGGTAGACGGCGCCGTTGAGGGTCGCGATCCGTACGAGGTCATCGAGCGGAATGCCGGCCTTGGCGAGCTGCTCGAGCTCCATGTGCACCGAGGCACCCCAGGTGCGGTCGGTACCGAGCGCCAGCACCACGCCTGCCTCGTGCATCTGACGCACCGTCTTCGCCATGTAGGGAATCATGATCTTGAACCGCTCGGACATTCCGCTCGTGATGTACCGCTGGCGCTCCGTCGTCTTCTGTCGCTCGAGCTCCTTCGCCTCGACAGTCGCGCGGAACAGTGGCGCATCCAGGAACCCGGGTGAGTCCGCGACCGCCGCGATGTGCGAGTAGACGGTGATCGTCGTCGAAACCGGCACGCGGCGAATCGCGAGCTCGCGCAGCACCTCGCTGGTGGCACTGGCGTGGATCGGATGCGCGAACGCATTGATGCCGGCCTGCAGGGAGACCCGCGCGTCCTCCTCGTTGAAGATGTGGGCCGTCGTCGGGATTCCGTGCTGATTGAAGAGCGCGACGATCTTCTCGAACAGCTCCAGCTCGAGCACCGGCGCCATCGGCGTGCCGAAATTTCCCAGACGATCGTAGATCATCTTCTGGACGTCGGGCTTGCGCTTGATCTGCTCGAGCAGCTTGGGCATGTCCGCCTTGAAGTCGGCGATTGCGATCGACGTCGGCGAGTCGGCATAACCTCCGGGCGCAGTGACGAGACCGCCCGTCGCGAAAATACGCGGCGACTTGATCTTGCCCGCCCGCTCCTCGTCCCGGAGGCCGAAGATGAAGTCCGGGTTATTGCCCGAATCGTAGACCGACGTGACGCCGCTGTAGAGGTAGGCCTGGAGCCTGCTGAGCGCGAACGGACGGTCGACGTAGAGACTGCCGTCCGGTCTCACCATGCGTCCACCCATGACGTGGACGTGCGAGTCGATGAGCCCGGGGATCAGGTACTTGCCCGATCCGTCGATGACCGTGGCACCGGCGGGTGCCGTGATCGGCGATGTCGCGATCATCGAGATTCTCTCGCCGGCGATCAGTACGTGAGCCCCGGGAAGCGGTGGCGCGCCGGTTCCATCGACCAACGTCACGTTCCGGATGAGCGTGGCACGTTCCGACTGCGCGGAAGCGGGTCCTGCAACGAGAAGGGAAGCGCCCAACAAGACGACCAGCCCATGAAACCACAGCATGATGTAACCCCCTGTCATGGTGAAACGAATCCCCGGAAGGCGAGCCCGATGGCGCGCCTGATCTCGCGCAATCCATTTCAAATCGCACCCGCACGCCAAATGCGCAGGCGTGGCAACACGACGGCGGCGGATATCAGCGCGGTGCGGCCTTGCTGCCCTCGAAGTTCAGCATCCAGGGCGTCCCGTACCGATCGTTGAACATCGCGAAGCGATCCGCCCAGAACGTCTCGCCGGGCGGCATGACCACCGACTCGGCTCCCTTGGCGAGGGCGTCGTAGATCCGGTCGAACTCGGCCCGCGAGGACGGAGCGATCGAGACGCGAAAGCCCCGCGGCTTGTCGTACATCGCTTCCGGTGAGTCGGAAGCCATCACCGAGGCGTTGCCCAGACTCATCCTCAGGTTCATCACCAGCTCGTCGCCGCCGGGCATCCGGCTCCGGGCATCGGGCGCGTCGCCATTGCGAAAGACGTCGTGGATCGAGCCGCCCAGCGTCTTCGCGTAGTGCGTCATCGCTTCGAGGCAGTTGCCCTTGAAGAAAAGATAGATCGTCGGCTCCATCGTGACGTGCTCCTCGCGTCCGGAGTGTCGTTGCGAGCCGATAATGCGCGTTTCGCAGGATCTGCGGAACCCGACCGCCGGGCCACTGCCACATTTGGCCAAAAAGTCTTCACGGCGTCGCCCGCTTCGCAGCCCACGCTCCTGTCGATAGACTGGAGAATCCCTCGTGCTACCCACCCTCAATACGTGGCTCGCGTGCTTCGAACGACGTGCAGCCAGCCCGCTCGCCATCCCCGCAAACCTCGGAGACCACCTCCCTGAGGCGGAGCGCGATCGCATTGCACCATCGATCGCAACGTTCCAGCTCGGGGAGCAGTCGGAAGGACGCACGCTGCTCGCGCTTGCCCGACGGCATGCCGCGACGCTCGCCGAGTACATGGCGGCCCATGGCATCCCGCGACGCACCCGCTACTGGTCGGATGTCGTCTTCAGGCAGCTGCGGCGCCTGATCGGCTTCGAGCTCGCGATCACCGTGCAGATCACCGCGCAGCTCATCGGCATCCAGTACTACCGCGCGTTGCGGGCTCGCCGAGGTCGCACGCTTCGCGGTGTCGTGACGCGAATGCACGATGCCTTCCACATCGCCACGGCACCCGTCGTCTGGTGCGGCCACCGCCGCGTGCTCTACCTCGAGCCGGCTCGAGGCGGCACCGCCGTCGTCCGCTCCACGGCGTCACCTTGAGGCGCGGCGCCGCTACGCCTGCCGTGATCCTCGCAATCGTGGCATCACGGCGCCGCTCCCAGCGACGAGCAGTACGAGTCGCCCGTCTCGCCCCGCCTGCACGCCGCATATCGGTCAGTTGCACGGCACGGCGATGCCGAACTGGTAGGCGCGCCCTACCAGAAACAGTCCCTGCGGGTTGCCCTGGTCGGCGCTGCGCTTCGCCCAACGGAAGGATTCGGTCCAGTTCTCGCGGACTCCTTCACTGTACTCATAGGCTCCGCTGAGATTGTTCTGTGCGATCGCATAGCCCTGCGCCGCCGATTTCCGGTACCACTGCGCGGCGACCACGGCATCGCGCGCCACGCCCTCGCCCCGCGCATGTTGCGACCCGATCTGCAGCTGCGCCGGCGCGTAGCCGCGATCTGCGAGTGCGCGGAACACCTTGGCCGCTTCCGCGAACCGCTCTGCCTTGTAGAGCGCCGATCCCCGCGCGAACTCGTTCTGCTCGTGGCTTGACGCGGGCGGCGCGCTGCCGAGCCCGGCCAGCGCCTCGCGCGCAACGCGACTGCCCATCGCTGCGGCTCGTTCGTAGTTCTCGCGCGCGCGAGCAGTGTTTCGTTCAACACCGATGCCGCGCTCGTAAGCCCGTCCGAGATTGATCAATCCATCGTCATTCCCGGCGGCCGCGGACTTCTCGTACCAACGGAACGCCTCGCCGGGATTCTTCGCGGCGCCGATACCCTGCTCCAGCATGTACCCGAGCACCGCCCGGGCAGGCGCGTAGCCCTGGCCAGCGGAACGACGCAGCCACTCGATCGCCTGTGCCGGATCGCGCCGACGGTTGATCGCGAACTGATGCGAGAGGCCAAGGCAGTAGGCCTCCGCGGGGGTGCGCGGATAGTCGCCGATGCGGACGATGTCGTTGCGGCATCGGACGAGATCGGCTTCTACGTTGGCGCGCACCATGGACGCAGCGCCCATCGCGCCCACGAGCGCAACCCGGAGCACGTGGGCGAAAGTCGCGAGCGGCGCAGTCCGTCGGTGCAATGACAGCGGTCGATCGCTCACGGCGAGATCCTCCCCGTCGTCAATGGGGGCGATGGAAGAGCACCCATCCGCGACTGCGTGCACCGGCAGGCCTTCTCGATGCGCCTCGTCGCGCCGCGTCCCTCGCTCCCGTGGTCCCTAACATACCGCAATGGCTGCGCGAGAATGTGGCGAACCCACAGGCGGGAACACAGGGGAGAACGACCCATGAATCGCAGGTCCACGCTCACGCTGGCATCGCTCGCGATGCTGACCCTCTCCGGCGCCAGGCTCCACGCGCAGGATGCCCAACCCGGCTGGCGTGCCGCGACGCCCGAAGAGGAGCGCGAAGCCTGGGACATGGTCGAGCAGTACTTCGACCAGCAGGCCCGGCGCATGCCGGCGCAGCAGTTCGCGGAGGTGCTCGCCACTCGCTGGAGAAAGCTGCCCGGCGCCGAGTTTGGCAGCGCGGCGAACTTCCGCTACCACGTCGTCGAAGCCGTCGGGCCGGAGGCGCTACCCCGCGACGCGAAGTCGCGGGGCATCAAGGCATCGGCAGGACTCGGCGTGAAGACCGGCGGAATGCCCTTCGAAGAGGCGTTGGTGATGTACAGCATCTTTGACGATCCCGAGCGCGCCAGGCGTTACTTCGACGATCTCGATCACAACCTCAACGACCAGGTCCAGCGGCTCTATCGTACGTACGTCGTCGAGAAAAAGGGCTACGCGCCGGTGACCCTGCGATGCGTCTACGTGCCTGGGACGCAAGATTCCGTGAACTGCCATTTCATCGGCGCGCGCGGACGGGTGGTCGCCGTGCTGAGTGGTGCGGCGATCAAGTATCTCGAAGACGCCTATTGAAGTGCGACGCAGCGGCCGGAATCGGCCCCGTCGCTAGAACCTCGCGATTCGCAGCCCGATGGCCAGCACCAGCAGCAGCAGCGCCAGGGCAGCCGCGAAGGCAGTGACCTCGGTGCGTTGCGTCTCGGCGACGAACTGCGTCGTCAGCGATTCATAGGCATCGCGCAGATCGGCGGCGGTCTTTGCGTGCACGTACTTGCCACCGGTGATCTCGGCGATGCCCCGGAGCGTGTCCTCGTCGAGCTGCGTCCGCATCCAGCCGCCGCCGAAATCCACCGTGCCGCCCGCGGCGGTGCCGAAGCCGACGGTGAACACGCGGACGCCGCGGTCCGCCGCCAGGCGTGCGGCGTCGAGCGGCGCCACGCCGACGTTGGTCCGCCCGTCGCTGAGCAGGACGATGACGGCAGACGCGTTGCTGCCGGGCGGCACGGGCTTGCGCTCGGTAGTCTTGTCCTGGGGGTCGGCCGCGCCGTCAGGCTCCGGAGCGTCCAGGGACCGCCCCTCCCAATCGCTGCGCACCGTAGGCAGGCGAGAGAAATCGAGCGGTTCCTCGGGAAAGATTGCCTGCAGTGCGGCCACGATGCCGCTGCCCGCCGCGGTGTAGCGCTGCGGGCGCAGATTGTCGATGGCCGCCAGCACATCGTCGCGCACGAGCGTGGGCTCCGCGGCGATCATGGCCGAGGTCGAGAACGCCACGAGGCCCACGCGCGTGGTGCGCGGCTGCCGGGCGACGAAGGCGCGCGCGGAGTCCTTGGCGACGGTGATGCGATCGGGCGCCACGTCCCTGGCGCGCATGCTGCCCGAGACGTCGATGGCGAGCACCACCACGGCACGCTCGTAGGGCAGCGTCAGCACGGCCGAGGGCCGCGCGAGCGCGAGCAGCATCACGGTGAGCGCCAGGAACAACAGCGCGGGCGGCACGTGACGACGCCAGGTCCGGCGCCCGGCCGCGGCTTCCCGCACCAGATCCATGTCGGACAGGCGCAGGGCATCGGCGGCGCGCCGGCGCAGTGCCAGCACATAGAGCGCCGGCAGCAGGGGCAGCAGCGCCAGCAGCCAGAGCCATTCCGCCGCCTGGAACGCCACGGGATTCACAGGATCCGGTTGAACCAGAACAGGGACGACGCGGCCGCCAGCAGCGTCAGCAGGGCCGCGACGGCGACGAAGGCCGCGCTGACTTCGGTCTCGCGAGTCTCGATCACGAGACGCGCGCTGACGTCGCGGTAGATGGCGCGCAGGTCCTCGACGTCGCCGGCCCGGAAGTGACGGGCCCGCGTGACGTCGGCGACCTTTTTCAGCGCCTCCTCGTCGAGCTGCACGCGCATGGACACACCCTCGAGCTGCACCACCGCCCCCTCCTCGGTGCCCAGCGCCACGGTGAATACGCGCACGCCGCGATCCGCCGCGAGTCGCGCCGCTTCGACGGGATCCGGTCCGCGCGTGGCTGCGCCGTCGCTGAGCAGCACGATGGCCGCGGACTTCTCCGAGCCCGGCGGCACCTTGACGGGAAGTGCGGGTGCAGGCCGGGCGGACGATCCCGCGTCGCGCTGCGTCGTCTCGCGTTCCTGCGTCTCGCGTTCCGCCTGTTCGCGCGTCTTCACTTCGAAGACTTCCTTCGGAAACAGCGCCTGCAGGCTGACGAGAATCGCTTCGCCGACCGCGGTGCCCGCCTGCGGTTCGAGCCGTTCGAGCGCCTTCAGCAGTTCCTCTCGGTTCGTCGTCGGCCGCTGCACCGAAAGGGCGGTCTCGGCGAAGGCGACCAGGCCGATGCGGGTGGTGACGGGCTGCGCGTCGATGAACTCGCGCGCCGCTCGTTGCGCCGCAGCCAGGCGCGAGGGCTTCACGTCATCGGCGCGCATGCTGTTGGAGACATCCAGCGCGAGGATGACGACGTCCCGCAGCGAGGGCAGGCTCACGACCGCCGTCGGGCGCGCCATGGCGGCGATCAGCAGGATCAACGCAAGGCCGTAGAGCAGCGGCGGCAGGACGCGTCGCAAACGCGGCACCGCCGCGCTCGCGCTCCGGCTCCAGCGCGCCGCGCTGAGTGCAGCGCCCTGGCGGCGCCGCTGCATCCGGGTGTACGCCAGCGCCAGCAGCGGCACCAGCAGCCATCCCCACAGCAGGACGGGCCATTCGAAGATCACGACGGCGGCGTCTGGCGCGTCACGGCGTCAGCGCCTCGAGATGGCGCGGCAGACCCACCGTGGACAGGCCGCGCCGCTTGCGCAGGGCCGCGAAGCGCAACAGCGTGTCCAGCAGATCATCGGCCGTGGACAACTCCAGCGCGTCGACCCCGGCGTTCGAGAACGCCGCCCGCATCGCGGCCTCGCGCCGCTCGGCAGCCTCGACGTAGCGTCGGCGGAACACGCGATCGTGCGCATCGACGAACATCTGCTCGCCCGTCTCGGCGTCTTGCACCATGGCCATGCCGAATTCCGGCAGTTCCTGCTCAGCCGGATCATGGAGCCGCACCGCCACCACCTCGTGACGGCGGCTCAACTGCGCGAGCGGCCCCGCCCAGCCCGGCGTGCTGATGAAATCGGAGATCAGGAAGCCAAGCGATCGACGCGGCATGACCTGCATCGCGGCGCGCAGCAGCTCGCTCAAGTCGGTGCGCGGTGCGCGCGCCAGGCACTTGCGATTCATCAGCGTGTGCAGCAGCTGAAGCACCTGGCGCCGCCCGGCGCGCGGCGGGATCACGGTCTCGATGCCGTCGCCGTAGAGGATGGCGCCCACGGGATTGCCATGGCGCGTCAACACGCGCGCCAGCACGGCGACGAACTGTTCGAGCACGTCGCGCTTGCTGGCGTCGGTGCCAAAATCCACGGAGGGACTCAGGTCGAGCAGGAACCAGCCGACGACCTCGCGGTCCTCGAGAAACTGGCGCACGTGCAGCGACTGCAGGCGCGCGGTCACGTTCCAGTCGATGTGGCGAACGTCATCGTGCGGCTGGTACTCGCGCACGTCGGCGAGGTCCAGGCCGGCGCCGCGAAACAGCGTGCGATAGCTGCCGTGCAGCAGGCCGTCCAGGCGCCGCAGCACCGTCCATTCCAGACGGCGCAGGACGGCCTCAGGCGTTTGAGGTGCCGCGGACACGGCTCTCCAGGGGCTTCGTGGGCGGCGCGATCTGCGCCATCAGGCGGCGGATGATCTCGTCGGGCGTCAGCCCCTCGGTCAGGGCTTCGTAGGAGAGCACGAGGCGATGGCGCAGCACGTCAGGCACGAGGTCCATCACGTCTTCCGGCAGCACATAGTCGCGCCCGCGCAGGAACGCGAGCGCCCGCGCGCCCTCGATCAGGTGGATCGACGCGCGCGGACTGGCGCCGTAGGTGATGCCGCGCGCGAGGTCCTTCACGCCGGCACGCGCCGGGTCGCGCGTCGCGCCGACCAGGCGCACCACATAGGTGATCAGCGAGGGATCGACGAACACGCCACGGCACGCCTGCTGCAGCGCTGCGAGCTGGCCCATGGACGCCACCGCCGCCACGGCCGCGGACACGCCCGTGACGCGCTCCACGATGACGAATTCCTCGTCCGCCGTCGGATAACCCACAAGCACCTTCATCATGAAGCGATCCACCTGGGCCTCCGGCAGCGGATAGGTGCCCTCGCTCTCGATCGGGTTCTGTGTGGCCATGACGAGGAACGGCCGGGGGACCTCGTAGGTCTCTCCCGCAATGGTGACCTGCTGCTCCTGCATCACTTCCAGCAGGGCGCTCTGCACCTTGGCCGGCGCACGGTTGATCTCATCGGCCAGCAGCAGGTTCGCGAACACCGGCCCCAGCGACACCGAGAATTCCCCGCTCTTCTGGTTGTAGATGCGCGTGCCGATCAGGTCCGCCGGCACCAGGTCGGGGGTGAACTGGATGCGCTTGAAGCTGCCCTGCAGCGCGCGGGCCAGCGTCTTCACCGTCAGCGTCTTCGCGAGGCCCGGCACACCCTCGACCAGCAGGTGCCCGCCCGCCAGCATCGCCACCAGCACGCGTTCGAGGAAATGGTCCTGCCCGACCACGACCTTCTTCACCTCGTAGAGCACGCGCTGCATCGATGAGGCGACTTCGCGGCTACTGTTCGTATCGTTCATGGGCTCGAGTGTTTCATGTTTCGGTCGAGATTCAGGGTTGGGTGGAGTTCCGGACCCGACCTGGCGCCATCAGCCGGTCAGAATGGCGAGACACCCGCCGCCGCCGCCGCGTTCTCGATCGGCACCGCAAAAGCGATGCCGACGAAGAACGCCTGGTTGGTCGGATTCAGCAGCGAGGTGACGATGCCCACCACGTCGCCGTCGCGCGTGACCAGCGGACCGCCCGAATTCCCGGGGTTCGTGGCCGCGTCGAACTGGATCAGGTCCACCAGGTTCCGGCGGCCTTCCTCCGAATAGTGCTCGCGCCGCAGCCCCGAAACCACGCCCCAGGTGGCGGTCGGGCCGATGCCAAACGGAAAGCCGACCGCCAGCACCTCGTCACCGCTGCGCAGACCCCGCGTGGTGCGCAACGTTGCCGCGCGCAGGTCGTCCGGCAGCGTCTTCGCCTTGAGAATCGCCAGGTCGTTCTCGGGCTGCGCATCGAGCAGCTCGACCTCGGACTCGGTGCCGTCGGCGAACACGACTCCGACGTTGTCGGCGCCCGCGACGACGTGCAGGTTGGTGAAAATCTTGCCGTCCTCGGAGAACACCACGCCGGTGCCGACGCCGGTCAGCGAGAACTTCCGGGACTCGCCTTGGCTTTTTTCATTGCTGTCCCCTTCCGTCTTTTCTCCATTCTTTGTGCCGTCGGCCGGCCGGCCTGACGCTTTCTTCGCTTCGCCCAGGCGTCGCACCAGCACCACAGAGGGACGAATCACCTCGTAGGCCCGCGACGCGTCCGAGGCTTCGCGAGGCCGCTTCTTCAGCGTGTGCACTACCGCGGCGTCGATGTCGTTCTGCGTGAGTTGCCGGGACGCCGGCGTGACCCTCGCGTAAAGACCGAAAGCCAGCAGCGCGGCGAGCAACGCCGACCCCATCATCAGCAGCGGCCGGTCATGTCTTCGAGCGAGCGCCGTCAGTCGGGCGCGCCAGCTCTGGGGCGGACTTGCCTGTGAGGTGGATACGGATGGCGCGGCAAAAGGCTGCATGCCGGTCGCAACCGAGTGTCGAGCGGCGGGGGAGCGGCTATAGAGCGATGTGCGTCGCATGACCCGAGCGGCGTCTCAGCGATGTTGGGGAGATGATCTTAAGCGCATTTGCCCGCGGTGCGCCGATCAGCTCTGCCCCAGGTCAGTGCTTGACTTCCGTAGCCAGCAATTCCAGCGTCCGACCGCCCAGTTCCCTGCCATCGACGATCGCACGGGCCTTGAGGACGCATCGCTGCGTCATCGGGAAACCGGCCAGCGGCGCGATCGAAGCGATCGTCATCGCCATGGGATCCGTTCCATCGGCAGGTGCGCGGAGGCTCGAGGCCGCGGTCGAGCAGACGGCGGTTGCCGGGAGAATGGCGGTGGCTCGTTGTTCAAGTCCTGGAACGTGGATCTTTCCGCTCCAGGTCGTTGGACGACACGGTCGGGTGGCCCCCGGTGATTGCTCACCGAGGGCTCCCACAGATCCGGACGTGCGGATTTCCCGCATCCGGCTCTTTGATCTAAGGCTTCGCTGCGC
>JAYTNX010000159.1:0-4553 GCA_043748075.1 Pseudomonadota bacterium
AGCAGCGCGCGCAGGTCGGCGCGGTCGCGCCGCACCTCGATCGCGAGCGCGCCCTGGCCGGGCGCGGCCGGGTTCGCCACCAGCGGGACCACCATGATGCGGCACTGCTCCAGCGCGGCCCGCACGCGCTGGCGCGTGTCGTCGAACTGCGGCGAGGGCGCAGTCAGCATCCGGTCGAGCGCGGCCTTCGCGACCACCAGCGCATCGCCCCGACCGGCGAGCAACGCGCCAAGGCGCCGTTCGATGTCGCCGCGCACCGGCGGGAAGTCGACGGCCCGCGGCCGGAACGGCAGCGCCCAGTCGAGGAAAGGCCGCAGGTTGGTGCGGCGCCGCTCGGAGCAGCTCAGCACCCGCAGCACGCCGTCCCCGCCGGCGGCGCCATCGCTCTCGCCCTTGCGGGCGCCGCCGATGCCAGACTGCAGCCGTTCGAGCGCGACTCGCGAAAACACCAGCACGTCGCGGGCATCGGCTCGCGGCAACGTGGCCGCGATCGTGGTCGAGCCGCGCTCGGGCAGCGGCAGGTCCTTCCAGGAATGCACCGCGACGTCGATCGCGTCGGCCTCGAGCTGGCCGTGCAGGTGCAATGCAAAGCCGCCGGCGCGATTGATCGCGCCGAGGCGGGTCTCGGCCTGCGCGGGCAGGGCGATATCGCCGGCCTCGGCATACGGCAGGTCGGCGGGCGCGGCGCTGAAGACGTAGCGAACCTGCAGGCCGGCGTGCTGGCGCTGCAGTGCCTGGCCTACCTGCAACGCCTGGATGCGCGACAGCGCGCTGCCGCGGGCGCCAACGATGATGCGGCGGGTCATGAGGCGCGCTCCAGCGCGACGGCGAGCGCCTCCGGCGGGCGGCCGAACCAGTGCAGGGAGGCACCGAGTGCCGCGCATTCGCCGACGATCATCACGACCGGCCCGGTCAGTCCGTGCGGCGGCTCGTCCGTATCGCCCTGGACCGCGAGCTCGGCGAGGGTGGTCGTGACGACGCGCTGCTGGGGCCGGGTCGCGTTCTCGACCAGTGCCACCGGCGTCGAGGGTGCGCGGCCGCCGCCGAGCAGGGTGCGTGCGCTGCGGCGCAGCTGTGCGCGGCCCATGTAGATCGCCAGCGTGTCGCGCCCGGCGGCCGACGCGAGCAGCGGGTCGACCTCGTCGACCGATGCGCGTCGCGCCGTGACGAAGCGCACCGCAGCCGTATGGTCGCGATCGGTCAGCGGTATGCCGGCGTACGCCGCGGCACCGACCGCCGCCGTGATCCCCGGCACCACCTCGTAGGGAATGCCGGCTCCGCGCAGCACGCGCAGTTCTTCGCCACCGCGGCCGAACACGAACGGATCGCCTCCCTTGAGGCGCACGACCGTCAGGCCGCGCCCGGCCAGTTCGACGAGCTGGGCGTTTATCCAGGATTGGGGCACCGAGGGGCCGCCGCCTTCCTTGCCGGCGTCGATGCGCGTCGCGTCGCGACGCACCAGCGCGAGCACACCTTTGGAGACGAGGCCGTCGTGGACCACGACGTCGGCCTCCTGCAGCGCGCGCAGCGCGCGCAAGGTCAGCAGGCCGGGGTCGCCCGGGCCCGCACCCACCAGCAGTACGCGGCCGCGCGGCGGCGATACCGCCCCCTCGTGCTGCAGGGCCGCCTCGAGCGCCGCCTCGGCCTCGTCGTCGCGACCGGCGCGCACCAGGCGCGCGACGTCGCCGTTGAGCGCGTCACCATAGAAGCGCCGCCGCGTCGCGGCATCGGGAATCCGCCGCACGATCCGTTGGCGCGCACGGGCCAGCAGGCGCGCGAGCGCGCCGAGGGATTCATCCACCAGGCTCTCGAGCCGCTCGCGCACCGCGCGCGCCAGCATGGGTGCCGTGCCGGCGCTCGAGATCGCGATCATCAGCGGCGAGCGGTCGATGATCGCCGGCACGATCGTGTTCGAGAGCTCCGGGTCATCCACCACGTTGACCGGCAGGCCGGCGGCTTCGCAGGCCGCCGCGACCGCGGCGTTGACCTCGCGGTCGCCGGTCGCGGCGATGACGAGGCGCTGGCCGCGGACCTGGGACGCGTCGAAACGAGTCTCGAGCCATCGGAAGCGTCCGGCCAGCGGCGCGGAGGAGAGCGTGTCGCCGAGCCGGGGCGCGACGACGGTGATGTCGGCGCCGGCCTCGAGCAGCAGCGCGAGCTTGCGCGACGCGACAGCGCCGCCGCCGACCACGAGCGCCGGACGTCCGCGCAGGTCGAGGAACAACGGCAGGTAGTGCATCGCGTGCCCCGCGGGCGGCTCAGCCTTCGAGGCCGTGCAGCCCGCACTCGCGCTTGAGACCGCCGAAGCGCGTCGATTGCTCGTCGCCGGCCTCCGTCAGCGTGCGCGTCGAGTGCCAGTCGCCGATCGAGACGTAGCCCTTGTCCCACAGCGGGTGCCAGGGCAGGCCGTGCTGCCGGAGATAGCGGCCAACGTCGCGATCGGACCAGTCGACCAGCGGATGCATCTTGAAGCGCCCGTCGAGCCGCTGCAGTACGCGCAGGTCGCGTCGCGTGGTGGACTGCGCGCGGCGCAGGCCGGAGAACCAGCTGCGGGCGCCGAGCTCGTGCAGCGCGCGCCGGAACGGCTCGAGCTTGAGGATTTCATGGTACTGGGCGAGGCCCGCGGCGCCCTGTTCCCAAAGACGGCCGTGGCGCGATTCGAACTCCGCGGCGGTCAGCGCTGCGCGGTAGATGCGCAGATCGAGGTCCAGACGCGCGGCGAGCTCCGCCGCGAACTGCAGTGTCTCGGGGAACAGGTATCGCGTGTCGACCAGCACCACGGGAATCCGCGGTGCGATCCGCGAGACCAGGTGCAGGGCGACCGCGGCCTGCGCGCCGAAACTCGACGACAGCACGAACGGGCCGGGCAGGTTCGCGAGCGCCCACTCGACGCGCTGCGCGGCGCTGCGCGTCTCGAGCAGGCGCGAAAGCTGCTCCAGCGCATCAGCGTCCTCCGTGGCCGCCGCAACCAGGCCACGCACGCCGGCGACGACAGCGTTCATGCCCGGGCTCGTGCGAGGTCGGGCGCGATGGGACCTTCAGGCCAGCGCCGGTGCACAAAGTCGCCGAAGCGTTCCTGCGGCGCCCGCTCGCGCGCCCAGCGCGCGAACAACAGGTCCAGCTCGGCGAGCAAGGTGGGCTCGTCGAGATTCTCGCGGTGCAGGCGGTTCAGGCGCTGCCCGAGCGAGTCTCCGCCCAGGTACAGGTTGTAGCGTCCCGGCGCCTTGCCGATCAGCGCCACTTCGGCCAGCTGCGGTCGGGCGCAGCCATTGGGGCAGCCGGTGATCCGCACCAGCAGCGGCTCGCGGGGTAGCCCGTTGTTCGCCAGAAGGGCATCGACCTGCCCGATGAAGGTCGGCAGGAAACGCTCGGCTTCCGCCATCGCCAGCGGGCAGGTGGGCATCGCGACACAGGCCAGCGCATCGCGATGCAGCGGCGTGGCGCGCTCGTGCAGGTCGAGGCCATGCGCGTGCACCAGCGCCTCGATTGCGGTCCGCGCGCCTTCCGCAATGTCGGCAATCACCAGGTTCTGGTTCGGCGTGACGCGGAAATGGCCCGTGTGCCGTGCGGCGATCTCGCGCAGGCCGGTGCGCCAGGGCTGGCCCTCGCGGTCAGCGACGCGGCCGGCGGGAATACGCAGCGTCAGCTGCCAATGGCCGTTCTCGCCGCGATACCAGCCAAAGCGGTCGCCCGACGTCGTGAAGTGGAACGCGCGTGGCGGCTCGAGTGGCAGACCGAGCCGCTGTGCGAGCTCGGCGCTGAACCATGGCAGACCCCGATCGTCGATGGTGTACTTCAGGCGCGCATGCTTGCGGTTGGTGCGGTCGCCGAAGTCGCGCTGGATCTTGACGACGGTCTCGGCAACCTCCAGCAACCGCTCGGGCGGCAGGAAGCCGATCAGGCTCGCGAGGCGCGGGTAGGTGCCCGGCTCGCCGTGGGTCATGCCCATGCCGCCGCCGACGGTCAGGTTGAACCCGAGCAGCCGGTCGTCCTCGACGATCGCGATGAAGCCGAGGTCCTGCGAGAACACGTCGACGTCGTTGATCGGCGGCAGCGCGATCGCCGCCTTGAACTTGCGCGGCAGGTAGGTCGGGCCGAGGATCGGTTCGTCTTCGGCCCCGCCTTCCGTATCGACGCGCTTGCCGTCGAGCCAGATCTCCCAGTACGCCCGGGTCTTCGGCAGCAGGTGTTCCGACAGCCGCCGCGACCACTCGACGATCCCGGCTTCGAGGCTCGAGCCGCCCGCGTGGCTGCTCGCGGCGACGTTGCGGTTGACGTCGCCGCAGGCGGCGATGGTGTCGATCAGTGCCGCGTTCAGCGCCGCCATCGTTGCCTTCAGCTCGCGCTTGACGATGCCGTGGAACTGGAAGGCCTGGCGGGTGGTCAGCCGCAGCGTGCCATTGGCGAAGTTGCCGGCGATCGCATCGAGTGCGAGCCACTGCACCGGGGTGCAGACGCCGCCCGGCAGGCGTGTGCGGATCATGAAGCTGAAGGCCGGTTCGAGCTTCTGCAGGCGGCGCTCGTCGCGCAGGTCGCGATCGTCCTGCTGGTAA
>JAYTNX010000160.1:0-1831 GCA_043748075.1 Pseudomonadota bacterium
CGGGTGGAGTACCACTGCGGATCGCGCTTCAGCGTCTCCTTGATCGACGCGAACAGGAACTCCTCCTCCTCGCTGCCCGGGTGGGCCAGCAGCGTGGCGTCGGATTCCGCGCGCGTGCCCAGGTGCAGCAGCAGCGTGGCGTCGCCGCCGTCGTCGAGGATCATGTTGGTGTAGCCATGGTCGGGCCACTCGAAGATCCGGTGGGTGTAGTCCCAGTATTCCTTCAGCGACTCGCCCTTCCAGGCGAACACCGGGGTGCCACGGACTGCGATCGCGGCGGCGGCATGGTCCTGGGTCGAGAAGATGTTGCACGAGGCCCAGCGCACCTCGGCGCCCAGCGCCTGCAGGGTCTCGATCAGCACCGCGGTCTGGATCGTCATGTGCAGCGAGCCCGTGATGC
The DNA here is from genome assembly GCA_043748075.1 of Pseudomonadota bacterium. Lineage (GTDB taxonomy): Bacteria > Pseudomonadota > Gammaproteobacteria > Steroidobacterales > Steroidobacteraceae > UBA964. The sequence continues at coordinate 401 of JAYTNX010000160.1, forward strand.
GGGCGCCGCGCAGCGGCTGGGTCGGGGCGAACTCCTCGCGGATCGCCATCAGGCCGGGCATCTCCGTCTCGGCGATGCGCATTTCCTTGCGCCCCCAGTCGGCGAGCGACAGGTCGGCGACGACGAAGTCCCCGGCCTTGATGTGTCCAGCGTTGTTTCCGGAGCTGTCTCCGGAAGGGATGTTGCCCGGCTTGGCGCCCGGGACAGTCGTTGGCTTGGCAGCCTGTTGCACTACAGCGTTCATGGTCTCTCCGTTAGGCCCCTGAAAGAGCCGGTTAACGAGCGCCGTTGCATCAGTGCCGCCCCGCGAGCCTGGCGTCGCCATTGCGACGCTGCAGCGCCCCTCGAAGAGCAGCCCGGTTGCCCAGCCGCGTTGAACGGCCGGGCTTCCGGAATGTCAGTGTCTCAGCGGCGCTTGCGCCCTCCGGACTTGGCGGACTTGCCCGAATTGCCCGGTCTGGCGGCGTCGGCGGCCAGCGCGGCGGCCTTGTCGGTGCGCTCCCACGTGAAGGCCTGGTCTTCGCGGCCGAAGTGACCGTAGGCGGCGGTCTTCTGGTAGATCGGGCGAACCAGATCGAGCATCTCGCGCAGCCCGTAAGGCGTGAGGTCGAAATGCCGGCGAACGAGCGCCGTGAGATCGTCGCGCGACAGGGCGCTCGTGCCGAAGGTCTCGACCATGATCGAGGTCGGTTCCGCGACGCCGATGGCATACGAGACCTGCACCTCGCAACGCACGGCGAGTCCGGCGGCGACGATGTTCTTGGCGACGTAGCGCGCGGCATAGGCAGCCGAGCGATCCACCTTCGAAGGATCCTTGCCCGAGAAAGCACCGCCGCCATGGCGCGCGAAGCCGCCGTAGGTGTCGACGATGATCTTGCGGCCCGTGAGGCCGCAGTCGCCCACCGGGCCGCCGATGACGAAGCGACCGGTCGGGTTGATGTGGAACTTCGTGCGCTTGTGCAGCCACTTCTTCGGCAGCACGGGCAGCAGGATCTCCTCCATCACGGCCTCGCGCAGCCGCTTGGTGGAAATGTCATCCGAATGCTGGGTGGAGAGCACCACGGCGTCGATCGCGACCGGCTTGTCGTCCTCGTAGCGCAGCGTGACCTGGCTCTTCGCGTCGGGGCGCAGCCAGGCGAGCCGGCCCTTCTTGCGCATCTGCGACTGGCGCTCGACCAGGCGGTGGGCGAGGGTGATCGCGGCCGGCATCAGCACGTCGGTTTCGTCGGTGGCATAGCCGAACATCAGCCCCTGGTCACCGGCGCCCTGCTGCCGCTCGTCCTTGCGGTCGACGCCCATCGCGATGTCTGGCGACTGCTTGCCGATCACGTTCAGCACGCCGCAGCTCGCGCCGTCGAAGCCCATCTCGGAGGAGTTGTAGCCGATATCGAGTACGGTCTTGCGCACGATCGACTCGACGTCGACCCAGGC
>JAYTNX010000161.1:0-1776 GCA_043748075.1 Pseudomonadota bacterium
CGGCCCACGCGCGGGCGAGCCGGCATCCCGTGCCGGCGGCGAACGGGTTGCGGCGGGAAGTCTCGCACCTGGGTCATCGCGCGCTGAGCTGGGTTTTTCCGCGCGCCGTGGAATTCTCGCAGCGGCGCCTCGAGGACCTGCTCGCGGTGGCCGGCGGCGCGCCAGACTCCACGCGCGTTGCGCGACTCAAGGGCGTGTTTCGCGTCGGTGAGGATGACTGGGTGCTGGCGCAGGCTGGCGCTTCCTTCATCGACCTGCGGCCCACGAGCTGGCGGCGTGACAGCCGCGTGGAAGTGCTGCTCGAGGACCGCTCGCGGTTGGACATCACCGCCTGGGACGCGGGATGGCTGCAGTGCCAGCGCCGCTAGATCGGGCTGATCCGCGCGCGAGCCTCGTCGACGCCTGGCGGGCTGCGATTGCTGCAGTCCACGGCGAGACGCTGCTCCGCGTCCATTCCCGACTCGAGGGCGACCACTGGTGCATCGACCTGCCGGACCTGCGGTGGCGAGTACCGCTGCCCGATGCCACGCGCGGTGGGCGATTGCGGGTGATCGGCGTCGGCAAGGCTGCTGCCTCGCTGGCGCGCGGCTTGGAAGCGGTACTCGGCGAGCGAGTCGCCGACGGGGTCGTGATCGTCAAGCATGGCCATGCCGAGCCGCTGCGCCGCTGCCGTCAGCTCGAAGCCGGCCATCCATTGCCGGATGCCGACAGCGAACATGCGGCGACGGCCGTGCTCGATTTCGTGGGCCGGCCCCGGGACGGCGATCTTTTTGTCGTGCTGCTGACGGGAGGGGCCTCGGCATTGCTGGCGGCGCCGGCCGCCGGGCTCTACCTGCCAGACAAGGTGCAGGTCACGCGGCTGCTGGTCGAGAGCGGTGCCAGCATCGAGCAGATCAACGTCGTGCGGCGGCATCTGTCGCGGATCAAGGGCGGGCAGCTCGCGCGGGCCATTGCGCCGGCGGCCAGCGTGACGCTCGCCATCTCCGATGTGCCCGGCGATGACCCCGCGACGATCGGTTCCGGGCCGACCGTGCCCGATCCGTCGACCTACGCCAGCGCGCTGGAAGTGCTGCGCGGGCTCGGCCTGGAACACCGCGTGCCGGAAGCCGCGCTGCAACACCTGCGCGCGGGTGCAGTCGGTACGATTCCCGAAACCCCCAAGCCGGCGGACCCGGTCTTCGCGACGGCGCGCTTTGCGATCGTCGCGCGGCTGGACGACGCGCTCGCCGCGGCGTCCCGCCAGGCGACTGCGGCGGGCTTCGAGGTGATTCCCTTTCAGCCGCGTCTCGCCGGCGATACGCATGCGCGGGCGCGAGAGTTCGCGGCGCGACTGCGCATGCTCGCCGCCGCCCGACCTGCCGGCGCGGCGCCGATGCTGCTGCTGGGCGGCGGCGAGCCGACGCTGGAGGTGCGAGGCACCGGAGTCGGTGGTCGCAGCCAGGAGTTCGCGACCATTGTCGCGCAGGAGCTGGCCGGCACGACCGGTCTCAGCGTACTCGCCGCTGGCACCGATGGTACGGACGGTCCGACCGATGCGGCCGGTGGCTTCGCTGACGGCGGTACGGCCTCGCGGGCGATCGCCGCCGGCATCGATCCCGCGGCGTCGCTGCGGAACAACGACACCTACCGTCTGCTGCAGGCCAGCGGCGATCTGTACCGGAGCGGCCCGACCGGAACCAACGTGATGGATCTGGTGATGGGAGTGGTGGAACCCGCCGTGGGGCCACCGCGGCGCCACCGACTGTCCTAGAATCCGTCGGCACGATTCCCGCACTG
>JAYTNX010000162.1:0-25181 GCA_043748075.1 Pseudomonadota bacterium
CAGAACATCGCCCGCGCGCGTCTCGCGGGCATCGAAGGGTCGTTGCTGCTGCGGCGCGCGGGCTGGCGGTTCGAACAGTCGCTCACCTGGCTCGACGCCGAAGATCGCAGCCCGGGCGCATCCCGCGGTCGCGAACTGCCGCGCCGCCCGTCGCTCTCCGGCCGCTCGACGCTCGGTTGGTCGGACGAGCGTTGGGATCTCGGCGTGTCGGCGCAGTTCGCCGGACGCCGCTTCGACGACCTGGCCAACCGTCAGGCGCTCGGTGGCTACGCGGTCGTGGACCTGACCGGCGGCTGGCGCCTGTCGGCATCGACCGAACTGCAGCTGCGCTTCGCCAATGTATTCGACCGCCAGTACGAAACCGCCTATCTCTACCCCTCGCTCGGTCGCGAGGCCTTCGTGACCGTCCGCTACCGCGCGCCCTGAGCGGCGCCCCAGGAGCCCTGCCATGTCCCCTGATCCGACTCCATCTGCCGCGAACTTTTCCCGCCTCGTGGCGCTCGCGCTGGCAGCGCTGATGGTGCTGACGCGCTTCGGCCATTTCGGCGAGTTGTCGCGCTTGCCGGATGCGTCCTGGGCGGTGTTCTTCCTCGGCGGTCTGCTGCTGCGCGACGCGCGCGTGTTCGCGGCGTTCTTCGGGCTCGCCTGGGTAGTCGACCTCGGGTCGGTCGCCTCGGGTACGCCGCTCGACTGCTTCTCGATCGCCTACCTGTTCCTGGTGCCGGCCTATGGGGCGCTGTGGTTCGCAGGGCGGCGGGTCGCGTCGTGGTTCGCGGAGCATCGCCCCGCCGCCGGAACGGGCGCTGCGGCGTCCGGCCTGCGCAAGCTCGCCGCGCTGTCGTTCGCGCTCGTGGCGGGCGTCGCGGTGGCCTTCATCGTGTCGAATCTCGGCTACTGGGCCTTCGGTTCGGGCTTCACCCCGATGTCCGCCGTTGACTATGCCGTGCAGGTGGCACGCTTTCTTCCGGGCTACCTGCTGGCCAGCGCGATCTACGTCGCGGCGGCGCTGGGTGCCCAGGCGGTGGCCGCGCGCGCTGTGGGCGAGGCGCGCTCGGAGGCCTGATGTCGACCGGCGCGTCCGCCGTTCGCGCCGAGCCCGGCGCGACACTCGATCGACGGCTGCGCGATCGGCTCGACCGGCTGACGAAGCCGCAGGGTGCGCTCGGCGCGCTCGAGGACCTCGCCGTGCACGTCGGCTGCCTGCTCGGCACGGAGCATCCGCGGCTGCTCGATCCGCAGGTGCTGGTGTTTGCGGCCGACCACGGTGTCGCGGATGAGGGCGTCAGCGCTTATCCCAAGGCTGTCACCGCGCAGATGCTGCAGAACTATCTGCGCGGTGGAGCGGCCATCAACGTGCTGGTGCGCCAGCACGGACTCGGCCTGACGTTGATCGACGCCGGGGTGCAGCGCGCCGGGACGCCGGACGGCGCGTCCCGGTCGGCAGCGTCTGAAAGCGCCACCGATGAGGCCACCGACGCTACTGCTGTCGCGGACCACGTCGTCGTCGCCCGAGGGCCGCGGCTGCTGTCGCGGCGCATCGGCGACGGCACGCGGAACTTCCGCCACGAAGCGGCGATGTCGCCCGCGCAGCGTGACGCGGCAGTGGCGGCGGGTCGCGAGATTGCGGCGGCCAGCCTCGACGTAGGTTCCAATGCGCTGCTGCTCGGCGAGATGGGTATCGGCAACACGGCCTCGGCCGCGTTGCTCCTGCATCGCCTCACCGGTTGGTCGCTGGAAACCTGCGTCGGCCGCGGCACGGGGGTGGACGACGCAGGCCTGGAACACAAGCGCGGCGTGCTCGCAGCGGCCGCAGCGCGCCGGCCGCAGGCGTTGCCGCCTCTCGAGACGTTGGCGGAGTTCGGAGGCTTCGAGATCGCCATGCTGGTCGGCGTGATCGTCGAGGCGGCGACGCGCCGCTGCGTGATCGTCGTCGACGGTTTTGCCGTCTCCGTGGCGGCGCTGCTTGCCGATCGCCTGGAACCGGGTGCCGCCGCGCGCTGCGTCTACAGCCATCGCTCCGCGGAACGCGCCCACGACCGGCTACTCGCGCATCTGGGCGTGCGACCGCTGCTCGATCTCGGGCTGCGCCTGGGCGAAGGCAGCGGTGCCGCGCTGGCGTGGCCGCTGCTGCGGTCGAGTCTGGCGCTGCTGGAGCAGATGGCCAGTTTCGAGAGCGCCGGGGTCAGCGACCGTGGCGGCTGAGGTGCGGGCGTTGAGGGACGCGTCCGCCGATTCGATTTCGCGGCGCGAGCTCAGGCTGTTCCTCACGGCCGTGCAGTATTTCACCCGCGTGCCGGTGCCGGGCTGGGTCGGCCACAGCGCGACCCAGCTCGACGGCTCGGCGCGCTACTTCCCCGCCGTCGGCCTGCTGCTCGGAAGCTACGCCGCGGGCGTCTACGCCATTGCGGCAATGTTGTGGGATCCGTTCGTGGCGGCGCTGCTCGCTACCGCGGCAACTGTGCTGGTGACGGGCGCCTTCCACGAGGACGGACTCGCGGACACGTTCGACGGCCTCGGCGGCGGGATGAACCGCGAGCGCGCGCTGGAAATCATGAAGGACTCGCGGGTCGGCACGTTCGGCGTGCTGGCGCTGGGGCTGGTGCTGGGACTGAAGGTGGCCGCCCTTGCCGCGGCACCGCTCGCGCCAGCGCTGGTGGCGCTGCCGGCCGCGCATGCCATCTCGCGCTGGCTCGCCACCAGCGTGATATGGCGGCTGCGCTACGTGCGCCTCGACGAGTCCAGCCGCGCCAAGCCGGTGACCCGATCGCTGGGCACCCGGGGCTTCGCCTTCGCGGCGATCTGGATGCTGCCCGCGCTGGCCGTCTGCGTCGCCCTGTCGCCCATTTCCGCGGCCGCAGGCTGCGTCGCCGCGCTCGCGATGCGGGCCTGGCTGGCGCGCTGGTTCGAGCGTCGGCTCGGCGGCTACACCGGCGATGCACTCGGCGCGACCCAGCAGCTGACCGAGGTCGCGTTCTACCTCGGATCGCTCGCGGCATGGCGCTGGTCCTGATCCGGCACACCGCGGTCGCCGACGCCGAGGGACTCTGCTATGGAGCGCTGGACCTGGCGCTCGCGGACAGCGCGCCGCAGGACATCGCGGCGGTGCTGGCGCAGGTAGAGTCGCTCGATGCGGTGATCACCAGCCCCGCGACGCGGTGCAGGCAGCTCGCGGCGGCGCTCGCGGCGCGCGACGCCTGTCCGCTGACGGTCGAACCGGCGCTGCGCGAACTGGATTTCGGCCTCTGGGAAGGGTGCCGCTGGGACGACATCGACCGCGCGCAGAGCGACCCCTGGGCCGAGGATCCCTGGAACCGCGCGCCCCCCGGCGGTGAGTGCGAGGCTTCGATGTGGCACCGCCTGCAAGGCTGGCTGGAGGCGTCGCCGCTTGTCGCAGGGGCGCGCGTGGCGGTCGTGGCGCACGGCGGGCCACTGCGCCTGCTGCGCTGCCACCTCGAAGGCCGCGATCTCCGGGAACGCTGGTCGCTGACCGTGCCGCTCGGCGGCGTCATCGACTATGGCGCGTGAGGGTTGTCGCGGTCGCCGGGGCTGTCACCGCGCCGTGGCGGCGAGCTGTGGAAAGCGCGGGAATGTGGTCAGCAACAGCGCGGCAAGGGTCAGTAGCCCGATGTGTATCCAAAGACTCCACACGTAGCCGCCCGTGCGATCGACCGCCGTGGCGGTCAGTAGCGGCCCGAGTCCGCCGCCCAGCGAATAGAGCGAATAGAAGATCCCGTAGATGCGGCTGTACTGGCGCATCCCGAAGTAGCGCGAGGTCAGATAGGCGATGACATCGACTTCCGCACCTGCCGCGACGCCGATCAGTGCCGCGGCGGCGAAGGCCGCCGGCCCATGGGCGCCCGTTGCCAGCATCGCGATGCCGACGATCGGTGCGATCAGGAAGGCGAGGGCGACGTGCGGCGCGAAGCACCGATCCATCAGCCAGCCAGTCACCAGGCGGCCCGCGAGCAGGCCGGCGAAGATCGTCGACTGCGCGAGCGCTGCGGCATCGGCGCCGACGCCGCGTTCGCGCAGCAGCGGTACGAGGTGAAACATCATCGCCTGCAAGGCAATGCCGACCAGCAGGAAAGTGATCCCCATCCGCCAGAAGATCGGCTCGCGGCGCGCTTGCGACAGCGTCGCACCCTGCAGGGCCACGAGCTCGGCGGCGCGCGCGCTGGCGCCCCCGGGTTCGTCGCCGTCCGGCGCGAGGCCCATCTGCGCCGGCGTATTGCGGATCGTCAGCGCCATCAGCGGCAAGGTGACGCACAGCACCAGCACGGCGAGCCCGACGTAGGCGAGCCGCCAGCCGAATGCGCTGATCAGCCACTGGCAGAGTGGCGCCAACACCACGCCGCCGACTCCGACGCCGGCCAGCGCGACGCCGAGGGCGAGGCCACGACGACGATCGAACCAGGTCGCGATCACGCGGGCGAAGGCGACGTGGGTCGTCCCGAGACCGAGCGCACCGAGCGCGACGTAGCGTGCATAGAAGCCCGCGAGCGAGCCGGTCATCGCGTAGAACGAGGCCAGCACCAGCGCCTCGAACGCGAACGACACCAGGATCACGCGCCGCGCGCCGAGGCGATCCACCAGGCCGCCGACGAACGGCGCGCACAGCGCGGCGGTCGCCGTGGCGGCGAGCGGCGCCCAGAACGAGGCGCTGCTCGCCCAGCCGAACTCGGCGCGGATCGGTCCCACGAAGATCCCGAACGTCGCCGCGACCACCGTGGCGATGCCGCAGGCGAGGCCGAAGCCCGAGGCGGCGGCGACCACCCAGCCGTAGAAGAACGGCGCGCTTGCGCCTCGAGTAGGAGAGGACATCGACTGCGACTATAGCCGGCGCCGCGGCATGTCTGGACGATAGGGCGCGACGCGCGGCGACTCGCCTTCGACCGCAGATCGCGACAGAATGCAGCGACCTCGAGCAGGAGTACGCCGATGCCGGATCCCGACTTCATGCGCCGCAGCCTGCTCGCCAGCGCCGGCCTGGGCCTCGCCGCCGCGGTGCCGATGTCCACCGCGACCGCCGTGCCCGCGTCCGTGACGGCTCGCGGTGCGGCGATGGCGGCGCGCTTCGCCGGCAAGGTGGCGCTGGTGACGGGCGCGACTTCCGGCATGGGCGCCGTGACGGCACGGGCACTCGCGGCCGAAGGCGCCCGCGTCGTGTTCTGCGGCCGCCGCGCCGATGAGGGCCGCGCCGTCGAGACGTCGATCCGCGACGCTGGCGGCGACGGCCTGTTCGTGCAGACCGATGTCACGGTCGAGGAGCAGGTGCGCGCGTTGCTCGCGACTGTGGCTTCGCGGCACGGCCGACTCGACTACGCGTTCAACAACGTCGGCACCGGTTCACCGGGGGCGCTCCTGCACGAGTTGCCCACCGCCGACTTCGACCTGGTGATGACGACCAACCTGCGCGGCAATTTCCTGCAGATGAAATACGAGATCCCGCTGATGCTGAAGTCCGGCGGCGGCTCAATCGTCGGCAACAGCTCGATCGCGGGCATCCGCTACCTCGCGAACAACAGTCACTACACCGGCGCGAAGCACGGCCTGATCGGCATGTACTGCGCCGCGGCGATCGAATACGCGCGGCAGAACATCCGCATCAACGTGGTCTGTCCCGGGTTCATCAAGACCGAGAAGGCGATGAAAGTCACGGGCGGAAACGAGAAGATCTTCGATTCGCGCATTCCGATGGGACGCATCGGCTATTCCGAGGATGTGTCGGATGCGGTGCTGTGGCTGTTCTCCGACGAATCGCGCTATGTCACGGGCACGGTGTTGCCGGTCGACGGTGGGCAATCGGTGCTGTAAGTGGACCGCCAGCTCAGGGCCGGCGCGGCTCGCGGCTGTCGGTCGGCGACGGGATCGCCTCGAAGGTCTTGAAGTAGCAGCGGCTGCCGTCGGGCAGCATGATGCCGGCGAAGCGATCCACCGTGCGTTCGCCGCGCGTCACGAACGCGATGGTGTCGGTGAACTTGAGGCCGATGCATGGGCCCATCAAGGTGGCGCGATAGCGCGTGCCGTCGTTGAGGCGGATGACGAGCGCATCGTTCGACAACGCTTTCCAATCGTCGATGCGATAGCCCTGGACCGCGGCACGGGTCGGTTGCCCAGCGGCCGGCGTCGCGCCGCTCGAGACGCACGCGAGCGCCGCGGCCAGTATGGCGAGGGCGGTGCGCCTCACCCGGAACTCCAGCGAAGAACCCATGCGTGAGAGACCCGGTGATCGAAGGGAAGTTCAACGCGCCGTCGGCACCGCGGAGTATAGGACGGCCGTCGCCACGATCTGCCACCGGCGGGCTGGGAAGCGCCCGCGTTGCGACACGACTCTGCCCCGCGCACCTGCGGAAATGGTCCTCGAGCGGGAAGACACCCTTCCAGACCCCGCCGGAGACCGATATGAACACGACATTGAGCTTTCGTAAGATCCGCGATTCCCGGGCCGCTGCCGCCCTCGCGGCAAGCCTGCTGCTCGCCGCAGCGACGCCCGCGACCCTTGCGGGACCGACCACCTCACCCACGCCACAGGCATCGAAGTCCGAGTCGGTGGGCGTGGCGGGCGGCCTCGCGGTCGGCGCCGCCGCCGGTGGACCGGTCGGCGCGATCATCGGCGCCGCCGCGGGCGGCTGGCTGGGCGATCGCCTGCACCGCGAGAAAACCGCGCATGCCCTGACACGCGACGAACTCGCCAGTGCGCTGCTGCGCGGCAACGGACTGTCGATGCACGTCATGTTCCGCACGGACGATGCGCGGCTGCGCGCCGACGACGAGTCGCTGGTGGCCCGGTTCGCGACGCTCGCCGCGGCAACGCCCGGCGCAGTGGTGCAGGTGACCGGATTCGCGGATCCGCGCGGCTCCGCCCGGCACAACGCCGCGCTGGCGGCAGAGCGCGCGGCCCAGGTGGTGGCCCGACTGGTCGAGGCGGGATTGCCGCTGAGCCACGTCGTCGTCAGCGCGGACCTTCCCGACGCGCGGCCCGACTCGCCGGCAGACGGCGGTGCCCCGGCGGTCGTCGAAACGCCCGACCTCGACGGCTTCGCATTCCAGCGTCGCGTGACGCTGAAGATCGCGCTGCCAGCAGCGGGCGAGGCTCGGGTGGCGCAGCAGCGTTGAGCTGCACTAGGCTCGGGCAGCACCCCGCCAGACCCTCCGAGGTTCCTCGATGCTGCCCCGATTGGTGACGTTCGACGTCCTGCCCGAACCCGAAGCCTCACGGCCTGCCGCGGAACGCCTCATACGGGGCGATCCGCGGCAGCGTCTCTGGAATCTCTACGGCGACCCGGGCGGCCGGTTCTTCGCCGGACGTTGGGCCAGCACGCCGGGGGCCTGGGGCGTGCGCTATACGGAACACGAGTTCTGCCACGTGCTGAGCGGGGCAATGCGTATCGTCTCGAACGACGGCGCGGAGTGGTCGTTCGGTGCAGGCGACAGCTTCGTGGTGCCGGCCGGATTCCAGGGCATCTGGGAGGTGCTCGAAGACGCGGTCAAGCTGTATGCGATCTTCGAGGCGGGCCCGTAGTACCCGGGCCTCCGCTTCCTGCGCCGTGCGGAGAGGGGGTCCGACGTGCAGGAAGCGGAGGCCGCGAGAGAGGTCGGCTACCAGGGCAGCGTCGTGGCGACGCTGAAGGACACCTTGCCTTCCGAGGTGAAGACGTCGCCCGGCGTGCCGTCGGAGCCCTTGAGATCGCTGCCGTCGATCCACTTCAGGCCGAGCGCGAACTTGCCGATCGTCTTGGTGACGCCGATCGAATAGTCGAAATAGCCGGCGTCTACCTTGTCCCAGTAGTCGCCGTCGCTATGGCCCGCATGCAGGGTGAGGCCGAAGTCGTTCGGCAACGGGATGGTCGCATTGCCTTCGATGTAGGTGGCGCTGTTGCCGGTGTTGCCGAAGTCCGGCGCATACCACAGCTTCGCCGAGACGGCCTTGTAGCTGATACCGGCATAGATCTCGCCGAAGGCGACGTCGTCGCCATCACCCCAGAACGAGTAGTACACCGCGCCGAGGTCCCAACCCGTGTCGTCGTTGAACTTGCCGCGGAAGCCGCCGAGTGCATCGACCTCTAGGTCGGCATCGGTGCCCGGACCGAAGTCGACATTGCTGGCCCAGGCGCCGAGATAGAAACCGCTCTCGCTGGTCCAGTCGAGGCTGGCGGCCAGCGCCGGGTCGCGCGCGGTCTGGGTGATGCCGCGGAAGTCGTAGTCGGACGACAGCGCAATCGTCGAGCTGACGTCGGCGCGGGCGTCGACGGTCGCCGCAGCGAGTGTCGTCGCGAGGATCGTCGCTGCGAGCATGGGTGCCGTTCTTTTCATTCGAAGTTTCCCCTGAGGTGCAAAATGTTTCGCCGGGCTCTCCCTAGCAAGCTGCGTGCCATCTGCGGAGTCGCCGGAAATCCGGCGTTTAGGCCCAGCGGCCCGTGACCGCTGCACCATCAGCGTGCCCCTCCCGGGAAGTCCGCAAACTTTTGGTGCACGCGCCGCAGCCGTCATGCCGCGGGCACGCGGTCCGGGATCGCGTCGTTGCGCCGTCACCGGGTCAATTGCTGTCGCTAAGCCCTTGCCGAGACGGCATTTTTCAGGCGAGTAACGGTCGCTGGTAAGCTCTTCGCCACATCGTCTCCCGCGGGATCGCCCCCTGAATACCGTTGCCACGTCGTCGTCCTGGAAGGAACGCGCCGCCGCCGTGCGCCCCGAGACCCGCGCGTTCATCGGCGGCCGATACGTCGAGGCGCGGGACGGTCGGACCTTCGAGCGCGTCAATCCGGCGGATGGGCGGCGGCTCGCGGACGTGAGCGCCTGCGATCAAGCCGACGTCGACGCGGCGGTGGCCAGTGCGCGCGCGGCGTTCCGCAGCGGCCGTTGGTCCGGTATGGCGCCGGCGAATCGCAAGCGGGTCCTGCAGCGCTTCGCCGATCTGCTGCTCACGAACCGCGACGAGCTCGCGCTGCTCGAGACGCTCGACATGGGCAAGCCGATCAGCGACAGCCTGAAGATCGACGTGCCGTCGGCGGCGCGCTGCATCCACTGGTATGCGGAGGCCATCGACAAACTCTACGACGAGGTGGCGCCGACGGGACCGCGCGCGTTGGCGACCATCACGCGCGAACCGCTGGGCGTGGTGGGCGCGATCGTGCCGTGGAATTTCCCGCTGATCATGGCAGCCTGGAAGATCGGGCCGGTGCTCGCTGCCGGCAACTCGCTGGTGCTGAAGCCGTCGGAGAAATCACCGTTGACGGCGATCCGCATCGCCGGGCTCGCGCACGAGGCGGGTGTTCCCGAAGGCGTTTTCAATGTCGTGCCGGGACTGGGGCACACGGCGGGCAGGGCGCTGGCGAGTTCCATGGATGTCGACGGCATCGCCTTCACGGGTTCGACCGCCACGGGCAAGCTGGTGATGCAGTACGCGGCGCAATCCAACCTCAAGCGCGTCGGTCTCGAATGCGGCGGCAAGTCGCCGAACATCGTGATGGCCGACTGTCCCGATCTCGACAAGGCGGCGACGGCGGCCGCGTTCGCGATCTTCTTCAACCAGGGCGAGATGTGCTCCGCGGGTTCGCGCCTGCTGGTCGAGGAGCCCATCAAGGACGACCTGCTGGAGCGAATCGCGGCGGTGGCGCGCAAGCTGGTACCGGGCGACCCGCTCGATCCGGCGACGCGCCTCGGTGCCATCGTGGACGAGGGCCAGATGCGCCGCGTGCTCGGCTACATCGCCAGCGGCCGCGACGAAGGCGCGAACCTGCGCCTCGGCGGCAGCCGCGTGCGCGAGCAGACCGGCGGCTTCTATGTCGAGCCGACGGTCTTCGACGGCGTCACGCCGCGGATGCGGATTGCGACGGAAGAAATATTCGGGCCGGTGCTGGCGACGATCACGTTCCGGGGCGTCGAGCAGGCGATCGAGATCGCCAACGACGTCATCTACGGCCTGGCGGCCGCGATCTGGACCCGCGACCTCGGCGTCGCGCACCGCACTGCGCGCGCGCTGCGCGCCGGCACGGTGTACGTGAACTGCTACGATGCCGATGACATCACGGTGCCGTTCGGTGGTTTCAAGCAATCGGGCATCGGCCGCGACAAGTCGCTGCATGCGTTCGACAAGTACACCGAGCTGAAGACCACCTGGATCGACCTCAGTTGACCGCGTCGCGCTTCGATGCACCCGTCGCGATCGTCGACGTGGAGACCACCGGCGGCCAGGCCGGCTGGCATCGCGTCACCGACGTGGCGATCGTCGCCATGCGGGGCGGCGAGGTCGAATCGGAATGGCATTCACTCGTGAATCCCGGCGTGCCGATCCCGCCGTCAATCCAGGTGCTGACCGGCATCACCGCGCACATGGTGGCCGATGCGCCGCGCTTCGAGGATCTCGCCGGAGAGATCCTGCGCCGGCTCGAGGGTCGGATGTTCGTCGCTCACAACGTGCGCTTCGACTACGGGTTCATCCGCACCGAGTTGCGACGCGCGGGGCATGCGTTCAGCGCGCCGCAGGTCTGCACGGTGCGGCTGTCGCGGCATCTCTACCCGGACGGCGGGCGCCACAATCTCGATGCGGTGATGGCGCGGCACGGCATCGCCTGCGACACGCGGCATCGCGCGCTGCCGGATGCGCGGGTGCTGGCGCGCTTCTGGCGGGTGCTGCGCGAGGCCTGGCCCGCGGAGCGCCTCGAGCGGGCGCTGGAGACGGTGTCGCGCCGGCCGGTGCTGCCGCCGCAGATCCCGGCGTCGATCGTCGATGACCTGCCGGAGTCGAGCGGGGTCTATCGTTTCTTCGGCGAGTCGGATGCGCTGATCTATGTCGGCAAGGCGAACAATATCCGCGAGCGCGTGCTCGGGCACTTCGCCGCTGCGAGTCGCGAGTCGAAGTCGCAGCGGCTCGCCTCCCAGACCCAGCGGATCGAGTGGACCGAGACAGCCGGGGAACTCGGTGCCTTGCTGCTCGAGTCGCGGCTGGTGCGCGAACTGAAGCCGGTCTACAACCGGCGGCTGCGCGGCGGCGAATCCTGGACCTGGGTGGTCGGCGACGACGGCGCCGCGCCGCAACTGGTGGATCTGGATGCCCTCGAGCCTGACGCGGCCTGCGATGCCTTCGGGCTGTACCGCACGGCGAAGCAGGCGAAGGTGGCGCTGGCGGGGCTCGCGCGCGAGTCGCGGCTGTGCCTGAAGTTGCTCGGACTCGAAGCGGCCGGGGACGGCTCCTGCTTCGGCCACCAGGTCGGGCGTTGCGCGGGCGCCTGCGTGGGCGCCGAATCGCGGCTGCGACACGGCGTGCGATTGAAGCTGGCGCTGGCGCCGAAACGTCTCAAGAGCTGGCCGTACCTCGGCCCGGTCGGCATCCGCGAGACCAGCACGATGGGGTTCACCCAGGTGCACGTCGTCGACCGCTGGCAGTATTTCGGCTCGATGACCGAGGACGACCCGGAGCCGCCCTCGCTGGCCGGGCGGCGTTTCGATGCCGACGCCTATCGGATCCTGACGCGCTATCTCAAGCCTGGCCTGCGCAGCGTGCGCCCGCTCGGGGCGGTGCCGCGTGCCGGGGAACCTCCGGCGTACGATGTCGCCGAGGCTTGAGTACCCGCTTCCAGTTGCTCGCCAGCGTGCCGCGCGGTTTCGCGGACCTGCTGGCCCTCGAACTCGCCGGCTTCGGCGCCCTCGACGTGCGCGAGCGGGGCAACGGGGTCGCGTTCACCGGCACACTCGACGTCGCCTATCGCGCCTGCCTCGAATCTCGCGTCGCGAGCCGCGTGTTCCTCGAACTGCGGCGCTTCGAGGCCGACACCGATGCGCAGATCTACGAGGCGCTGCGTACGCTGGACTGGGCGCAGCACGTCGATCCGCGCGCCACGTTGGCCTGCGAATGGAGCGGGCGTCATCCGGCCGTCGGCAACACGCATTTCGGCACCCTGCGCCTGAAGGATGCGATCTGCGATTCGCTGCGTGCGGTGAGCGGGCTGCGACCGGACATCGCGACCGTGGAACCCGCGGTGCGCGTGCATGCCCACGCGGTGGGCACGCGCGTCACGGTGTCGATCGACCTGGCGGGCGAGGGCCTGCACCGGCGCGGCTGGCGCACCGACACCGGCGAGGCACCGCTGCGCGAGAACGTCGCCGCCGGCCTGCTGGTCCGCGCCGGATGGCCGGCGTTGGCGCCGCGAGGCGGCGAGTTCCTCGATCCGCTGTGTGGCGCCGGCACGCTGGTGATCGAGGCGGCGCGGATCGCCGCCGACGTCGCGGCGAACCTCGGCCGGCACTACTTCGGTTTTCTGCGCTGGCGTGGCCATGACGCCGCGACCTGGCAGGCGGTGCTCGAGTCGGCACGCCAACGCGCGGCGGCCGGCCTCGCGCTACTCGGCGCCGCCGCGCCGCTGGTCGGTCGCGATCACGATCCGCGGGCAATCCGCATGGCGCGCGACAACGCGGAGCGCGCCGGCGTCGTCGCCGGCTGTCGCTTCGATGTCGGCGACCTCGAGTCGGCGTCGCCACCGGGCGGCGGGCGCGCGGCGGAACCACCGCTCGGCCTGCTGTGCTGCAACCCGCCCTACGGCGTGCGCCTCGGCGATCTGGCCGAGGCCCGCGCCGGACACGTGCAGCTCGGTCGAGTACTGCGCGAGCGCTTCCAGGGCTGGAACGCCGCCATCCTGACCGGATCCCCCGAACTCGGGCTCGAGCTGGGACTGCGCGCCAGTCGCGTGCACACGGTCTGGAACGGCGCGATCGAATGCCGCTTGCTGCGGATCGAGGTGGGCGCCGCGGCGGAGCGCGACCTTCGGCCACGGCGCGAGTCCGCGATCGACGTCGGACTTGCCGAGTCGCCGGGCGCGAAGATGTTCGCGAACCGCCTCGCCAGGAACCAGCGCACCCTCGCGTCCTGGCTGAAGCGCGAGTCCCCGGGCTGCTATCGGCTCTATGACGCGGACATGCCGGAGTATTCGTTCGCGATCGACCTCTACGCCGGCGACGCCGCGGAGGCCCGCTGGCTCTACGTGCAGGAATATCTCGCGCCGCGCGAGATCCCCGAGGACGCGGTGCGCCGACGTCGCAGTGAGGCGCTGGCCGCGCTGCCGGCCGCGACCGGCGTTCCGGTGGAGCGGATCCACCTGCGTACCCGCAAGCGCAACGCCCGCGGCGAGCAGTACGCCAAGGTGGGCGAGGCGCGACGATTCGAAGTCGTGAACGAGCAGGGTCTGAAGTTCCTCGTCAACTTCACCGACTACCTGGACACCGGCCTGTTCCTCGATCACCGGCTGACACGCGCGCGGCTGCGGGACGCGGCGCGCGGCGGGCGCTTCCTGAATCTGTTCGGCTATACCGGCACCGCGAGCGTGTATGCGGCGGCCGGCGGCGCGCGCACCACGACCACGGTCGACCTCTCCCACACCTA
This sequence comes from Pseudomonadota bacterium, assembly GCA_043748075.1. Taxonomy (GTDB): domain Bacteria; phylum Pseudomonadota; class Gammaproteobacteria; order Steroidobacterales; family Steroidobacteraceae; genus UBA964. The sequence goes on from JAYTNX010000162.1 coordinate 13,376, forward strand.
TCTGGACTGGGCGCGGCGCAACCTGGCATTGAACGGTCTCGACGACAGCGCGCACCGGCGGCTGCAGGCGAATGTGCGCGAATGGCTCCCCCAGGCGCGGGCGGAGGGCGAGCGTTTCGAACTGGTCTTCTGCGATCCGCCGACCTTTTCCAACAGCAAGCGCATGCAGGGGGTGTTCGACGTGCAGCGCGACCACGCGGCGCTCATCGACGACTGTCTCGGCGTTCTGGCGCCTGGAGGTCTGCTCGTCTTTTCGACCAACGCGCAGAAGTTCACCCTCGATGCGACGCTGGCGACGCGGGCCCGCGTCCAAGACATCAGCCGTGCAACCCTGCCGACGGATTTCGCCCGCAATCCACGTATCCACCAGGGCTTCGAGATCCGCCACCTGGCGAACCCGACCTGAGGCGTCGCGACTGGGCCGCCGCCGCGCCGCCACGGTGCGGCCGCCCGCGATCCCGCTCGCCATCGCGCACTGGCTCCCCGGACGGGGCATGCGTATCGTATCGGCCGACGGTCGGGCGCTCGTGGCGTACCGGTCGCTGCCGTCGGGGGCGGGTCGCTGCGGGCCAAGGCCCTGCAATCCCAGGGAAGGTGCCGATGAATTCGCTCAACCAAGGCCTGAGCCGGCGCGGGATTCCTGCGGTTTGCTGCGCCGTCGCGATGGCCGTGCTGGCCGCTTGCGGCGGCCGCGGGGCCGAGCCCGGCGGCGGCGCCGGCTCGGCGTCGATGACCGTCACGGTCACCGCGCCGGAGTCGCGCAGCATCGATCGCGAGGTCGTCGCGTCCGGCTCCGTCGAGGCCTGGCAGGAGATGACACTCGGCGTCGAACTCGCCGGCGTGCGGGTATCGCAAGTGCTGGTCGAGGTCGGATCGAAGGTGGCGGCCGGCCAGCCGCTCGTGCTGCTGGACCGGCGCTCGCTCGAGGTGCAGTTGCGCCAGGCGGACGCCAGCCTCGCGCAGGCGCGGGCCAGTGTGGCGGTGGCGCGCTCGGGTGCGAGCCGCGGCGAATCGCTGCTGGCGCAGAAGCTGATTTCGACCAGCAACGCCGACGACCTGCGCGCGGCGCAGATCAAGGCCGAGGCCCAGCTGTCCTCCGCCGAGGCGGAACTGGAGTCGGCGCGCCTGCGGCTCGGCTTCGCGACCTTGCGCGCGCCCGATTCCGGCATCATTTCGAGCCGCACGATCCAGCCCGGCCAGATCGCCCAGGTCGGTACCGAGATGCTGCGCCTGATCCGCCGCGGCCGCCTCGAATGGCGCGCCGACATCTCCGAGGGCGACCTGGTGCTGATCAAGCCGGGCGCAGCCGTGCAGGTCACCGGGCCGGGCGGCGAAGTCGTGCAGGGCAGGATCCGCGCCGTTTCGCCGTCGCTCGACAGCAAGACGCGCACCGCGCTGGTCTACGCCGACCTGCCCGAGCCGGGCGGCCTGCGGGCCGGCATGTTTGCCGAGGGGCGACTGCGCACTGGCGCGGCGGAGGTCTCGGTGCTGCCCCGCCAGTCGATCGTGTTCCGCGACGGCTTCCCCTACGTGTTCGTGGTCGGCAAGGATTCCAAAGTCGCGCAGCGACGCGTCGAAGTCGGCCCGGCGCAGGACGAGGTGATCGAGATCCGCCGCGGGCTCGCCGCGGGCGATCGGGTGGTCGTTCGCGGTGCCGGGTTCCTCGGCGACGGCGATCTCGTCAAGGTCGTCACGGGCGCTGAACCTCCAGGCGCGGCGAGAGTGGGCGCCGCACCCGTCGGGGATTTACCTGCAGGAGCCGGAAAACGATGAACCTTTCACTCTGGGGTATTCGCCACCCGCTTGCCGCCGGGCTCGCGTTTGCGATCCTGTGCATGGCCGGCCTCTACGGGTTCCGCCAGCTGCCGATCGCGTCACTGCCCGACATCGCACTGCCGCAGATCCAGGTCACCGTGGCGCTGCCCGGAGCGACGCCCTCGCAGCTCGAGACCGACGTCACGCGGCGCATCGAGGATGCCGTGGCCAGCCTGGCGGAAGTGGACAAGATCGTCTCGGCCGTCAGCGAGGGTTCCTCGGTCACGCGGATCGAGTTCGAGCTCGGCCGCGACATCAACGAAGCCCTCGACGAGGTGCGCGACGCGGTCAACCGCGTGCGGCCCGATCTGCCCACCGACATCGAGGAGCCGGTGATCGCGCGGCAGAACCTGATCGGCGACACCCTCCTGGCCTACGCCGTCGAGTCGGACCGGCTGGCCGCGGACGAACTGTCGTGGTTCGTCGACGACGTGGTCACCAAGGCGTTGTTCGGAGTACCTGGCGTTGGCCAGGTCAGCCGGACCGGGGGCGTCGACCGCGAGGTGCTGGTCGCGCTGCGGCCGGATTCTTTGCAGGCCTTCGGCGTGACTGCGGGTGCGGTATCGCAGCAGCTGGCGCGCCTGCAGCTCGAGCGCCCCGGCGGCCGTACCACGGCGGGCGGGGCGGAGCAGTCGGTGCGAACGGTGTCGACCGTCCGCACCGCCGCCGAACTCGAGAACTATCCGATCTACCTGACGGATGGCCGCACCGTGCGGCTTTCGGCGCTGGCGCGAGTCAGCGACGGCGGCGCCGAGCCGCGCGCGGCGGCGCTGCTCGATGACCGCACTGTCGTCGGCGTCAGCATCATGCGCACGCGCGGTTCGAGCGAAGTCGCGGTAGGCAAGGCGGCGCGCGCGCGCATGACCGAGCTCGCGGCCCAGCACCCGCAGGTACGGTTCACGGAGGTGGCTTCCTCCGTGGAGGACGCGGAAGCGTCCTTCGATTCCTCGATGCAGATGCTGCTCGAAGGGGCGCTGCTGGCCGTCGCGGTCGTGTGGCTGTTCCTGCGCGACTGGCGCGCGACCTGGATCTCGGCGCTGGCACTGCCGTTGTCGGTGCTGCCGACGTTTGGCGTGATGCATTTTTTCGGCTTCTCGCTGAACCTGCTGTCGTTGCTCGCGCTGGCGGTGGTCGTCGGCGTGCTGGTCGACGATGCGATCGTCGAAGTGGAAAACGTCGCGCGGCATCGCGCGATGGGCAAGCCGCCCATGCAGGCCGCGATCGACGCGGCGGACGAGATCGGAATCGCGGTGATCGCAACCTCGGCGACTCTCGCCGCGGTGTTCGTGCCGGTGGCCTTCATCTCCGGCATCACCGGCAAGTTCTTCCGCGAGTTCGGCTGGACCGCCGCCGCGGCCGTGCTGTTTTCGCTATTGGTGGCGCGCCTGCTGACGCCGATGCTCGCCGCCTATTTCATGAAAGGTGAGCCGAAGTCGGCGGACGACACGCCGCTGATGCAACGCTATCTCGGCTGGGTGCATTTCGCGCTCCAACACCGCCGCTGGGCGCTGGGCCTCGCCATGCTGACCTTCTTCGGGTCGCTGGCCCTGGTGCCGCTGATCCCGAAGACCTTCCTGCCGCCGTCCGATCCTTCGCGGGTGCAGCTCTCGCTCGAGCTGCCGCCGGGTGCGCGTCTCGAGGACACCCTGGCGGTGGCTCGCGAGGCCCGTGAGCGCCTGCGCGCCGTTCCCGAGGTGGCGCGCGTCTTCACCACCGTCGCCGGGTCGGGCAGTGGCCAGGCCATGGGCGGCACGGTGTCGTTCCCGGAGGTGCGCAAGGCGTCCCTGTCCCTGCAGTTCACGTCCGAACGCCAGCGCAGCACTCAGGCGATCGAGGCCGACGTTCGCGAGCGACTGCGGGACATGCCGGGCGTCCGCGCCAGCTTTACCGCCTCGGGGCCGGGCGGCCGGCTCGAGCTGGTCGTCGCGGGCCGCGACTCGGAGCAGCTCGACGGGGTCTCGCGTGAGCTCGCCGCGGCGATACGCACGCTGCCGGGCCTCGGCAGCGTCACGACCTCGGCCTCGCTGTTGCGTCCCGAGGTCGTCATCCGCCCCGATCCGGCGCGCGCCGCGGATCTCGGCGTGTCGACCGTCGATATCGCCGAAGCCGCCCGCGTCGCGACCAGCGGCGACTTCCGGCAAAGGCTGGCCAAGCTGAACCTCGCCGAACGACAGATCCCGATCCGGGTTCAGCTCGCGGATGCCTCCCTGGCCGACGGCTCGGTACTGCGACTATTGCGCGTGCCGGGCTCGCAGGGGCCGGTGCCGCTGTCGGCGGTCGCCGAGATCCGCGAGAGCAGCGGGCCGGCGCGCATCGACCGTCTCGACCGCGAACGCAACGTCACCGTCGGCGCCGAGCTGAACGGGCAGCCGCTCGGCGACGTGATCGCCAAGGTGCGCAGGCTGGAGGTCATGATGCGGCTTCCGCCCGGCGTGACGGTGCGTCCGGCAGGCGACTCCGAAGCGTTCACCGAGCTGTTCGTCGGTTTCGGGCTGGCGATGCTAGCCGGAATCACCTGCGTCTACCTGGTCCTGCTGCTGCTGTTCAACAGCGCCACGCAGCCCCTGACGATTCTCGCGGCGGTGCCACTGTGCGGCGGCGGCGCGTTCGGGTTGTTGCTGCTGACGGGCCATGCCCTGTCGCTGCCCTCGTTGATCGGGCTGCTGCTGCTGACCGGCATCGCGACCAAGAATTCGATCCTGATCGTCGACTACGCGATCATCGGCGAGCGTGAGGGGCTGTCGCGGCACGATGCGCTGATCGACGCCTGCCGCAAGCGCGCGCGACCGGTCATCATGACGACGCTGGCGATGGGGGCCGGCATGCTGCCGGTCGCGGTCGGGCTCGGGGCCGACGGCAATTTCCGCGCGCCGCTCGGGGTATCGGTGATCGGCGGCCTGGTGACCTCGACCCTGTTGTCGCTGGTCGTAGTGCCCGCGGCTTATTCGGTGGTCGGCGACATCACCGACCGGTGGCGCAACCGTTGGCGCCGGCAGCGCGAGCCGTCGGGGCCCGGTGCGGCCCTGCCGGCGACCGCAGGATGATCGACGACGGCCGGCCCGCCGACCCGGAGCAACACGGATGAACGCGTACGAATCCCCCTGGATGGACGACGACCTGCGCACCTTCCGCGAGACGGTTTCGCGGTTCGTCGAGGCGGAGATGCAGCCGCACGATGCGCGCTGGCGGGCGCAACATCATGTCGACCGCGAGACCTGGCGCAAGGCGGGTGAAACGGGACTGCTTCTGCTGGACATTCCGTCGGACTACGGCGGTGGCGGCGGTGATTTCCGCCACGAGGCCGTGTTGTACGAGGAGCTCGCGCGCCGCGGTCTCAGCGGTTTCGGCCAGGGCGTGCACAGCATCGCCGCCCATTACGTCCTGAACCACGGCAGCGAGGCGCAGAAGCAGCGCTGGCTGCCGCCCCTCGCGCGCGGCGAGCTGATCGGTGCGATCGCGATGACCGAGCCCGGCGCCGGCTCCGACCTGCAGGGCATTCGCACTCGTGCGGTCCGCGACGGCGATCACTACGTCGTCAACGGTTCGAAGATCTTCATTACCAACGGCGGCTCGGCGTCGCTGCTGATGCTGGTGGTGCGCACCGACCCCACGGATCGGAAACGCGGCCTGTCGATCCTGATGGTCGAAACCGCCGGTCTCGACGGCTACCGCGTCGGACGTGTGCTCGACAAGATGGGCATGGCGGCGCAGGACACGGCCGAACTGTTCTTCGAGAACGTGCGCGTACCGGCCGACTGTCTGCTCGGGCCCGAGGAAGGGCGGGGCATGTACCAGATGATGGCGGACCTGCCTTACGAACGCGCGATCATCGCGCTCTGCGGCGTCGGCGCGATGGAAGGCGCGATCGCCGAGACCTCGCGCTATGTGAAGGAGCGCAAGGCCTTCGGCCAGGCGATCGGCCACATGCAGAACATCCGCTTCAAGCTCGCCGAGGTGGCGACCATCGCGCGCGTGTCGCGCGTGTTCATCGACGACTGCATCGTCAAGCTGCTGCAAGGCAAGCTCGACACCGAAACGGCGTCAATGGCCAAGTACTGGATCACCGACATGCAGCAGCAGGTGCTCGACGAGTGCGTGCAGATGCACGGCGGCTACGGCTACATGAACGAGTACCTGGTGTGCCGGATGTTCGCCGACTCGCGTGTGCAGCGCATCTACGGCGGCACCAACGAGATCATGAAAGAGCTGATCTCGCGTAGCGTATAGCGCCGCTGGGCGACGCCCGGGTTGCGCTGTTTGGGGCGCCATACTCGAAAGCTGTAACCCGATCGTGATCCGCGGTATCTGCGACGCTCATCAATTCGGCAAACGCAGTTCAATTCTGGTTCGCTTCGACCCTCGGGAGTACGCCCCGACGCTATCCGACCGGGAGACCGTTAGCGCAGATAGGCGTCCTTATCACTCGCGAGTTTGTTGCGCAGAGATAATATTTCACATAAAAGCATAGTACAATACTGAACGCTATATGTCCGCCAACGAGCACGCCCCAGACGACACCTCGGGCCCGGCCTTGACCGGCCAGGACGTCCTCTACCGCGAACGCGGCGTCACGGCACTCGACGTTCAACGCGCCGGGGACGCTTTGCTGCGCTTGGGGCAGAAGCCGTCGATTGCAGCAATCCGGACGCATCTGGGGGGCGGATCGCCGAATACGCTTGGGCCGCTGCTAGAAAAGTATTGGAGCGCGCTCGGAACCCGGCTTGCGGCAGGACCTGAGGCGCTCGAACGCGTGCCGGAGAGCCTGGCGCGGGCGACGGAAGCTCTTTGGCGTCGCGCTCTAGACGAGGCGAGGGCGCGAAGCGAGGCGCTCTCGCGAAGCCCGGCGCCCAGTGCAAAGGGATTGGCGGCGCTGGAGTCAAAGGTCTCGGAGTTGACGGCGGCGCTGGCCGAGTCGCGCGCGCGATCCAGCGAGATGGAATCTCAGCTACTCGTAGCATTGAAGGGACAGATCGAGGCGAGGGACCAGATTCGCCAATTGACGGAACTCCTGAAGGCTGATCGGCAGCTCCGTGCCCGAGATCATTCCCGATCTGAGGCGCAGGGGCGAGAGTTGGCGCAGCGCAGATCAGAGATCCTCAGTCTGGCGCGGCGACGGCTGGCGAGCAGAGTTGGCGAAAAGACTCATCGGGAAGTGACAACGAAAGCCTCGCAGAAGGGCCGGCCGATCCCAAAAAAGGCGGCGACTGCAGCGGCCTCGAATGCGCGCAGGCCGACGCTCAGGTCGGGACGGGTGTAACGGGGAAAGCGATAAGGCAAGACCACGGGCGGGGAGTACCGAGGCGGGGGCTGTACACCTTGCCCGCGCGAGCTTCCGCTGCTCCTTGAATCCGCGGGCTACGGCGAAACCTCGAGCGAGATCCGCACTTGCGCACCCCAAGGCAGGCTCGCCGGAGGCGCAGGAAGGGGTGAGGCACCGCGGATCACCTGTGCCAGTCGTTCACGCATCGGTGCTGGGATCGTGCACTCCGGGAAATCGACGTTCTGTACGTCCCCTCGAGCGCCCTGTGTGATCACCGCCACGCACTGAACCACGGGCGACTCCGGCTTCAGCGGGGATACCTCCTGCCAGGCCCGCGCGATTCGGGCGCGAACCTGGCCGAGATACAGGCCTTGCAGCCGCTGGTCGGCGCTCAACTCCTCGGGCGAGATATCGAGCATCGGCAACAGCGGCACGTCCACCTGTGTCGGCGCGAAAATGATGGGTTCGGCTTCAGCAGGCCACGGTACTTCGGAAGGCGGCGGTTCCAGCAGCACGACCTCCATCCGCTCGCTGCTGCGTCCCGCATCTCGTTCTCGCGCCCCTTCGAGCAATGGCGCGGTGAGCGGCGCTTGGAGCAACGCGACGATCAGCAGTCCGTGTACTGAGGACACCACTCCGAGTACCAGCGGCGAACGACGCGTGGCAGGCCCGCGTGCCGTGCCGAAGCCGGCGACCCCGAAGCTAGTCGTCGCGGTCAACGTCTTGGCCCGTTGCAGCGGACGCCTTGAAGTCGGTTACGAGTTTTTTGACGGCTTTCGTCATCACGCGGCGCACGGTCGTATGTTGCAAGTGCGCAATGTGCTTCACCGCGTCTCGTAGCCAAATCTCCAGCTCGAACGTCATATGGCCGACGTCGTCTGGCTTGGACTGGACGTGACCGTCCTTCACGAGTCGCAGAGTGGGCGCTCTCTTCCGTGAGTTGTCTTTCATCGCCGCCTCCCAGCCACGAGTTTTTGCATCGATCAGCGCAGTCCTCGCCAGCGATTGCGACGGGGACTTCAAGCGAGCGAGTCACATGGTACGTAACCGAACGCTGCGGGCAATGTCTCCGCCGGACGACAAAGATTTAACAGTTGGAACGCGTTGCGATGCAGCGCGCCGAAGCGTCTAAAGAACGCGCGCGCACGCGAAGCAACGCGCATGCCAAGAAATCGCGGTCCGGTAAATACCGCAAAAATACCGCAGAAATACCGGACTTTCGGCGCGGTATTTGCGCAAACCCCCTTGTGAGTCGCAGCGCAACGCGCGCAGCGTAAAGACGCGCGGTGCCGTTATGCCCACGCGGTGAAGCGGAGCAAGTGATGCGACTCGACCCCGAAAGTCTCACTGCAGCGATTGAAGCCGGGTTCCACTCGGCACACGCGCCGCGTGTCGTTGAAGTGCTGCTAATGCTCGCAATCGCGATGCAGATCTGGTCGATCGTCCGCACTACGATCGAGACGCCAGCGAGCGTGAGCGCATCGGTTCAATCGTCTCAGAACACCCGCCCGCGCTTTTCGTCGTCCGATGTGTCGCAGCTGCTTAGCGCGCATCTGTTCGGACAAACCCCCGCCTCGAACGCGCCGGCAACGACCGCGCTGGCGCCCAGTGCTTTCAAGCTCGTCGGGGTCTACGTGCCGAAGGACGGCGAGCCGATCAGCGCGGCCGATTCCGCATTTGAATCGGCGGGCGAGAGCAAGGAGGAGATCTCTCCGCTCGAATGGGCGCGCAAGTTCTTCGGCGACAAGCTACGCACTATGGAGCGACGCGGCGCGATCGCCTGGCTCAGCCTCTCCGGCGCACCCGGCCAGCGCGTGCAGGTCGGCGATTCGATCGGCGGCGGCAAGGTCCTGGAGATCCGCGACGATGGTGTCACGCTCGAGCTCACGGGCCGTCGTGTCCGAGTTGCCTATCCCGAGAACCCGTACATCGCGATGTTCCGCGGTGAGTCCGATCAAGTCACCGCGGTGTTGGATGCGGATTCCATTCCCGCGGAGCTGGCCTCTAAGCTGTTGCGGTTCCAGCCGGAACTCGGGCCGTCGGGACTCACAGGCTTTCGGCTCTATCCGGGCTCCGACGCCCAGGCATTCGTGAAATCAGGCCTGCGCGCCGGCGACGTCCTGGAGGCGATTGACGGTACGCCGATCATCGCGGCGCGCGACATGGTGCCGCTGCTGCGCGCTGTGCGCGACACCAAACCCGTGCAACTGCGCTTGCGCCGCGCGACCAAATCGCTCGACTTGCGGCTGTTTCGCGCATCCGCGGATTCCGTCAAGCCGACTACCCCCGTTCGCCGCAGCGACGCGCCAGTGGCGCGTCTCGGCTCTGCCCGCCGAACCATCCAACCCTTGGCCTCGAATGCCACCGGAGCGACACCGCCATGAACCGCATTCCACGTTCAACGCCTATCTTCACGTTCCCCTGGTCACTGACGACGCCGGCGGTGCTGCTCGCCCTGGCGGCGGCCGTTGCGTCGGGGGGCGACGCGCCCAGCCGTGTCGTCCCGAGCGGCTTCGTCGACATCCAGCCCGACAAGCCCTGCCTCGTGCAGATCGAGGAACAGGGCTTGGGCAAGGACCCCGCCCAGATCCAGGCCGCCGTACACGCCTGCATGAAGGGCCGTTTCAACCAGATCAAGGCCTCGCGACCCGAACTCTTCCCGACCGAGGGCAAACCCCAGACCAACCGCCCGAAGTAGGGCAGGGGGGCCGTCCCCGTCTTCCGACCGCTTGCTTGCCTGACCGACGTTCCCGGAGACCCGCCATGTTCACCTTCACTCGCTTTGCCCGGATCCGCCGCTCCGCGCTTATGGTGTTCCTGCCGCTCGCCCTCGGCACGCTGCTCTCGGGCGCGCTGGCGCCGGCCGCATGGGCCGTTACCGCGAAGACCCCTGGCGTGTTCGCGGTCTCGCCGACCGGCGAGGGCACGTACACGATGCCCGTGACCCTGCCTCCCGGCACCAGCGGCATGACGCCGAGTCTGGCGTTCGTCTACGGCAGCCAGCGCGGCAACGGTTTGCTCGGCATGGGCCTCCGGGTCACCGGCTTTTCAGCGATCACCCGCTGCGCCTTCACGTTCGAACAGGACGGCAATGTCAAGGCCGTCGTCAATACCAGTGCCGACAAACTCTGCCTCGATGGCAACAAGCTGCGCCTGACCGGCGGCACCCATGGCAGTTCCGGGGCCACTTACCAGACCGAGCTCGAAACGTTCGCCAAGGTGACGCTGACGGGCGGCACCGGAACCGGGGCGTCCTCCTTCGAGGTCAAGCACAAGAACGGTCAGATTTACGAATACGGCAACACCACCGACTCCCGTATCGAGGTCCGAGGCTCAGCGACCATCGTGCGGCTCTGGGCGCTGAACAAGATCCGCGACCGAGATGGCAACTACATTGAGTTCACCTACACCGAGGACAACGCCAATGGGACGTACCGCCCGAACGAGATCCGCTGGACCGGCAATGCCGGCCAGGGGCTGACCCCGGCGTACAAGGCGGTGTTCGTCTATGAAGCCCGGGCCAGCAACGATCCGCTGGTACGCTATGAGAATGGTTACAAGTCGAAGGAAACCAACCGCCTGCTGCGCCTGGACGTGTTCTACAACTCGGTCAACATCGTCCGCCGTTACACCCCGTCCTATGCCACTGCTAGCTCGACGCCGCGCACCCGCACCCAGAACGTGCTGGAGTGCGGCAAGGCCGATCTGCTGTGCTCGAACCTGGTGTATTTCAACTGGCAGAGCGGCACCAACACCCACGGCAGTGAAGCTGCGAGCGGGGCGACGCTCACCGCGGGCACCGTCGCGCACTCGATCGACGCCAATGGCGACGGCCGCACCGATCTCGTCTATCCGTCGGGCGGCAACTGGTGGGCGATGTTCGGCCAGGTCGGCGGCGGCTATGGCTCCGCGACCAGCACCGGGATCACGGCGACCAACCCGGCCACCTCGCACTCGATCGATTACAACGGTGACGGGATCCGGGATGTGCTGTTCTCGGATGGCACGAACTGGCGCGTGCTGCAGGGCAGCGGGACCGGGACCTTCACCCAGATCCTGACCAGCCGCGTCGCTACGGGCGCCTCGAATGGCCAGATCAAGGTAGCCGACATCAACGGCGACGGGCTCGAGGATCTGGTCTACGTCAGCGGCACGACGTTGAGAGCGCGCCTGAACTCGATCACCGGCTTCGCCTCGACGGACCTGCTGGCGTACACCCTCACGCCGGCAGGTAACTCGTTCGATACCAATACCTTCGGCGTGCCCGGCGTCGAGGAGTACCGCAGCGTCGGCGCGGGCCTCGACGTCGATTTCAACGGCGATGGCCGCACGGATCTCTTGGCCAAGACCATCCCCACAGGCGGTGGCGCGACGACCTGGCGGACGCTGGTGGCCGGCGGCACCCAGGCTGCACCGACCTACACGGCCGACAGCACGATCAGCAGTGCCGCCGCCGAGCGGCCGCTGATCCTGGATCTCAACGGTGACGGCTACTCCGACGTGATCGGCCGCAACGGCGGCAACTGGATCATCACCTTTGCCAAGGGCGGAGCGACGGGCGTCTTCGATGCCACGACCGTCTCGCCTGCGATCACGACCGATTTGAACTCGGCTATTGCCATGGACTACGAGACCGATGGCACCCAGGACGTGTTGCTGAATATCAGCGGGACCTGGAACGTCGCGTACTCGACCCGCGAAAGTGTCGCCGCACCGGCGACGACCGGCTAC
>JAYTNX010000163.1:0-1538 GCA_043748075.1 Pseudomonadota bacterium
ATGAAGCGCGTGCCGCCGAGCACCAGGATCCGCAGGCTGCGATCGGCCCTGCGCACCACCGGCGTCGCCGCGACAGCCGGGCGCGGCGTGGTCGCTATCGCGGCGGTGGCGGCTGCCACCGCCATGGCCATCGACGTCATCGCCTGGCGGCGATCCATCTCAACGTCCTCCGGGCGGCGCGTACGTGGCGATCCAGTCGCGCACGGTCTGGTACCAGAACAGCGAGTTCTGCGGCTTCAGCACCCAGTGATTCTCGTCCGGGAAATAAAGCAGCTTCGACGCCACGCCGCGCTTCTGCAGCGTGTTGAAGATCTCGATGCCATGGTTGACCGGCACGCGCAGGTCGAGCTGGCCGTGGATCACCAGCGTCGGTGTGTTGAACGAGCCCGCGTTGGTGTGCGGCGAGTACTTTGCCCACTCGTCGGGCTTCTCCCAGAACTCGAAGAAGCGGTCCTTCTCCGCGCCATAGTCCGCCGCGATCTGCGTGAAGCTGTTGTAGACCGCAGCGTGCGCGATCAACGCCTTGAACGGGTGGGCGCGCCCGAGCAGCGTCGTGGCGAGGAAGCCACCATAGCTGCCGCCGCCGGCCACCATGCGCTCGCGATCGACCCAGGGCTGCGCGATCAGCCAGTCGGCAGCCTTGATCGTGTCCTCGTAGGGCAGGGTGATGCGGTCCGGGTTGATCGAGTCGGTGAAGTCCTGGCCGAAGCCACTCGAGCCGTGGAAGTTGTGCCAGGTGACGACATAGCCCCAACTGGCGAACACCTGCGCGTTCCAGCGCCACTGCACGGCGTCCTGGATGGTGTTGTGCGGGCCGCCGTGCAGCAGCATGAACACCGGGTATTTCTTCGCAGCGTCGAAGTCGGGCGGGTACACCACCCACATCTGGATGTCGGTGTTGCGCGCGCCTCGGTAGGTGACGCTCTCGACCTTGCCCTGGCGGATCGCGGCAAGCGCGGCATCATTGAATGACGATAGCGCGGTCGCGGCGCCCTGGCCGAGATCGAGGCGTACCAGCATCGGTGGTTCCGAGAACGCCTGGCGGATCGCAATCGCGGCCGGTTTCGCGCCCCCGCGGCGCGCCACGGCGAGACCGCTGAAACTCGAGGTCGCGGTGACGGCACGCGGCCGGCCTGCGCGGGCGAGGTCGAAGCGCCAGACGCGGTTGGTGCCCGCGTCGTCGATGGTGCCATAGAGCGCCTCAGAGTCCGGCCGCCAGCTCAGCGAGCCCGCCGAGCGATCCCAGTCGCCCGTCAGGTTGCGTGTCCCGCCACCTGCGCCGCGATCCCGCAGCATCAGCCGCGCCCGGTCGGCATAGAACGTGGGAATGGTCTGCTGCGTGAACGCCAGCCAGCGCCCGTCGGGACTGTAGAGTGGTGCGTCGTCATCTCCCGCGTTGTCGGCCGTCACGTTGCGCGGCGCCTTGCAGCCACAGGCCTCGAGCACGATCACGTCGTAGTTCGGCATCGTGCCAGTGCGGTCGATGTTGGCCGCGAACGCGACCTCCAGGCCGTCGGGCGAAATGTCGTAGGAGGCCG
>JAYTNX010000164.1:0-2589 GCA_043748075.1 Pseudomonadota bacterium
TCGCCGCGGCAGTCGAGTTCGAGGGCAAAGCCGCCGTGCTTGCCGAGCTGCTCGAGCATGTGGTCGAAGAAGCCGATGCCGGTCGATGCGCGCACCGGGCCGGTGGCATCGAGGTCGACCTGCACGGTGATGTCGGTCTCGCGGGTCTTGCGATGCACCACGGCGCGTCTCGACAGCAGCTCGCGTGCAATGGCCTCCCAGGTCTGCGCCGGATCGCCATGACGCCGTACCCGAAGGCCACGGACGCCGAGGTTCGCGGCCAGCTCGAGGTCCGTGTCGCGATCGCCCACCACCGCGCTCGCAGCGAGGTCGACACCGCGCTCGCGGATCCAGTCGTCGAGCAGCGCGGTCTTCGGCTTGCGGCAGGTGCAGCCATCGCCTGGCCGGTGCGGACAGACGAACACCGCCTCGAAGGCGATTCCCTGGCTGGCGAACGCGTCCATCATGAAGCGCTGCGGCGCAGCGAACTGCGCCTGCGGGAAGCTCGCGGTACCGAGTCCGTCCTGGTTGGAGACGATGGCGAGCCGCCAGCCTGACGCGGCGAGCTCGCGCAGCGCTGCGAAAACGCCCGGCATGAAGCGGATCTTGGCGAGCGAGTCGACCTGCTCGTCGGGCGGCTCTTCGATCAGCGTTCCATCGCGGTCGACGAACAAGACCTTCATACGAGGCTCCTCAGCAGACGCGCGTTCTGTTCCGCGGTACCGACGGTCAGGCGCAGCGCGGCACCGAGCCCGGGCTGGCTGCGAACGTCGCGGACCAGCAGCCCGGCCGCCGCGATGTCGCGCAGCGCAGCGCCGGCGTCGCGAAATTCCACGAGCAGGAAATTGGCTGCACTCATCCACACCTTCTGCACGGCCGGCGAGGCCGCGAGGCCGGTGGCCAGACCCTGGCGCTCAGCCCGTGTTGCCGCGACCCGGGAGCGGGCAACCGCCTGCGCCGCCGGCTGCAGCGCGTGCAGCGCGGCCTCGACCGTCGGCTGGGCCATCGCATACGGCGGGATGATCTTGCGCAGCAGCGATACGATCTGCGGATCCGCGAGCAGGCTGCCGACGCGGGCGCCGGCGAGACCCTGCGCCTTCGAGAGCGTCTTCAAGACGACCAGGTGCGGATTGTCGGCAAGGCGCGCCGCGTAGCCGGGGTGCGCTGCAAACTCGCCATAGGCCTCGTCGACCACCACCAGCGCGCGACCCTGGCAGGCCTGCAGCACCTGCAGCACCTGGGCTTCGGGCATCTCGTTGCCGGTGGGATTGTTCGGCGTACAGAGGTAGACCAGCTTGACCGCCGGCGTGAGCGCCGATTGCAGCGCGGGCAAGTCGAGCGAATAGCCCTGGTCGCGGCGCAGCGGCACGGCGACAACCGCGGCGCCCTGGATGCGCGCGGCAACGGCGTACATGCCAAAGGTCGGCGGGCAGACCACGACGGCGTCGCGTCCAGCGGCGCAGAACGCCCGTGTCAGCAGGTCGATCGCCTCGTCGCTGCCGCGCCCGACCAGCAGCTGCGACGGCGTCACGCCGTAGAGCTCGGCCAGTCTCGACACGAGTGCCTGGGGCTGAGGTTCCGGGTAGCGGTTCAGTCCGGCCTCCGAGGCATCGCCAGGCACGCGCCAGGGCGACTCGTTGGCGTGCAGGCGCTCCAGGCGCGGGTCCCAGGTGGCATGTTCGTAGGGGCACAGCGCCAGGATCTCGGGGCGCGCGAGGCGCAACGGGTCGTTCATCGCGACGCTCCTGCCCGCAATACCGCAAGCCGCCGGTTGACCGCGCTGGCGTGCGCGTCCAGCCCCTCGAGTTCCGCGAGGGTCACGGCGGTCGGGCCGAGATCCTGCAGCCCGGCCGGCGTGATCTCCTGCACCGTGATGCGCTTGAGGAAGTCGAGCAGCGACAGCCCGCTGTAGGCGCGCGCGTGACCGTAGGTCGGCAGCACATGATTGGTACCGGAGCAGTAGTCGCCCATCGGCTCGGGCGTCCATTCACCGAGGAACACCGAGCCGGCGTTGGTCACGCGCTCCAGCCAGCGGCGCGGATCGCGCACCTGGAGGATCAGGTGTTCGGGCGCGTAGGCGTTGGCGACCTCGAGCGCCGTCTCGAGGTCCGCAACGCGCAGGATGCGGCTCTGCGCGACCGACGACTCGAGCACCGCGAAGCGTGACAGTTGCCGCTGCTGGGCGTCGACCTCGCGCTGCACGGCGAGCGCCAGGTCGCGCGAGGTCGTGACGAGAATGGCCTGCGCCAGCAGATCGTGTTCGGCTTGTGCCAGCAGATCGGCGGCCACGAACTCGGCGCGCGCGCTGTCGTCGGCGACCACCAGCACTTCGGACGGGCCCGCCGGCAGGTCGAGCGCCGCGCCGGCAGGATCGGCGGCGACGCGCTGTTTCGCGGCGGTCACCCAGGCCGAACCCGGCCCGAAGATCTTGTCGACCTTGGGAATCGAGGCCGTGCCGTAGGCGAGGGCGGCGATCGCCTGGGCACCGCCGACGCGATACACCTCGTCCACCCCGCAGATCCGCGCCGCGGCAAGTATCGCCGCGTCGACGCACCCGTCCTTCCCCGGCGGTGTGCAGAGGGCGATCCGCGGACAGCCGGCGATCGTTGC
>JAYTNX010000165.1:0-4023 GCA_043748075.1 Pseudomonadota bacterium
AGCCAGTACGACAGCTACAGCTACCTGTTCGACAAGCCGACCTTCATCAGCCTCGACTCGGCGGCCCGGCCCGACAACCTCGCGATCCGCGGCATCCGCTTCGGCGTGAATGGCTCGGAGTCGCGCGTCGGCCAGGCCTACATTCCGGTGAATGCCACCGTGACGGCCGCGAACTACACGGCGGCGGCCGGACAGCGTCTCTCGGACGTCGGCACGGTGGTCGCGCTGGAGAAGGGACCGGACAGCGATCTGTTCTTCCTGACCTTCGAGCGCATCGGCACCAATACCCACACGCCGGTCGAGGCTGCACCGACGCCTCCGGCACCCTCGGTGGATCCGACCGACGTCGCGTCCGACATCGGCATGCGGATGTTCGAGGAGATCAACGCGACCATGTCCGAGGTGACGACGGTTCCGGCGACGCAGACGGATGTCCGCGCAACCTACGAACTGGTCAAGCAGGCGATGCCGACCAAGGAGACCATCGAGGGCTTCGTGGCCTCGCAGCAGACGGGCGTCGCGCAGCTCGCGATCGAGTACTGCGCGGCACTCGTGGACGACACCGCTCTGCGCACGGCCTACTTCCCGGGGGTGAACTTCGGCGCGGCGGCCAGCACCGCGTTCGGTTCGCCGGCGAACCGCGACCTGGTGTTCAACCCGCTGCTCGACCGGATGCTCGGGATCAACGTCGGGACGCAGCCGAACCGCGCCGCGGCCCGGGCCGAGCTCGATGCGCTTGCCGGGCGCCTGACCGCCGGTGCGGCCGGCAGCGCCCCGGGCCGTACCGCGATCGTGACCAAGGCCAGCTGTGCTGCCGTGCTCGGCAGCGCCGTGACCTTGCTGCAGTGAAGAATCCGAGGAACCACCCATGATCATCCGCAAGCCGACTCCCCGCAAACTCGGTCTCGACGAGCCGATCGTCCATGACGGGTCGCACAAGCGACCGCGAACCCGACGCGACTTCATCGCCCAGGGCTTCCAGGGCGGTGGCGTCGCCCTCGCCGGCGCCTCGGTGTTCAGCCTGTTCGCGAACCCGCGTGCGGCACGAGCCGCATTGTCGCCGGACCTCGAGCTGCTGAAGACGACCTGCGGTTTTGCAACCCAGGGTGCGGGCAAGATCCCGTTCATCGCCTTCGACCTGGCAGGCGGCGCAAACCTCTCGGGCTCCGAGGTGCTGGTTGGCGGGCAGGGCGGTCAGCTCGATTTCCTCTCGACGGGCGGTTACGCGAAGCTCGGCCTGCCCGGCGACATGGTGCCGAACGCGCCGAATGCGGCCAGCACGACCAACAATTTCATCAGCACCGCGCTCGGGCTTGCATTTCATTCGGATGGCGCGATCCTGCGCGGCATCCTCAGCAAGGTCGCCGCGGGCACTGCGGCGAACGTCAACGGTGCGGTGATTCCGGCCCGGTCGGAGAACGACACGGCCAACAATCCGCACAATCCGATGTACGGCATCTTCAAGGCGGGATCGGACGGTTCCCTCTTGTCGCTGATCGGTTCCCGCGCCTCCGAGTCGGGCGGCAACTCCATGTCGCCGATGGGGATGATCGACCCCGGCGCGACGCCCACCAAGGTCGATCGCACCAGCGACGTGACGGGCCTGGTGGACACCGGAAAGCTCGTCGGCCTGCTCGACCAGGGCGATGCGGTCGCCGTGATGGAGGCGATCCAGCGCATTTCCGACCAGAAGCTGGTCAACACCCAGCCGAAGACCGTGACGCGCGACGAGGTGGTCAAGGAGCTGATCCGTTGCAACTACGTGAAGGCGGCCGACCTGACGCAGCGCTTCGGCAATCCCAGCTCGCTCAATCCGGAGCTCGATCCGTTCATCCTGCAGGGCGCTCCGGGCGCGACGAACCCGATCTTCACCCGCGCCGAGTTCGACGCCGATCCGGAGTTCCGCAAGACGGCGGCGATCATGAAGCTCGTCCTGGAGGGCTACGCCGGTGCCGGCACGGTCACCATGGGCGGCTATGACTACCATGGCCAGGGCCGGGCGACGGGCGAAGTGCGCAACTTCCGCGCTGGACTATGCATTGGCGCCTGCCTCGAGTACGCGGCGCGACTGCAGCGCCCGCTGATGATCTACGTGTTCAGCGACGGCAGCATTTCCTCCGGCAACATGGTCGACAACACCGTGGACGGTCGCGGCAAGTTCATGTGGACCAGCGACAACCAGTCCACCGCCGCGCCGTTCTTCCTGGTGTACAACCCGACGGGACGACCGGCTTTGTTCAGTGGCGATTCGGTGCCCGCCGCACGCCACCAGCAGCTCGGCTACTTCCGTCCCGATGCGTCCGTGGAAACGGCGGGGACGCCCGCTGCCAACAACGTCAACCTGCTGGTCGAGACGGTGGTGCTGAACTACATGGCCCTGCATGGCGAGCAGAACCTGTTCTCGACGATCAACTACTTCCCCGGGCAGGGTCTCGGCAGTCCCGCGCTGCGCGACAGCCTCACGGCGTTCAACCCGATCGTGAACGGCCGGATCACCTAGCACGACGCCGCGGTTCGCGCGTCGGCCGTGGGCCGCGGCTCGCCTGCGACGCAGTGCCGCTGCGCTAGAGTAGGGGCATGTCAGCCCCCGATCGAAATCCGCGCGTGGCACTCGAGGCGCTGCTGCGCTGTCCGCAGTGCCTGGGTGGCGAGGGCTTTGCCGCCACGGCTGCGGGCTGGCACTGTGCCGGCTGCGACACGGATTTTCCGGTGCTTGGCGGCGTCTCCTGGCTGTTCGCCGCGCCCGAGGCACGTCTGGTCGAGTGGCGGCAGCGCTTCAAGCTGCTGGAGCGCGAACTCGAGGCAGCGCGCCAGTCGCTGCAGGCGTTGCTGGCGGATCCGCACACCCTGCCGGCGGCCCGTCCGCGCCTGCAGCGTCTCGCGGCGGCCTATGCGGCGCAGCGTGACGAGATCCGCGCCGTGCTCGAGCCGCTGCGCCTCGACGCCTCGATCGCCCGTCTCGAGACCCTGCTGGCCTTGCGCACCCGTACCCCACTCGCACAGGACCTGAATTCCTACTACGTCAACGTGCACCGCGACTGGGTGTGGGGCGACGCCGAGAACGCGGCGGCGCTGCAACTGGTGCGCGAACTGGCGGCGGGCGAACCGTTCGGGCGCTTGCTGGTGCCCGGTGCCGGCGCCGGACGTCTCGCCTGGGACGTGCACGAAACGCTCGGGCCCGAGCTGACCCTGGGACTCGACATCAACCCGCTGCTGTCGCTCGTGGCACAGCGGGTCAGCACAGGCGGGGAAGTGGCCCTGCACGAGTTTCCAGTCGCGCCGCGCAGCGATGCGGACGTGGCGCTGGCCCGAACCCTGCGTGCGCCGCACGCAGCGCGTCCGGGCCTGGCCTTCGTGCTGGGCGATGCGCTGCGTGCCCCGCTGCGGACGGCCAGTTTCGACACCCTCCTCAGCCCCTGGTTCGTCGACATCGTGCCGCACGATTTTGCCGCGGTGTGCGCGCAGTTCGCCGGCCTGCTGCGGGTCGGGGGTCATTGGCTCAACTTTGGTTCGCTGAGCTTCGCCCACCGCGATCCTGCTGCCTGTCACGGTCCGACCGAAGTGCGCGCAATCCTGGAAGCGAGTGGATTCGAGGTGGAGCGTGTGATCGAGCGCGAGCTGCCGTACCTGCGTTCTCCCGCAAGTCGCCATGGGCGCGTCGAAACGGTGTTTGCATTCGCCGCGCGCAAGTGCCGGGCGCAGGAGACGCCACCCGAGCTCGACAACCTGCCGTCGTGGCTGGGCGACGCGTCGGAGGCCGTGCCGCTGCTGCCATACTTCGCGACGCAGGCGCTGGCGAACCGCATTTTCGCGTTCGTGATGGCGCTGATCGACGGCCGGCGAAACATGGCCGAGATCGCCCACTACCTCGTCGAGCAGAAACTGCTGCTGCCCGGCGAGGCCGAGGGCGCCGTGCGTACTTTCCTCGTCGCGCTCTACGAGGAGAGCCGGCGCCGCAATCGCTTCTGAGACGCGCGCCGCGCGCGGCGGCCCGCGCGACCGCGTCGCTGGCCGCAGACAGTG
>JAYTNX010000166.1:0-8479 GCA_043748075.1 Pseudomonadota bacterium
GTCGGCTAGACTAGGTGCTGGGCCTGCCGGGTTAGCACAGTGGTAGTGCAGCAGTTTTGTAAACTGTTGGTCGGGGGTTCAAATCCCTCACCCGGCACCCGATTTTGCATTCGATGGGTCAACTGCGGCCGTTGCCGGCCGGCGCCTGCTGCCCCAGTTTGTCGGCGAGCCACAGCTTGATCAGTGACTGCCGCGTGACCCCCATCCGACGCGCGGGTCGCTCATCTCGCGCGCCCGGGCTCGTGACAACGCTTATTCGTAGTGCACGCCGTTGCTGGGGTCGATGATCTGCCGATTCGCGTTGTAGCACTGCGTGCCCTCGATGTGCCCGCCATTCTCGGAGCAACGATTGTCGGGTGCGGGGCTCGAGCCCGACCCGGCGTCGTAGCGGGCCGGCGGATGGTCGTACTCCCAGGAGCGCAGGTTGGAAGCCGCCTGCTGCGCGATCCTGTTGCCCTTCGCGGCGGCCCGATCGTAGTGGTACAGCGCCTTCGCGCGGTCGACGGGCACGCCCTCGCCGAATTCGTACATCCAGGCAAGATGGCGCTCGCCGTCGGCCAGCCCGCTGGCGGCCGATTTCTGCAACCAGCGAAACGCCGCGCCCTGGTCCGCCCGAACGCCGCTGCCGAAATGGTAGGCGCGCCCCAGCAGCAGCTGGGCATTGGCGTTCCCCGCGTTCGCGGCCTTGAGGGCGAACGGAATCGCCGCCTCGGGTCGATGCAGGTCCGTCAACACGCTGGCGCGCCGGAAATCCCGTTGGCCGCCCATCTTCTGATCGTCGGCAAGCTGGCCCCGCGCGGTAGCGTCGCCCGAATTCGCGGCGCGCTGCCGCAGCTGCGTCGCCCGGGCCGCATCCTGCGGAACGCCCTGGCCGACATCGTAGAGCTGCGCGAGCGCGACCATGGCTTGCGCGGTGCCGCGGGCGGCACTGGGCTCGAGCCAGCGCACGGCTTCGGCGATGTCCTGGCGCGTGCCGTCACCGAACAGGTAACTCATGCCGACGATGTATTGCGCACGAGCGTCGCCGGCTCTGGCCGCCGGAAGCGTTTCGCGAAGCGACGGATTGGCAGCTGACGAAGCCGGGCACAGCAGGATCGCGAAGATCAACGCCAGATATGTCGCGCGGATCGCATCACCGAGGGCGTCAGTCGCGGTTGCCCTGGAACGCAGAATCGATGGAGACATGGCGGCTCCCGAATGCCTTGTACCCGTGAATGGTACTGCAGTGGTCCGAAGCCGTGAGTGCCCCTTGGCCGATGAGTCGACGGCGAGTGGCGGACTATGTCGTGGTCGCGGGAGGCCCTGCAGGCGCTGCCGGGAGGGCCAGAGTCCGCCGCCGCGGCTGCAGCGCCGCGCGCCGCTCAGCGCTGGGCGTTGGAATACGCGTCCATCATGAGGCCCGTTCCACCCCGCGAGACGTGGGCGACGATGGCGGTGCGGCGATGGATCTTGGTGATGGTGCCGAGGTTGATCGCGAAGGACAGCTCGACCTGCTGGCCCTTGCGCAGTCCGAGGTTCGCGGTCTGGATGTAGACGCCCGTGGCGCTGAGATTCACGGCGCGGCACAGCTTCTTGCGCCCTCCGGGAATCGTGATGTAGACCGTGGTGCGCGCGCGATGTCGCGTATGAAGGCGACGCTCCACGGTCAGGGCCTCGTTGCTCGGCGTGTTCTTGTTCATCCACTCCCCCTTCCGGGAAGTATGCCGTGGCTCGAGGGCGGGTCAGTCGGGAGTCAACTTAATCAACCGCGATCCGATGCGGGAAGGAGATCCAGCGCAATCGGGCAGTGGTCGGTGAGCTTGCGGCGCTGCGCCTCGAGCGTGTCGAACGTAATGCGGTGGAAGGAGCCGGAACGCATGCGACGTGCGAGGGAGTGCGACAAGACGATGTGATCGATGTAGCCGGAAAAATTCTGGCCCGCGTGGCAGTTCAGGAACGCGGCGCCCGCGGCGGCGTTGACCAGATCAGCCTCGGGTGGCTCCGCGTCGTCGAGTTCGGCCCAGAGACTGATCGGCTGGCCGGAGGCCCCGCGCGCGGGCCCCGCGTCGCGCAGCAGCTCGCGGTTAAAGTCGCCCAGCACCGCAAAGGGTCGCCCCGCGGCCGCCTGCGCGTCGATCCAGCCCTCGAGAAACGGGACCTGGCGCGCCAGCACCGAGCACTGCTCCCGCGGCGCATCGAGTGGCCGGCGCCCGCAGCCGGATTTCAGGTGCACGGCGAGCAGACGTATCTCGGCAGGGGAGCCCGGGTAAAGGATCAGCTCGGCGCCACGCCGGACGCGGCCATTGAGCGACAGCTCGACCAGATCGGGACCGCAGCGAAAAGGCACGCCGGGCCGCACGGCAAAGCCGACGTTCTGCACGGCCGCAGCCCCCGTGAAACAGAACCGGTAGCCCGGGAACACGCGCTCGGCTGCGGCCGGCCCGTCGACTTCCTGCATCGCGATCACGTCGGCGTCGAGCTGGCGGGCATAGCGCGCGATCGCGTCGAAATCGGCGGTGGAACGCTCGAGGCGGGCCGCGACGTCGCAGGGAATCGCGCGCCGGCGACCGGCGGGCGAGTCGCCCTGGGGCACGCAGCGGCGACGCAGCGCGAGGAAGTTTTCGGGGGCGATCAGCCACTCGAGATTCCACGAGGCGATGCGCAGCGACGCGCGGGCGCCGGCGTCCGCGCCCGTGGCGGTGCCTGCAGCGCTGCGGCTGGACGGCGACTGGCAGCCGGTGACGAGGACGATCAGCAGACAGACGATGACATGTTTCACGCGCGGATTGTCCGCCGCGCGTCATGGGCCGGCAATCGCATCAGACGCTGCGTACGCACCGATAGACGCGCGTGCTAGCCTTCCACGGCGTCGCTGTTGACTCTTTCTCGAGGAATCGCTCATGGGCCTGGATGTGCTGGGTTACCGCCGCCTGTTCGGCGTGCTGGGACCGTCGACGAATACGACCGTGCAACCGGATTTCGATGACCTGCGACCGCCCGGCGTCACCAACCACTACAGTCGAATCTTCACGCCGAACTCACGGGCAGTGAGCAACGAGACCTTCACGGCGGGCACGACGAAAATCGCCGAAGGCGTGCTCGACGCCGTGCGCAGCGTGATGACCTGCGAGCCGGACTACCTCGTCATGGGCATGTCGGCCGTCACTTTCTACGGCGGTGCGAAGGGCGCCGACAAGTTCGTCGATAGCGTCGAGAAGGAGTCCGGTATCCGGATCTCGGTTGGCTCGCATTCCTGTGCCGCCGCGCTGAAGGCCTACGGGGGCGTCAAGCGGATTGCCTTCCTCTCGCCGTATTTCCCGGTCGCGAATGCCGAGGTGAAGGGCTACTTCAAGGATATGGGGTACGAGACGGTGCGCGACGTGCCGATGCAGGCGTCGTCGTGGACCGGCATCGCGCAGATTCCCGAGTCGCGCTGCCGCGAGGTGCTGCACCAGCTCGATGGACCCGACGTGGATGCGATCCTGCAGGTCGGCACCAACCTGTCGATGATCCGCCTCGCCGCGGCCGCCGAGAGGTGGCTGAACAAGCCGGTCATCGCGATCAACACCGCGACCTACTGGCATGCGCTGCGGGCCAATGGGATCACGGACCGGATCGAAGGGTTCGGGCGACTGCTGACGGATTTCTGAGGCCGCCGCGCGCCGCGTCTCGATGGGGCGCCGTGGCGCGCCGCAGGCTCAGCGCGACCAGCAGTACAGGTTGTCCCGGGTGGCGCCGCCCGTCACCCCGCGTTGATTGCGGCTGTCGAGCGTCAGGGTCATGCAGTCGGTGTCGTCCTGCTGGCCGGCCTGCGGAACCGCGCGGAGCAGGAAGGTTCCCGGGTTGATGGTGGCCGTGAGCTGGTAGTGACCCTCGGCGAGGTCCTCTGGAAACCCGCCCGCCACTGCGCATCCGGCGTCGTCGTAGGCGTTGAAGCGGGTGAAGCAGCGCTCCAGCGCTCCGGCTCGCGCCATCAGCGCCGCCTTCGCCTCGGTGCGCTGCGCGCGCAGCATGTATTGCCGATACGTCGGCACCGAGATCGACGTGAGGATGCCGAGCACGGTCACCACCGTCAGCAGCTCCATCAGCGTCACACCGCGTTGCCGGCTCTTCATGTCGATGCTCCTGTTTCCGGCACGCATCAGCGCAGCTGCCGCCAGGACTGCCGGCCGTAGAAGCCGGGAGGCGCCTGGATGTTCTGCGTGCAGGGGGCGCCCTCCTGGCATTCGTCGTCATCGTCGTCGGGATCGTCGTTGCCGTCGCCGCTGCCCTGCAGCATCAGCACGTCGATGATGCCGTTGGTGACGATGGTCGGGCGCGTGGCGATGCCGTTCTCGAACTGCAGGCCGCTGGCCGCATTCTGGTTGGTGCCATCGTCGTACTTGTCGTCGTTGCTGAATTCGCCGTCGCCGTCGAGGTCGAAGGTGTTGGTCAGCCGACCGCCGGTCAGCGCGTCCATGATCATGATGTAGCTGCTGCCCCCGTAGCCGCAGGGGTCGGCGTTCGGCAGCAGCGTCGTGAACACGACGCGCTCGTCGCGCAGCACGGAATCGGTCACCTGCATCTCGCCGCGGAACACGTTGCCCGGGGAGATCAGGTCGAGGTACCAGCCGCGGTTCGTGCCGATCGCGTTGTTCGAGGTGATGCGGATGCCGGCATCGTTGCCGTCCACGGTCACCGTGATCTCGGTCTCGATCGTCTGCTGGGTGAGCAGGTTTCGACCGGAGATCAGGTCGGTCGAGGCCAGTGCATTCTCGTCGCGCAACGCGTAGAACGTCTGCGGCGAGAGGGTGGCGATGATGCGGTCTTGCAGCTCCAGGAACTTGCCGGTGCCGAAGTACACCATCAGGCCCGAGCCGTAGGCGCCGCGACCCACCTGAGGGCGCGAGGTGATTGGCTGGCGCACGTTGTTGGCGTCGCGGGCGACGAACAGCGGCAGCGGGTTCGCCGAAATGTCCTGGTAGGCGACCTTCCAGTTCGCCGGCGTGACGTCGCGCAGGTCGAACTTCCAGAGGTTGCCGAACAGGTCGCCGGCATAGGCAAAGTCCGCGTAGGCGTCGCGGTCGACGTCGACGACCGCCGGCGAGGCGAGGCCGTTCGGCCGGCCGGTGCCCGTCGGATCGGCGCTCATGCCGGCGTTGGTGGATATCTTGCGCAGCAGGTTGCCGTTCTGGATGTCGACGATGTAGAGGACAGCATTGCCGGTCGTGCTGGCGCGGCCGTCGACCACGGTGTTGTTGTAGCCGTTGCCGAAGATCGCGACCCACTTGCCATTCTTCAGCTTGGTGATCACCGGCTTGCTGATCGTGAAGCCGAGGTCCACGTCGTTCGCATCGGTGAACTGCCAGAGGTACTTGCTGGCGACGTCGGTATCCGAGGTGGCGACCGGGCTCGTGACGTTCATCGCGAACAGTCCTTGCCCGCCCTGGCCGAGGCCCGTCAGCAGCACCGTCTTCCAGGTGCCGCTCCAGAATACGTCGCCGACCGCCGGCGAGCCGTCCACGCTGAATTTGTGCTGGTAGGCGAGGTCGGTCAACGGCTTGAGCGTGGCGAAGGCCTGGCTCGGGATGAAGGCCCATTCCTCGACGCCGCTACCCGCGTTGAACGCGTGCAGCATGCCGTCGTTGCCGCCGATGTACACCATGCCGAGGCGCGAGGTCGTGCTGCTGCGGAAGCCGCTGTAGGCGGAGGACTCGATCGAGTCGGGGTAGCGCGACGTCGAGGCGCCGACGAACAGCGGCGCGGAAAAGATGAAGTCGCCGAGCGCGGACAGCGGGTCGCGGTTGCGGAATTCGCCGCCGTTGCGCAACTCGAGCGAGCGGTCGCCACGCAGGTAGCGGATGCGCCGATCTCCCGTCACGCCGTTCGCCTCCGGCTCGATCTGCGCCTTGCGGTTGGTGTCGAGGCTGGCCCAGCGGAACGGCACGGCCGCGCCACTGGTGTTCTGGGTCGCGATCTTGCGGGCGTTCCA
Organism: Pseudomonadota bacterium; assembly: GCA_043748075.1. Lineage (GTDB taxonomy): Bacteria > Pseudomonadota > Gammaproteobacteria > Steroidobacterales > Steroidobacteraceae > UBA964. The sequence continues at coordinate 5,951 of JAYTNX010000166.1, forward strand.
GCCCGGCAGCGCATTCGCCGCGGACCACTGGAAAGCGCCGATCGTGCCGTCCATGTTGATCGTCCAGGCCTTCAGGTTGCCGGACCACAGCGACGAGGTGAACTCGGCGTTAAAGACTCGCGTGTCTTCGCGGATCACGCTGGCGTTCACGGCCGCCGCGGAGATCGAGCCCGAGCGTTCGATGATGTCCGAGAACGCCTTGCCGAGCTGCGACTTCAGGCTCAGCGCATTGGTGACCAGGAAGTAGTTGTCGGGAATGTCGTTGCCCGCGCCGTCGACCCCGTCCGAGTCGTATTCCTTGCGCAGGTCCGGCAGGCCGTTGTTGTTGCTGTCCTGGAAGCCGCCCCATTTGGCCGCAAACCACAGCGGGTCCTTCAGCAGCGTGGCGCCCGTCGCGGTACCTGGGAGGAAGGTACGGGTCGAGTTCAACGGCAGCGCGGTGCTGTCGGAGAAGCCGATTCCCGGAGACTGGCCGGGAGGCGTATCCAGGAAGTAGTCCGGGTCGCTGCCGGCGGCCGTATCGAGGTCGCGCACCTCGAGGTAGGTGCCGTCGTTGGTCGTGCCCGAGACGACGTAGCCCATGTGCTGGATGATGCAACCCGCCGCGTACTGCGAGCTGAGAGTCACCGTGACGCTGTAGTCGGGGTTCACCTGGTACTGGTAGCGCGCGATCGCGTCCATGTCGTGATCGGCGCCCTGCTCGACGTCCTCGAAGTTCACGCGGAACGACCCGGAGGTGCCGTCCGGCGCAATCGATTCGACGTAGAAGTCCACGATCTGGTTGGTGGGCTGGAAGCCGCCCTGGGTGCCGGTGACGCCCAGGCAGCCGCCAACGGACTTCGCGAACGGTACGAGCGTGATGGTCTTGCCGTTCACCGGGATCTCGATGCGCGGCAACGGGGACGCTAGCGCGACGGCAAACGTCTGCACCTTCTGACTGCCGAAGGCGGGGTTGAGGTCCGTCTTGGCGCCGTAGTAGGCGACCGAGGCCGAATAGTAGCCGCCATTCTTGGTCGGCTCCTCGGGTGCGAGGCCGCGGATGTTGCCGAAGCTGCTCACGGTCTTGGGCGAGGGCGCGCCGTCGTAGACGCCGCCCGACTGGCCTATGAAGTGCAATCCGCTGCCGCCGGCCTCACCGTTCCAGATCGTCTGGCCAAGGGTGGTGACATTGAGGCTGCCCATATCGCCGGAGAAGCTGCCGAACGTGGCGCCGGGCACCTGATCCGTGTCGTACGAGGGGTTGATGTCGCTGACGACGGTCTGGAACGGCTTCGCGCAGGCGGGCTTGCCGGTGCCGTAGGGGTTGTCCCAGGTGGCACGCGACAGGCCGAGCGTGGCATCGGGGTTGCCACTCGCGGCGATGTCGAAGGCCGGGGTCGGCGCGCCCTTGCCCGCGAAGTAGCGCAGGGCCTCGTACATCATCTCGCCGATCGGGTTGCCCCACATGCGGCAGCGACCGCTGGTGATGGGGCCGTTGGTGATCCAGCCGCAGTTGTCGGCGGAATCCGTGTATTCGTAGCTGCCACCGAAGCCAACGGTTTTCAAGCCGTCGAGCGTCTTGACGATGCCCGGGTTGGTGCCGAGGAAGCGGCCGTTGGTCGGGTTGACCTCGTTGCGGAAGGTTCCCATCTGCTTGCGCAGCACGCCGCCATCGGTGTTCTTCTGGTAGGAACCGGTGATCAGGCCGAACAGCATCGCGTCGGTTTCGCCGTAGTCGTGCAGCAGACCGGTCGGCTTGTAGTTGCCGTCGGGATAGCGATGACAGTTCGAGTCCTCGGCAGGATCGCCGACGATGAAGTCCGCTCCGGGAACGCAGACCCGCACACGCACGGTGTAGTCGGTCGGCGTGATTGCCGCGGAGATCGTGTTGCCGCCCGCGACGGGACGTTCCTTGCTGACCCACTCCCAGATCGGCTCCAACCGGTCCACCGCGACACGGAAGCGCGGCAGCTGCGCGCCGTCGGACAGCAGGGTGGTGTTGGCGAAGAGGTGGCGTCGGCCGGGGGTCGGCAATGCCAGTGGCGCGTACTGCGTGATGTCGTATCCGTCGACGGCCACGCTGGTGTACTGCTTGCCCCAGCTGTGCGCATCCTGGGGGATGTGGGTGCGCTCCAGTACCGTGTCCGTGGCGGTGTCGACATAGCGGCGTCCGCCGTACAGCACCTTGCGCAGCGCGTCGATGCGCGCGGTGGTCATGTAGTTGAGCCAGTTGCCGCTCCACAGACCGGTGCAGGTGTTGTTGGTTCCTGCGCCGCCGGCCGGCAGGTAGCGGTCGGTGGAATAGGTGTAGCAGGTCTGGGAGTCGAAGTATCCGTAGTAGGTGATCGAGGGCCGGAAACCGACGTCGAGAACCCCGTCGCCGTTCAGGTCGGAGGCGTCGTTGTAGGCCTCGTAGTAGAGCTTGTGGTCGCGGCCCACCACCAGCATGTTCAGCGGCGCGACGCTTTCGTTGAGGAAGATCGGCACGTCGCGCAGGTTCAGCGGCGCGGTCGTGGCCGACTGAATCGTGAGCAGCGACCAGACCGACAT
>JAYTNX010000167.1:0-3453 GCA_043748075.1 Pseudomonadota bacterium
CGCGCCGCCACCGAGATCAGCAGCAGCGCCGCGGCAATCGGCAGATACCACAGCGCCGCAATGACCAGGTTCAACAGCAGGGCGCCCTGCACCACGAACCAGTCCGCGGTGTGCCAGGTGAACATCGGCTCGAACGGAGTCCCCGCCACCTTGAACCGCGTGATGACCAGCGCGATCAATCCCGAGAGCAGCGCGGCGACGTAGACGACCAGCGGCACGACGATCAGGGCCACGAAGGCCTTGGAGGCCACCGTCATCGCGTCCGAAACCGGCAACGACTTCCAGAACAGGATGCTCCGGTCCTTGCGCTCGCTGTACAGCGAGTCCAGCAGATAGAAGAAGACGACCACCAGCGCCACGAGCAACTGCGGCAGGATCATCGACGAGATCACGATGCTGAAGAACTTGCGCTGGTTCTCGCCGGTCATTGCCGCCACGAAATCGATTTCCTTGCCGTCGATCCGCACGGAGCCCGGCCCGTCGACCATGCCGTAGGTGAGGCTGGCGAGGATCACCACGAACAGCACCGCGACCGCCAGCGGCGCATAGACCAGCGCCCGGTGCTCCCACAGTTCCCGGCGGACCAGCGTCACGAAGGTACGGGTCGGGCTCACGGGGCGACGCCCTGCATCCGCGCCACGAACAGGTCCGCGATCGAAGGGGTGCGCGTTTCGCCGAAGCGTGCGAGCTCGGCAGCGGAGCGGCCCTCGAACGTCAGGGCGACGCGCCCGAACACCTCGCGTTCGTGGAAAGGCTGCAGTGCGCGCGCCTCCGCGGCGCGGTCCGGCGAGGCGATCAGCTGCACGAAGCGCTGGGCAATGTCCTCCACCGTGGCATCGAGCACCACGCGACCGTGATTGATGAACACCACGTCCGTGAGCAGGTTCTCGACCTCCTCGACCTGGTGCGTCGTGATCACGATGGTGCGTTCCTTGTCGAAATAGTCGTTCAGCAATGTGTCGTAGAACGCGCGCCGGTACAGCAGGTCGAGCCCCAGGGTCGGCTCGTCCAGCACCAGCAGCTTCGCGTCGATCGCGAGGATCAGCGCGAGGTGCAGCTGCGTGACCATGCCGCGCGAGAGCTCGCGCACGCGGCCCCGCATCGGGATGTCGGTCTTGCCGAGGAATTCCTCGGCGCGCCGCCGATCGAAGCGCGGGTGCACGCCCTGCACGAAGTCGAGCGCGTTGACGACGCGCAGCCACTTCGGCAGCACCGCCACGTCCGCGATGAAGCAGACGTCGCGCATCAGGTCGTCGCGCTCATGCTGAGGATCCCGGCCGAGCACGCGCAGCTCGCCATCGAACGGCGTGAGGCCGAGGATCGCCTTCAGCGCAGTGGTCTTGCCGGCGCCGTTCGGCCCGATCAGCCCGACGATGCGCCCCGACTGCACCGTGAAGTCCACGCCCTCGAGGGCGCGCCGCCCGCCGCGGTAGGTCTTCGACAGCCCGCGCGCTTCAATGACCGGAGTCGTCATCGGTTGTCCCCCGGGCCCGCCATCGGGTCGGTCGTCGGGTCGGTCGTCGGGTCGGTCATCTGGGCGGCCACCTGGCCCGCCATTTGAGCCGCCGTGCTCGGCGCCGTGTTCTTCGCCGGCGGCACCTTGAGCAGGTCGTCGATCGCGAGGCCGAGCCGAACGATCACCGCATGCACTTTCGGCCATTCCTCGTCGAGGAAACGCTGCTTCTCGTCCTTCATCAGCGCCTGGCTGGCGCCGACGTTGACGTACATGCCCCGACCCCGGCGTTTCTCCACCAGGCTCTCGTCCACCAGTTGTTGATAGCCTTTGAGCACAGTCAGCGGGTTGAGACGGAACTCGGCGGCGACGCTGCGGACCGAGGGCAGCGGGTCGCCTTCCTTGAGCACCCCTTCGAGGATCATCGCGACCACCCGGTCCCGCAGCTGCCGGTAGATCGGCGAGCCTTCGTCCCACTGCGGATCCATCGATGCGAGCTCCACGGGCCGGTCTGAGGTGTGGTGCGGCCGGCTAGTGCACTACTGTAGCAGGCCGGCCTTGAACGACCCGGCGAGGGTCGAGGTGTCCGCCGCAGCGTGCACCGCCGTCGCCGCGACATCAGCCACGCTGACCCAGCGGGCCACGCGCGTCGAATCGACCAAGCTCCAGCTGAGGGCCCAGGTCATCGTCAGCGCGATGACCGCCGCCGTCAGGCCCTGGAAGATCGTCGTGGTGTTGAGGTTCGTGTTCATGTCTGTCTCCTGTCTGTCTGTGGGGTCGCGGTCGATTTGCACTCTGCATTCCGTCCCGCTCATGGTGTTATATATCACTACAACACTAGTACCGTGTCAATGCCCCATCGGCGAAAATCTTTAAGTCAATGAAAAATATTGATATTTAGTTGAACCAGGCGGTATCGGTTGCGCGTTCAACAGGGATGCTGGTCCTTTCAACCCCCCCGTTCAGCGCTCTTTCCGATCCGTCGCTGCCCCATCGGCGGCGCTGCGTCTCACCCCCTGCCACGCGTACAGTGCAGGTCATGGCCGCTGACGAGCCCGACGATGCCGCACTGATGCAGGCCTGGATGGCCGGCGCCCTGCCCGCCTTCGAGACGCTCTATGCGCGCCACAAGGGCCCGCTGTACCGCTACCTGATGCGCCACACCCGCGATCGCGAACTCGCCGACGACCTTTTCCAGGACACCTGGGGCCGACTGATTGGCGCCCGCCAGCGCTACGAGCCGCGCGCGAAATTCCAGACCTTCCTGTTCACCCTGGCGCACAACCTGTTCATCGACCACTGCCGCCGCGCGAGCGTGCGGCCTGTGTCTGCCTCGAGCCTGCCCGCGCCGCCGGGCGACGAGGATGACGACTCGCGCGACGAGCGCGGCATCAGCTCGATCCGCGCGCCCGAACCCGACCAGCCCGAGCGGCGCGCCGAGGCCCAGGAGACTGCCGCGCGCATCCGCGCCGCGCTCGATGCGCTGCCGCGCGAACAGCGCGACGTGTTCCTGCTGTACGAGGAGACCGGACTCACGCTCGAGGAAATCGCCCACGTCACCGGCGTCGGCGCCGAGACCGCGAAGAGCCGCCTGCGCTATGCCGTCGCGAAACTGCGCGCGGCGATGAGCGACCTCGCGCCGGCGGCGCTGGAGCGCAGTCCATGACCGAACGACCGCACGGCCCGGCGAGCGACGAGGAGTTCGACGCGGCGCTGCGCGCGCGCCGCCGACTTCTGCCGCGCTTCGAAGTCCCGCAGGACGAGGACCCCTCGCCCGAACTCGACCGCCGGGTGCTGGCCCGGGCGCGCGACGCGCTACGCCTCGAATCCCCACCCGAGCGCTTCTATCGCGGCCCGCGCTGGGCCGTGCCGCTCGCGCTCGCCGCGACCGTGCTGCTGTCGATCGGCCTCGTCACGCAGCTGGACCCGACGCGGAATGACGCCGTGCTCGCCACCGGCAGCGACGCGGCGACCTCGCCCGTGATGGCGGAGCGCGCGGC
>JAYTNX010000168.1:0-2876 GCA_043748075.1 Pseudomonadota bacterium
GCAGACTTGAGGATCAGCAGCAGGTGCGCCGAGGAATCGGCGAACCAGCGGGCGAGCTGATCGGGCTCGGAATGGCCAACCTCACCGAGGATTGGAAACACGCCCGTGTTCAACGGCGCGAGGTCGTCGAGGTAGTCGCGGTAGACACCCTCTATCCAGCGACGGTCCGCGGGCAACCCGCGCGCATCGCGCACGCTGACGCTCATTTCACGCCCTCCCGAATCCCGAAAAAAACGAAGCCCGGGGAGGTGTCATCGACACCGCGCCCGGGCTCGTCTGGAGCCAGAGGCCCCTGAAGTCGCAATTCTCTGGCGAGAATTACTTCTTCATCTCTTCCTTGGCAGCGTCGACCGCGGCGCCCGCGGCATCGGTCGCCGTCGTCGCGGCAGCGGCAGCGGCATCGCCGGCAGCAGCAGCGGCATTGCCCGCGGCAGCGGCAGCGTCGGTCGCAGCGGCGCCAGCGGCGTCGGCAGCGCCCGCAGCGGCATCGCCGGCGGCGGCAGCGGCATCACCCGCGGCAGCAGCGGCGTCCGAAGCCATGGCGGAGGCGTCGGCGGCGGCCTCGGGAGCCGCAGCTTCCTGCTTGGCGCAGGCGGTGAGCACGAGCGCCGCGAGAACGGCGCTGAGAGCGAGCTTCGTCTTCATGTGTTGGATACCCCAGAAATTGAAAGATGCGTTGAGTGGAATCAAACAACCTAGCTAGTTTGTCTGGCGACGCGAATCGCGCGCGAATTGTAGTGGCTCCGCGGCGGATTGGAAACTTCCGTAAGCGCCGGCTGTCGTCTCCGGACGACAGGTCCGCCACGCCGGCCCTAGAATCGAGCCTTCGTCCTCACACCGGAGCATCGCGGTGTTGCATTCGAGCCTGTCCGGGCTGTTTCTCGAACATCTTGAAGACATAAGCAGGCGAACCGCCAAGGCGCTGGGCGCCTGCCGCTACGACGCCCTGCTGTTGCAGGCCGGCGAACCACCCCCCCGCTTTCTCGACGATCAGCACTACCCGTTTCGCGCGCATCCGCCCTTCCGGGCGTGGGTGCCGCTCGCCGATGCAGCCGGCTCGTTCGTGTACTTCGAACCGGGGTGCCGGCCACGACTGGTGTTCCATCGGGCGACCGATTTCTGGCACAAGCCGGCCGAACTGCCGCAGGAACCCTGGGTCGAGGCCTTCGACGTCATCGTCGTCGATAGCCCGGTGGCGGCGCGGGCGGCACTACCCGCCTCACTGGCCCAAGTGGCCTATATCGGAGAGCCGTTTCGCGAACTGCTCGGCTGGGGTGTCGGGGCGATCAACCCGGAGCACCTGGGACATCGCCTCGATTTCGACCGCGCGTGGAAGACCCGCTACGAAGTCGCCTGCCTGCGCGAAGCGAGCCGGCTTGGCGCCTTGGGCCACCGGGCGGCGGTAGCGATGTTCCGCAATGGCGCGTCCGAGTACGGGATCCACCAGGCCTTCCTGCAGGCCTGCGGGCAGCGCGAACAGGAGCTGCCTTACAACGCGATCGTCGCACAGAACGAGGCCGCGGCGACCCTGCACTACCAGCAGCTGGAACGCCACACACCGAGTCCCCCTCGTTCACTGCTGATCGATGCTGGCGCAACGTTCGCCGGCTACGGCAGCGACATCACCCGCACCTGGTCGTTTGCCGACCGCGACTTCGCCGCGTTGGTCGACGGCATGACGGTCTTGCAGCAGGACCTCTGCGCCCGCGTGCGCCCCGGCGTCGACTGGCGCGACATCCACCTCGGCGCGGTCGAGCGGGTCGCGCAGTTGCTGCAGTCCAGCGGGCTGGTGCGTTGCTCCGCGGCGCAGGCCGTGGAATCCGGGCTCGCGACGCGATTCTTCCCGCACGGCATCGGTCACCTGCTCGGCCTGCAGGTTCACGACGTCGGCGGCACCCAGGCCGGCCCTGACGGCAGTGAGATCGCCCGGCCCGAAGGCCACCCCGCACTGCGGCTGACTCGAAGGCTGGAGGCGGGATTCGTGGTGACGATGGAGCCGGGGCTGTACTTCATCGACGCCCTGCTGCAGCCGCTGCGCAGCGGCCCGCAGGCGGGGCTGGTCGACTGGGCACGCGTCGATGCGATGCGGCCCTTTGGAGGCATCCGCATCGAGGACGACCTGGCGGTGACCGCGGGGGGCTGCGAGAACCTCACCCGCGACGCATTTGCCGGGCTGCAGTGATGAGTGCGACCTAGCGCGGTGCTTTCAACAGGTCGCGGATCTCGGCCAGCAGCACTTCGTTGGCGGGTGGCGCAGGCGGGGCAGCGGGCGTCGCCGGCGGCTGCTTGAGCCTGTTGATTCCCCTGAGCGCGATGAACAGCACGATCGCGATGATCAGGAAATCGAACATGGTCTGAAGGAACGCGCCCCACTTCAGTATCACCTCGGTCTTGCCGTCTGCACCCATGCCCAGGCTGGTACCGAGTTCGCTGAAGCTGACCCCACCGATCGCCTTGCCGAGTGGCGGCATCACGACGTCACCGACGAAGGACGACACGATCTTGCCGAACGCGCCGCCGACGATGATGCCCACCGCCATGTCGACGACGTTGCCCTTCATCGCGAATTCCTTGAATTCCGAGGCCATGCCCATGATGAATCTCCTTAATAGGCACTGATTGGGATTGCCCCTGAAGGGGTCATTATTCGAAGTTATTCACGAGACAGCCGCCATGCAGCGCGGCACCCAGCGACCGCATTGTAACGGCGTCGGGGTTCCCCGGAAATGAAAAGACCGGCGCGCCAGTTGGCTGCGCCGGACTTTTGGTACAGGTAGCGGTGCCGGAAGTGCTGCCGGAAGCGCGCCCGCTTCAGATCAGACCGCTGCAGCCTTCTTGCGGCGCGGCGCACCCTTGGACTGCGTCTCTGCCGCGCC
>JAYTNX010000169.1:0-3722 GCA_043748075.1 Pseudomonadota bacterium
GCGGTCGGTGTTCTCGACGAACTCCTGCGCGTTCACGTAGAGCCAGTCGTGGCTGCGGTCCAGGCGCTGCCCGAAGTCGAGCGGGTAGGGACGCCGGGCAGCCTCCTCGCGGATTTCGGCGGTGCTGCGTTCCGAGGGTGCGAGACGACGTGAGCCGCGGGCCGGGGACGCCGTGGTTGCCGCAGGGCCAGCCTGGGCAGAAGCCGGCACGACCTCCGCTTCGGCGCGTGATGCGTTCAGCAGCGTCAGCGCAAGCGACGCGGCCAGCACACCGAGTGGTACGGCCCGGATCAACGCTGCAGCGCCGGACTGTAGGCCAGGCCAAGCTGCAGGCCGATGTCCGGCGTGTTGTTCACGTTCTGCAGGTTTTCCGTCACGGCAAACGACAGCAACGCGTTGCCGAACGCGCGGTACACACCGAGGCTGAATTGGAATTTGGTCTTGGTCAGATCGGTGAGCTCGGTCTGGTTGCGGCTGCGGGTCGGGCGGCTGGCATACCCCTGCAGGATCGCATGCGTGCGGTCGCTGAAGCGATACTCGAAACCGACGACGGCGGTCGGCACGATGCGCCCGGCGGTGTCCGCGAGCAGTGCGTCGTCACCGTACTGCACTGCTGCCGCGCTCAGGTACATGGCGTAGTGCTCGCCGAAATACTGCAGCGTCGCCTGCAGGCCAGGCTCGGCGTCGCCGGCCGAAAGGAAAACACGCTGCCCGTCGACCGGCAGCTTCACGGCCGCCTCGACCACCAGGTTCCAGCGATCGGGCAGGACGAAACCCGAATAGCGCAGGCCGATGGTCGGGTCGAGCATGCCGCCAGCGGTCGGCGCGCCGAGGTAGACACGCTGCGCGTCGCGCAGGTCGAGAACCACGTTGACGCGATTGCGCGCGATGGCGGGCCTGCCAAAGGAGCTGAAGCCGAAACTGTCGTGAAAGCTCTCGATGGTGGCGTCGCCGATGCCGCCGTCGTAGCGCACGGCCGAGAGGGTCGCGTAGACGCCCCAGTGCTTGGAGATCCGGTAGTGACCGGTCACGTCGAGCAGGCCGACTTCGGCATCGATCAGGTAGTTCTCGCCCGGCAGCGCACGGATGGCGGCGACCTCGGCCAGCCCGAGCTCGCGGCGACCGGGCAGCCCCTTGAGGTACTGCTCGACCGGCGGGCTCAGCGACCAGGTGTTCTGGTACGCCAGGCTGCTCTCGATGCCCCAGCCGCCCGGGCTGGCCGCGACCGCATGGGCGGGGCGCATGTCCAGATGCAGCAGGCTGAAGAACGTGAGGTCACGGGCGCGCAGCAGGCCGAAATAGCGCGTGCCATTGCCCGCCGGCGAGGCCGGATCAGCCGGTGGGTTCGACGCGGTGACGCCCGTGAGGGGCGCGCAGACCAACATGGCCGCGACGGCAGCCCAGCGGGGTTTCCGGTCCATGACTTCCTCAGGCAGGTTTTGTGCAGGATGGGGCGAGGTCAGGTGGCTGTCAGGAAGAACGCGGCCGTGAAACGCTGTCAGCCGAGGCCTACGTTCGGGCGCGCGTCGGCCGATAACTCGACACGGTCCCGCCAACCGGACTGCGCGGAGCGTGGTTGCTGACTATGCTGCACTGCCGCAATCGTGCGAGAATGCCGCAAAACGAGGTACTCCGATGGGACACGTCGACTATTCGCTCCAGGGCTCCGTGGCCGTCCTGGCGTTCCAGAATCCGCCCGTCAACAGCCTGAGTCGCAGCCTGCGGGTCGACCTGGTGGCCGCCATCGAGCGCGCCGTGGCGGACGCCGCGGTCGAGGCGATGGTGCTGATCGGTGCCAACGGCACCTTCTGCGCCGGCGCCGACATCAAGGAATTCGGCGGGCCGGACATGAGCCGCGGCCCGAACATCTGGAACCTCAATTCGATGCTGGACGACTCGCCCAAGCCGGTCGTCGCCGCGATCGAGGGCGTCGCGCTCGGCGGCGGGCTGGAGCTCGCGCTGTCGTGCCACTACCGCGTCGCGCTGTCGAGCGCCAAGGTCGGTCTGCCGGAGGTCAAGCTCGGCATCCTGCCGGGCGCCGGCGGTACCCAGCGCCTGCCACGCATTCTTGGGGTGGAGGGCGCGCTGAACGTGATGCTGTCGGGCGAGCCGCTGCCGGTGGCGTTGTTCGCGAAGTCGCCGCTGCTCGACAAGGTGGTCGACAAGGACCTGCTGCCCGCGGCGATCGAAGTGGCGAGGGCCGCCGTCGCGGCGCGCAAGGCGGAACCGTCGAAGCCGCTGCCGCGCATTCGCGACCGGCGCGTCAAGGAGCCGAACCTCGAGGGCCTGCTGCAGTTCGCGCGCAATACCGTGCGCAGCGCCTTCAAGGACTACCCGGCGCCGCTCGCGATCATCGATGCGGTGGCGGCTGCGGCGAAGCTGCCGTTCGACGCGGGTCTCGCGGAGGAAGGGCGTCTGTTCCGGCCGCTGCTCGACTCGCCGGTGTCGAAGTCGCTGCGGCATATCTTCTTCGCTGAACGCGCGGCGCAGCGCGTCGACGGGCTGCCGGCGAAGACCCCGACCCGCGCGATCAAGGGCGTCGCGATCATCGGCGCGGGCACGATGGGCACCGGCATCGCGATCAACTTCCTGAATGCGGGCATCGCGACCCACCTGCTCGAAGTCGGGCAGGAGGCGCTGGATCGCGGCGTGGCGCGGATCCGCGAGAACTACGAGGGCCAGATCAAGAAGGGTCGCATCGATGCGAAGAAGCGCGACGCGACGCTGGCGCTGCTGACGCCGACACTGGCCTACGCGGACATCGCCGGCGATGACCTGGTCATCGAGGCGGTGTTCGAGGACATGGGCGTCAAGGAGAAGGTGTTCCGCCAGCTCGATGCGACGATGAAGCCGGGCGCGATCCTGGCGTCGAACACCTCGACGCTCGACCTCGACCAGATCGCGCTCTACACGAAGCGGCCGCAGGACGTGATCGGCCTGCACTTCTTCAGCCCGGCGAACGTGATGAAGCTGCTCGAGGTGGTGCGCGGGGCGAAGACCGCGCCTGACGTGCTGGCGACCGCGATGGCGCTGGCGAAGAAGATCCGCAAGACCGCGGTGGTCTCGGGCGTCTGCGACGGTTTCATCGGCAATCGCATGATCAACCAGTACTTCGCGCAGTCGCTGCAGATGCTCGACGAAGGTGCGAGTCCGCAGCAGATCGATGCGGCGGTCGAGGGCTTCGGCTTCGCGATGGGGCCGTTCCGCATGAGCGACCTCGCCGGCAACGACATCAGTTTCCACATCCGCAAGCGCCAGTACGCCGAGGGCAAGCTGAAGAAGCGCGCGGTCATCGCCGACCAGCTCTGCGAGCTGGGCCGCTTCGGCCAGAAGAGCGGCTCGGGCTGGTACGACTACAAGAGCGGTGACCGCACGGCCTATCCGTCCGCCGTCGTCGACAAGCTCGTGACCGACGCCCGTGTGGCCGCGGGCACCACGCCACGCCAGATCCCGGACGCCGAGATCGTCGACCGGCTGGTGTTCTCGCTGGTCAACGAGGGCGCGCAGATCCTCGACGAGAAGATCGCACAGCGCGCGTCCGACATCGACGTCGTCTACCTCACGGGCTACGGCTTCCCGATCTGGCGGGGCGGGCCGATGCTGTTCGCCGATACGATCGGACTCTACGAGGTCGTGCGCCGCATGAAACTCTTCGCGGCGAATCCCGCGGACGACGCGAACTTCTGGAAACCCGCGCCGCTGCTGGCGCGGCTCGCTGCCGA
>JAYTNX010000170.1:0-3175 GCA_043748075.1 Pseudomonadota bacterium
AATCCTCGCGCGCAGTACAAAGTCTTTGGCGCCTGGGAAAACGGCGACCTGGTCTGCTACGCCGCCTATCAATCCACGTTGCGCCCCGATGGCCTGCGCGCCGTCAGCCTGGTCGACTGGCTGGTGGATGAGCGCTTCGGGCTCGACGGCTTCAAGGCGCTGGTGCGCGAGACCGTGCGACGCGCATGGAAGGAGAAGGCCGACATCGTCACGGTCACGCCGCTGCACGAGCGCAGCGAACGCTCGCTGCTGGCGCTGGGCTTCCTCGGGCAATCCAGTCAGTTCAACACGGTCGGCGTACGCTGCGCAGAACCGTCGCGCTGGCCCCTGCTGTACGATGGCTCTGCCTGGTTCCTGACCGAGGTCAACACCGACCGCGACGGCATTTCCTGAGGAGCACCATGAGATTCCTGCTCGTGAAGAGGATCGTCAGCCTGACGCCGGGCGAGTCGATCGAGGCGGAAATGAGCCTGCCCGCCAGCGAAGAACTGTTCCAGGACCACTTCCCCGGGTTTCCGGTAGTGCCGGGCGTGCTGCTCACCGAGATGATGGCGCAGGCGGCGGGCAAGTGCCTCAATGCACAGCGACTGCCGCGCGGCAACGCGATGCTGGTGGAAGTGAAGTCGGCGCGCTTCCGGCAGTGGGTCAAGCCGGACGACCTGATCGGATTGTTCGCGACCATTGAAAGCAACCAGGGCGATTTCGCGACCGCGCGTTGCCACGCCGCCGTCGGCGGCCGCAAAGCCTGTTCGGCGGAACTGCTGTTCGCGTTCCGGCCGATCGCGCAGTTCTCGCCGGACTATCGCGACGGGGTCCTCGAGGACTGGTTGGCGCGCAACCCCGCCTGACTGGCACACGAGGAGCTCCCACATGTCTGAACCGATGTCCGATCCGTTCTCCCTGCGCGGCAGGCGCGTGCTCGTCGTCGGCGGCACCCGCGGTATCGGCGGCGCGATTGCGCACGACTTTGCGCACGCCGGTGCCGACGTGCTGGCGAGCTACGTGCGCGAGAATGCGCCGGCCGAGGCGCTGGCCGCGACCGCGGCCGCAGACGGCCTGAATCTCGCGGTCGTACGCGCCGACGTCACGTCGGACAAGGGCCGCGAGGAGCTGCTGGCTGCTGTCACGGGCCGCTGGCCGGTGGTCGATGCGCTGGTGTTCGCCGCCGCCACGGGCGTGCACCGCCCGTTCGAGCAGCTCAGCGGGCGGCATTTCGACTTCACGTTCGCGTTGAACGTGCGGGCTTTCCTGCTGCTCGTGCAGGCGGTCGCGCCGAAGATGCCGGCCGGCGGCTCGATCGTCGCGCTCTCCTCGGAGGGCGCGGTGCACGCGATGCCCCAGTACACCCTGGTCGGCGCTTCCAAGGGCGCGCTCGAATCGATGTCGCGGCACCTGGCCGCCGAACTCGCACCGCGCGGCATCCGCCTCAACGTGCTCTCGCCCGGGACCGTGCGGACCGATGCCTGGAATGCCATGCCCGACGCCGAGCAGCGCCTGTCCATGGCCGCCGCTCGGGCCCCGCTCGGGCGTCTCGTCACGCTGCAGGAAGTGGCCGCCGCGGCCCGCTTTCTGGCCAGCGACGCCTCGCAGGGCCTGGTCGGTCACACGCTGGTCATCGACGGCGGTGCGCGGATCGCCGGCTCGGGCTGACCCGGGCGCGAGGCTCGGCAACGGAGGACCCATGGCGTTGGCCTTTCCGGGTCTCTTCGTCGACGCGACGCTGCTGATGTGTCGACCCTGCCCTGCGGCCGACGCCGCAGCCTCCGGCAGCGCCGCGAAGCCGGCCTCCGCTTCTTCTCCCTGCGCCGCGCCGGGCGCAGCATTGCGAACACCTGGGCGATACGTGGCGGCGAACGCTTTCTCGATGAGGCGATGCTGGTCTTCGAATTCGGCGCCGCCGACGCCTGCCTGCGCGACATGTACGTGGAGGTCGGCGCACGCGGCGCGGGCGTGTTCGCGCAATTCGTCCGTGCGCTCGAATCGGGGCCGCTCGCGGGAATCGAACGGATCTGGTCCTGCGTGGAGGCAAACAATGCCGCGTCGATCGCCGCGCATCGCCGTGGCGGCTTCGCGACGGCCGGCAGCGTCACGGCCATCGCGCTCTTCGACCGGCTGATGCTGCGCCGCAGCCGACTGCCGGCCGGCCTGAACTGCCGGGACTTCGCCGCCTCGCGCCGCCTGCTGTGGATGGACGCACGGGCTCGTGCGTTCCGGCAGGCTCACCTCGCCTAGCGTTTGCGGCATGCGCCACTGCCACGTCACCCTCAGCTACCTCGAACCGGGCAACAACGCCCTGATGACGGGGCTCGCCCTGCTCGCCAACCGCGGCGAATTGCGCCTGTCGATCGAGGTGACGACACCGCCTGCCCCGCTGACCGAGGGCCCCTGGCACCTGCGCGACAAGGCCGAATCCGGAATTCGCCTGACGCTCGACGGGGCCCGCAGCGCCTACGTCGACGTGCATGACAGCTGGGAGATCGACGCGTTGGCGCGCCAGCGCCACGACCTGTACTTCAAGCGCAGCTTCGATCCGCAGCGCGTCCCGGCGGCGAAGTTCCCCACTTTGCGGCCGCTCGGCTTAGTCAATGACGTGCGGCGCGACGGATTCGACGCCTGGGAGCTGCGGCGCATCCTCGCCCAGCGTGTATCGGCTCGCGAGCGACTGCGCGATGGCGCGCGATTTGTCCTGGACAGCCTGGCCGCGATGGTCGATCGGGGACCGAGACCGAACCTCGCGCTGCTGCAGGCCCCGCCCGACACGGACAGCGAACCGTCAGTCCTGTTCATGGCCGGCGTCTGGGACCCCGCCCGGGTGCCGGAGGACGAACCGGACAAGGCCGCCGAATTCGATGCGATCAACGAGACCCGGGCAGCCTGTGTCCGCCTGTTGCGGTCGGCCTTCGGTGAGCGCTTCTTCGGCGGCCTGATGCACTCTGAATTTGCCGCGCGCCGCTACCCCGACGTGCTGCTGCCAGAGGCTCGCGCCGCCTCGAAGCGCGCCTACGTCCAGCGCGTGCGCCGGTCCGCGATCTGTGTCGCGACACGGGGACTGCATGGCTCCAATGGCTGGAAGCTCGCCGAGTACGTCGGGCTATCACGCGCGATCGTGACCGAACCCTTGCAGTACGCCGTGCCGGGGGATTTTGCCGCGGGGCACAACTACCACGAGTTCGCC
>JAYTNX010000171.1:0-2735 GCA_043748075.1 Pseudomonadota bacterium
GGCTGGCGGGCGTCCTGCTGCATCGCCGACAGCAGCTCGGCACTCTGGAAGGCGATCGACTCCAGCGCCGCGCGCGCCAGGTGGCCGCGCGTCGTGCCGCGACTGAGCCCGAGGATCGTCCCGCGTGCATGGGGATCCCAGTGCGGACTGCCGAGGCCGGTGAACGCCGGCACGAAAAAGACCCCGCCGGCGTCCGGCACCGTCATTGCCAGCGCTTCGACCTCGGCGGAATTCGCGATCAGTCCGAGGCCGTCGCGCAGCCATTGCACGACGGCGCCACCGACGAACACGCTGCCCTCCAGCGCGTAACTTCGCGGGCCATCGCTGCGCTGCCAACCGACGGTGGTCAGCAGCCTGTTGCGTGACGCGACCGGTTCTGTGCCGGTATTCATCAGCATGAAGCAGCCCGTGCCGTAGGTGTTCTTCGCCATGCCGGGCGTGAAGCAGGCCTGGCCAAAGAGTGCGGCCTGCTGGTCGCCGGCAATACCCGAGAGGCGCAGCGCCTGCCCCGCGATCGAGATTGGTAACCCCGGGCCCGACGAAGGTACGAGGCGCGGCAGGCAGGCACGAGGGATACCGAGCATCGACAGCATCGGCTCGCTCCAGTCGCCGGTTCGCAAGTCGTAGAGCAGGGTCCGACTCGCGTTGCTCGGATCCGTGACGTGTTCGCGACCGTTCGAGAGTTTCCACGCCAACCAGCTGTCGATGGTGCCGAAGGCGAGCTCGCCGCGTTCCGCCCGCTCGCGTGCTCCCGGGAAGTTGTCCAGCATCCACGCCAGCTTGGTGCCGGAGAAATAGGGGTCGAGCAGCAGCCCTGTGCGGCGCGCCACCTCGGGTTCGAGCCCTCGCGCACGCAATTCGGCGCAGCGATCGGCGGTGCGGCGGTCCTGCCAGACGATCGCGCGACCGAGCGGCATGCCGCTGCGGCGGTCCCAGAGCACCGTCGTCTCGCGCTGGTTGGTAATGCCCACCGCGGCGAGGTCTCGTGGCGTCGCGCCGGCCCGGTCCAGCACCTCCGACACGGTCGCCGACTGCGTGGCCCAGATCTCCTCCGCGTCGTGCTCGACCCAGCCCGGCTGCGGAAAGTGCTGGCTGAATTCCCGCTGTGCGACCGCGACGATGTCGCCCGCGTGGTCGAAGAGGATCGAGCGCGAGCTCGTGGTTCCCTGGTCCAGCGCGAGTACGAAGCGTGACATGGAGGCCTCCGGTATGCGGCGTCGGCAGCGTCGTCAGGCGGGGTGGGTGGCGAGCCAGTCGTCGAGAATCGTTGCGGTGTCGGGTGGCAGGTGCAGCCCGAGCTTCGATCGCCGCCAGAGGATGTCCTCGGCGGTGCATGCGAACTCGTGCCGGCGCAGGTACGCGAGCTCGATTTCGAACAGCCCCGGCGCCAGTCGGTCGCCGAGATCCGCCATCGACGCGGCCTCGCCGAGCAGCCGCGCGACGCACGTACCGTAGGCGCGGGCGTAGCGGTGCCGCAGCGCGGCCGGCAGCCAGGGGTGCGAGCGTTGCAGCGATTCCTCGAAGCCGACGAAGTCGGCGCCGGCCATGTCGCCACCCGGCAGCGGCGTGCCTTTCGTCCATGGACCGCGCAACACGCCGAGTGATGGTGCCAGCCGCTTCAGCGCGTCTTCGGCGAGGCGCCGGAAGGTCGTGATCTTGCCACCGAATACCGACAGCAGCGGCGCGCCGTCGCCGTCGAGCTCGAGTGAGTAGTCGCGCGTCACGCTCGACGGATCGGTCGATTCGTCGTCGAGCAGTGGGCGGACGCCGGAGTAACTGGCGACGACGTCCTCGACCCGGACGGGCTTGCGGAAGTAGCGGTCCGCCATTTGGCAGAGATATCGCGTTTCGTCGGCGGAGATCGCCACCTGCGCGGGATCGCCCTGGTATTCGAGGTCGGTAGTGCCGATCAGGGTGAAGTCGCGTTCATACGGGATCGCGAAAATGATCCGGCGGTCGGGGTTCTGGAAGAGGTACGCGAACTCGTGGTCGTAGATCCGCGGCACGATCACGTGGCTTCCCTTGACGAGCCGAACATGCCGCGAGGCCTCGCGCTGCAGCACGCCGTCGAGCACGCTGCCGACCCAAGGTCCGGCGGCGTTCACCAGCGCACGCGCCTCGACCTCGAACCCGGCGCGGCCCTGCGGCTGCAGGATCGCGCGCCAGACGTCGCCCACGCGGCGCGCGCCGGTGAAGGCCGTGCGCGTCAGCACCGTGGCGCCGCGCGCCGCGGCGTCCATCGCGTTGAGCACGACCAGCCTCGAATCCTCGACCCAGGCATCGGAGTACACGAAGCCGTGCGTGAACCGCGGGTCGAGGGCGGCACCCGCCGCGTGCCCGCGCAGGTCGAGCGCTGCCGACCCCGGCAGGCGGCGCCGGCGCGCGAGGTGGTCATAGAGGAACAGGCCGGCCCGGATCATCCAACGCGGTCGCAGGTGCGCGTCGTGGGGCATCACGAAGCGCAGGGGCCAGATGATGTGCGGCGCCGTCTCGAGCAGCACCTCGCGTTCCATCAAGGCCTTGCGCACCAGCATGAACTCACGGTGCTCGAGGTAGCGCAGACCGCCGTGGACCAGCTTCGTGCTGGCGGACGACGTGTGTGAGGCCAGGTCGTCACGCTCGCAGAGCAGGACACGAAGGTCGCGACCAGCGGCATCGCGGGCGATGCCGGCGCCATTGATCCCGCCCCCGACGACCAACAGATCGTAGCGGCGAGGCGCTGCCTGGACGGTCAT
>JAYTNX010000172.1:0-1535 GCA_043748075.1 Pseudomonadota bacterium
CAGCGCCACAGCCCGTCGAGCCACGGATCCCCCGCCCACAGCCCCGCCACGGCCAGCACCGCGGCCAGCACCGCGAGCACGAAAGCGCGAGGCGCGAGATGCATCGGAAACGGGGCGGCGCGCCGTTGCCGCTCAGCGCGGCACGGCGGTGCGCTCCAGCAGCGCGCGCACCAGTTGCACGTCGGTCATGCCTTCGAGACTGGCTTCCGGCGTCAGCATCAGGCGATGCGCAATGGTCCACGGCGCGACTTCCTTGACATCGTCGGGCGCGACGAACTCGCTGCCGCGCAGGCCCGCGGCAACGCGGGCCGCGCGCAACAGCGCCAGCGCGCCGCGGGTCGAGAGGCCGAGCGCGACATTGCCGTCCTCGCGCGACGCGGCCGCGAGGTCGAGCACGTAGTCCGACAGCGCCGTCGACACGTGTACGGCAGCGGCGGCCGCGCGGGCGTCGCGCAGCAGCGCGCGATCCGTCGTGGCGGCGCTCGCCGCGGTTTCGGGTCGGCCGTCGAAACGCGCGCCATAGCGGCGCAGCACCTCGGCTTCCGCGGCGCGCGCCGGGTAGTCGACGTCGACGCGCAGCATGAAGCGGTCGAGCTGCGACTCGGGCAGCGGATAGGTGCCCTCGAACTCACGCGGGTTCTGGGTCGCGATCACCAGGAACTCGTCGGGCAGCCGGAACACCTCGCGCTCGGCGCTGACTTGCCGCTCTTCCATCGCCTCGAGCAGTGCCGACTGGGTCTTGGGACCGGCGCGGTTGATCTCATCGACCAGCACCACGTCCGCGAACAGCGGGCCGGGCCGGAACGCGAAGCGGCGCGACGACTCGTCGTACACGTGCACGCCGATGATGTCGCCGGGCATCAGGTCGGCGGTGCCCTGGATGCGCTGGAATTCGCCGCCGATCGCGACCGCGAAGGTCTTGGCGAGCAGCGTCTTGCCGAGCCCCGGCGCGCCCTGCAGCAGCACATGCCCGCGCGCGATCAACGCAATCGTCAGCGCGTGCACGGTCGCCTCGGCGCCGACCACCACCTTGCCGAGCTCGCGCTGCAGCGCCGCCTCGAATTCCCGGATCACGTCGTTCATGCCACCTGCCTGTCGAGACCGAGGAGGAGATTGTGCAGCCTGCCGAGCGGTACTTGCCGCCCTTCGCAGGCCTGCTGATACCACGCACGCAACTGCCCGACGTCGGCGGCGGCGAGCCGCGGATGCCGCTCGAGCCAGTCCCAGGGCGGCGCTCGCGCGACGCCCGCCGGCCGCGCCGCGCTGGTGCTCGTTCCCTGGTCGATGCGAGCCTGCACGCGCCCGAAAAAGTGCTCGCACAGGCGTCGAGCCCCCGCCGCCGGCCGCAGCACGCGCGCAAAGAAGCCGCCAGCCGCTCGCAGCAGGTCAGCCGGCCGCGGCGCCGGGATGGCGTACTGCGGCGTCCGCAGCCGCGTCGAACCGAGCACCCACAGCAGCCACAGCGCCAGCAGCAGCCCGATCGTCAGGTGCAGGCGTCGATCGCCGAACAGCTGCTGCGGATCGTAGCGGGGCGC
>JAYTNX010000173.1:0-1796 GCA_043748075.1 Pseudomonadota bacterium
CTGCACCTGCAGGTCACAGTGCAGGGGCGCGAGCTGCCGCTGCGCGCGCCGTGGTTCACCGACCGCGCGGCGCCGGTGCTCGCGAACATCGCAGGCACCGTCGAGGTCGTGACCGCGCCGCAGGGCTGGTCGCTCGCGGTGCCGTCGGTGAGCGTCGACCTGTCGCGCGGTCCTTCGCTGCGCGTGGCCGGGTCCGCGGGCGCCGCCGCGGGCGGCGCGGTGGTGAGCGGCTGGCGAGTCGCATTGGCCGCGCCCTGGCTGCGCGCCGACATGAGCCTGCTGCAGTCGACGCTGCAGCGCTGGGCGCCGCAGGCCTTCTGGCAGGCATTCGCGGCCGGCCGGCTCGAGACGGCGAGCGCGGAGTTTGGCGGCGACGGGTTGCGCGGGGTCGAGGCCCAGCTGCGTGGTGCAGGGTTCGTCGCCGCCGCAGGCCGGCCCGAAACCACGGCGCTCGATGCCGATCTCGTCTGGGACGGGCGGCGCCTCGAGGGCCGCCTGCTCGGCGGGCGCGTCGGCACGATGACGCTGGTCGGCGGACGTGTCTCGACGCCACGGCCTACCGACGCTGGCGAGCCGGCGGCGCTGACGCTGGAGGCGCAACTGACCGGCACACTGCCGGAGGCGCTGCGGGTCGCAGGCGCCGATGCGCTTCCGGGTCGTCTGCCGCTCGAGCTGACCGGCGACGCCCGCGTCGCTGCGCGACTGCGGATTCCGGCGTCAGTGGCCGCCGGACGGGGGCTGGACCTGACGCTCGACGTCGAGGGCGCGCGCTGGCAGCCCGTGGAAGCCGCGGCGCCGCTGACGGGCCTGCGCGGTCGACTGCGCGCCGACGGCCGGGGGCTGCGCGACGGACGTCTCGACGGGCGCTGGCTCGGTGGGCCGGTGCATCTGCGACTCGAGGGCGAGGCGCCGGCGGACCTGCGGCTGGCGGCCAGCGGCCGGCTGCCGGTGGCCGCACTGGAGCGCGAATGGGCGTGGATCGGGCTCGTGGATCGCGCCCGCGAGGGTGAGCTGCAATGGAGCGCCGAGTTGCGCCGCGATCGGGACGAGGACGCCGCGGGCTGGCGGATGCGCGTCGCCCTGCCGGGCAGCGCGCGCGCCGACCTGCGATGGCTGCCCGGTGCCGGAGACGACGCGCCGTGGCGCATCGATCGCGGCTCGGTGACGCTGGGGGACGGCGCCGCGGTGGCGGGGATTCCCGGTGCGCTGGTGGTCGGCGGGCAACTCGAGCGGCTCGAGCTCGGCGGTCTGGCCGCGGCCGTCGCACGCTTCGCCGCCAGCACGGGCTGGCAGCGGCCACTGGTGGGCGATGTCGCGGTGCAGGACCTGCGCCTCGGCGACAGCGGGCTCGGGGGCGTGCGCCTGCGTCTGGCCGGCTCGCGCGAGAGCACGACCGTGGAGCTGCTCGGTGAGTCGCTGGCCGGGGAACTGCGGCAGGTCCATGACGAGCCCGGGCGTCTGCAGGCCCGCTTCGCGCGGCTGCGGTTGCCGCAGGAGTCGGCGGTGTCGGCGTTGGCCGATGCGCTGCTGCCGATGCGCACCAGCCTGGTGCTGCAGGTCGCCGATCTGCAGCGCGGGCGCCGTTCGCTCGGCGCGCTCGAGGGTTCGCTCGAGTCGGACGGCGCGTCGTTGGCGACGCGCGCCTTGACGCTGCGGCGCGGTGCGCAGCGCACCACGGCCAGCGGCCGCTGCGAGCGCGCGACGTTCGCCTGCAGCGCCGAGCTGCAGGTCACCGACGCGGAGCTGGCGGAGTTGCTGCAGGACCTCGGCGCCGCGCCCTCGCTGCGCGGGCGCGA
>JAYTNX010000174.1:0-3753 GCA_043748075.1 Pseudomonadota bacterium
TTCATGCAGCGGCAGATCACCGCCGGGGTGTTCCAGAAGCTCGACAAGTCACAGTTGCCAAACCTCAAGAATCTCGACCCCGAGATCACCCAGCGCGTCGCGCTGCACGACCCCGGCAACGAGCACTCGGTGAACTATCTCTGGGGCACCTCCGGCGTGGGCTACAACGTCGCCAAGATCAGGGAGCGCATGGCCGACGCGCCGGTGGGCAGCTTTGCGATGTTCTACGACCCCAAAGTGGTCGCGAAGTTCAAGGACTGCGGCGTCACGCTGCTCGACGCGCCCTCGGAAGTGATCGGCACGGTGCTGATCTACCTGGGCAGGGATGCGAACAGCGAGAAGCCCGAGGATCTCGCCGCGGCCGAGAAGGTGCTGATGTCGATCCGTCCCTACGTCAAGTACGTCAATTCCTCGAAATACATCGAGGACCTGGCCAACGGCGAGGTCTGCCTGGCGCTGGGCTGGTCCGGCGACGTGCTGCAGTCACGCGACCGAGCCACCGAGGCCGGCAAGGGCATCGAGATCAAGTACCTGATCCCGAAGGAGGGTGCGGTGATGTTTTTCGACATGCTGGCGATCCCGGCCGACGCCAAGCGTCCCAAGAACGCCCATCTGTTCATCGATTACCTGATGCGGCCCGAGGTCGCGGCGAAGAACAGCAACTTCGTCAACTATGCGAACAGCAATGCCGCGTCGCTGCCGCTGGTGTCAGAGACGGTACGCAACGACCGTGGCGTCTACCCGGCGCCCGAGGTGAAGCCCAAGCTGGTCCCGGACCTGGCGAAGTCGCCGCAGTACACGCGCCTGCAGACGCGGGCCTGGACGCGTTTCAAGACCGGCAAGTAGGCGTCGGCCGCAGCCAACCATGGTCGAGAAGCCCGCCGACGGCAATCCCTCCCGGCACGTGGACAAGGCCAGGGAGTACGTCCGCATCGAGGGCGTCACCAAGCGCTTCGGCGACTTCGTCGCGGTCGACAATGTGTCGCTGACGATCTTCAAGGGCGAGATCTTCTGTCTGCTCGGCGGCTCCGGTTGCGGCAAGACGACACTGCTGCGGATGCTCGCGGGTTTCGAGTCCCCGACTTCGGGGCGCATCTACATCGACGGCCAGGACATGGCGGATACGCCGCCGTACGAACGCCCGGTCAACATGATGTTCCAGTCCTACGCGCTGTTCCCGCACATGTCGGTGGAGAAGAACGTCGCGTTCGGGCTCGAGCAGGAAAAGCTCGCGCGTCCCGAGATCGGGCGCCGCGTCGCCGAGATGCTCGAGATCGTGCGCCTCGGCGAGTTCGCGAAGCGCAAACCGCACCAGCTCTCGGGCGGCCAGCGGCAGCGGGTGGCCCTGGCACGGGCGCTGGTCAAGAAGCCCAAGCTGCTGCTCGACGAGCCGCTCGGCGCACTCGACCGCAAGCTGCGCGAGCACACCCAGTTCGAGCTGATCAACCTGCAGGAACAGCTCGGCGTCACGTTCGTCGTCGTCACCCATGACCAGGAAGAGGCGATGACACTCGCGTCCCGGATCGGCGTGATGGACCGCGGCGAGATCGTGCAGATCGGCACGCCGACGTCGATCTACGAGTACCCGTCGACGCGCTTCATCGCGGACTTCATCGGTTCGGTGAACATGTTCGAGGGCCAGCTGGTCGAGGACGAGCCGGACCACGTACGCATCCGCAGCCCGGAGCTCGGCGGCGTCATCTACGTCGACCACGGCATCAGCGCCGCGCCGGGCGCGACGGTCTGGGCGGCCATCCGGCCCGAGAAGATCGAGATCTCGCGCACGCCGCCAGGCCGCACCGAGAATGCGGTGTCCGGCGTCGTCAAGGAGATCGCCTACATGGGCGACGTTTCGATCTATCTCGTGCGCATCGAGAGCGGCAAGACGGTTCGCGTCACGCTGCCGAATGTCGAGCGCCACGCGGACGACCGGATCTCCTGGGACGAGACGGTGTGGTTGAGCTGGCACCCCACCAGCCCCGTGGTGCTGACCCAGTAGCATGGACAGGACGACTGTGCGCGCGTTGTCCCTGCCGAATCATCTCACCTCGGGCAAGCTCGGCCCGCTGTTCACCTTGTTCTATCGCTTTGGTCCGCCGCGCTGGTCGCAGTACGTGCTGAAAAAGGGGTCCGGCCAGCGGCTGGTGATCGCGGTGCCATACCTGTGGTTGCTGCTGTTCTTCGTGGCGCCGTTCCTGATCGTGCTGAAGATCTCGTTTTCCGAGGTCCAGATCGCGATGCCACCGTATGCCCCGTTGGTGCAATGGGCGGCGGACGCGAAGCGCCTGGTGCTGTCGTTCAACCTGAACAACTACCTGTTCCTGCTGACCGACGATCTCTACGTCAGCACGTTTCTGTACTCGGCCAAGGTCGCGGCGATCTCGACGCTGTTTTGCCTGGCTGCCGGCTATCCGATGGCCTACGCGATCGCGCGCGCGTCGCCCACGTTGCGCAACCTCTACCTGATGCTGATCATCCTGCCGTTCTGGACCAGCTTCCTGCTGCGCGTCTACGCCTGGGTGGGCTTATTGAAGACCGACGGCGTGATCAACAACGTATTGCTGGGGCTCGGGCTACTCGACCAGCCGCTGACCCTGCTCTACACCGACTTTGCGGTCTACGTCGGCATCGTCTATTCCTACCTGCCGTTCATGATCCTGCCGCTGTATTCCAACCTCGAGAAGCACGACCTGCAGCTGCTCGAGGCGGCCGCAGACCTCGGGGCGAGGCCGGTCACCGGGTTCCTGCGGATCACGCTGCCGCTGTCGATGCCGGGGGTGATCGCGGGCTCGCTGCTGGTGTTCATTCCGGCGGTCGGCGAGTACGTGATTCCGTCCCTGCTCGGGCGCACCGACCAGTTGATGATCGGGCGCGTGCTCTCCGACGAGTTCTTCTCCAATCGCGACTGGCCGGTGGCCGGCGCGGTGGCCATCGCGATGCTGATGCTGCTGGTGATCCCGATCGCGCTCTTCCAGCGCTTCCAGAACCGCGAGCTCGAGGCGCGTCGATGAAGTCACGGGGCTGGTTCCGCCACGCGGCGCTGGCCTTCGGCATGGCCTTCCTGTACGTGCCGATCCTGTCGATGATCGTGTTCTCGTTCAACAATTCGCGGCTCGTCACGGTCTGGGACTCGGCGAACTCCCCGACCGTGAAGTGGTACCGGCTGCTGTTCGGCAACGAGCAGATCCTCGACGCGGCCTGGTTGTCGATCCAGATCGCCGCGATGACGGCGACGGGCGCAGTCGTGCTCGGCACGCTGTCCGGCCTGGTGCTGGCGCGCTTCGGCCCGTTTCGCGGTCGCGCGTTCCTCTCGGGCATGACCACCGCACCGCTGGTGATGCCGGAGGTGATCACCGGCCTGTCGATGCTGCTGCTGTTCGTCGCGCTCGAGCAGCTGACGGGCTGGCCCGAGGGGCGCGGGGTGGTGACGATCACCATTGCCCACATCACCTTTGCCATGGCCTATGTCACCGTGGTGATCCAGTCGCGCCTCGCCGGCTTCGATGACTCGCTGGAGGAGGCGGCGCTCGATCTCGGCGCCCGTCCGGCCAAGGTGTTCTTCCGGATCACCCTGCCGTTGATCTTCCCCGCAATCGTTTCCGGCTGGCTGCTTGCGTTCACGCTCTCTTGGGACGACGTGGTGATCTCGCAGTTCGTCGCCGGGCCCGGGTCCTCGACGCTGCCCATGGTCGTGTTCTCGAAGGTGCGCCTCGGCGTCAGCCCGGACATCAATGCGCTCGCGACTATCATGGT
>JAYTNX010000175.1:0-1794 GCA_043748075.1 Pseudomonadota bacterium
GCGATCACCGCCGTGCCCGCGAGCAGCAGCCAGGACACACGCTGCCCGAGCCGGCCGAGCAGCGGCAGGCGCACGCCGTCGACGACCCAGGCCCAGAACACCTTCAGGTTGTAGACCAGAAACGCAAGCGTGAACGCGGTCACCGTGCGCTTGTCTATGCCGTCCTGCGCGAGCCGCGTGGTCAGCGTCGCGCCGATCATCGCGTAGGGGAAACCGGACGAGACGCCGACGAAGAACGCAGCCAGCGCTTCCCTTTCGAGGTACGGCCTGATCGCGCCCCAAGGTCCGCGGCCGCCTGCCGCGCCGCTCGCGGGGCCGTCACTCACAGGTCGTAGTCCACGATCAGCGGTGCGTGGTCGGAGAAACGCTGCGCCTTGTAGATCTCGACGCGTGTCGCGGCGCCGGCGAGGCCCGGGCTCGCGACGCTGTAGTCGATGCGCCAGCCGACGTTCTTGTCCCAGGACTGGCCGCGATTCGACCACCAGGTGTACTGGTCGGGCTCGGCGTTCACTTCGCGGAAGCTGTCCACCCAGCGCTCCTCGCCGAACAACCGGTCGAGCCAGGCGCGCTCTTCCGGGAGGAAGCCGGAATTCTTCTGGTTGGACTTCCAGTTCCTCAGGTCGATCGGCTTGTGCGCGATGTTCCAGTCGCCGCACAACACGTAGTCGCGCTTCTTGCGGCGCAGGCCCTGCATCCATGGCATGAACACATCGAGGAAGCGGAACTTGGATGCCTGGCGCTCCGGGCCGGCACTGCCCGAAGGCAGGTACAGCGAGACCACCGACAGATTGCCAAAGCGCGCCTCGAGATAGCGCCCCTCGTCGTCGAACTCGGCGACGCCGAAGCCGCGCTTGACCTCATCGGGCTTGCGTCTCGCATACAGCGCCACGCCGGAATAGCCCTTGCGCTGTGCGTCATGGAAGAACCGGTGATAGCCGGGAATGTCGATGTCGTGCCCCTCGAGCTGATCGACCTGGGCCTTGGTCTCCTGCAGGCAGACCACATCGGCCTCCTGTCTGCGCAGCCACTCGAACGCACCCTTGCTGGCGGCCGAGCGGATGCCGTTGAGATTCAGGGTCAGGATGCGCATCGCGATATGATAGCGGCATGCAGGAGTATCAACTGACGTTCGTGGATCTCGCACTGGCGCGCCAGGCGCTGCGCTTCGGCACGTTCACGCTGAAGTCTGGTCGTGAGAGCCCCTACTTCTTCAACGCCGGTCTGTTCGACGACGGCGAGGCGCTGGCCGTGCTCGGCCAGTGCTACGCCGCCGCGTTGCAACGCTCGGGCGTGCGCTACGACATGCTGTTCGGGCCGGCCTACAAGGGAATCCCGCTGGTCGCGACGACCGCCGTGGCGCTGGCCGAGCACCATCAGCGCGCCGTGCCCTGGGCCTTCAACCGCAAGGAAGCCAAGGCCCATGGCGAGGGCGGCACGGTGGTCGGAAGGCCGCTGCAGGGGCGCGTCGTGATCGTCGACGACGTGATCACCGCTGGCACCGCGATCCACGCGTCCGTCGACCTGATCCGGAGCCAGGGCGCGGAGCCCGTCGCCGTGCTGCTCGCACTCGACCGCCAGGAGCGCGGCCAGGGTTCGAGTTCCGCCGTGCAGGAGATCGAATCGGCGCACGGTCTGCGCTGTGTGAGCCTGCTCACGCTTTCCGACCTGATCGAAATGGTGGGTAAACCCGCGGGTGACCGGGTTCGCATTTCGGAAGCGCAGCTTGCCAGCCTGCGGGCGTATCGGGAACGATACGGTGTAGCCTGAGTTTCCGCCCCCGACTGTCTCGTGCAA
>JAYTNX010000176.1:0-24632 GCA_043748075.1 Pseudomonadota bacterium
CGTCCTCGACCTCCTTGCGCACCTTCCCCTTTTGGTCCGGCGTCATCATTTCGTAGCCGGGCTCGACGAGCTTCGCGTTCGCGTCGGAGGGGAGGCCCGCGTTCGCCTCCTTGTTGCCGAGGATCCAGCTCTCGCGCTCGGTCACGCAGCGTGTGCGGTACTCGCGCGTGGCGAGCGCATAGCCCCAGTCACGGAACGCGCCTTCCGTGAACTTCATGATGTTGCCCTTGTGCACGATCGTCAGGCTCTTGCGCTTGTTGACGACCGCGTACCCGATGGCGGAGCGGATCAGCCGATCCGTGCCTTCCTGCGAGATCGCCTTGATGCCGATGCCCGAGGTTCCCGGGAACCGGATCTTGGCAAAGGCTTTCGGGAAGCTCTGCTTGAAGAGTTCCTGGAACTTGCGGTTCTCCTCGGTGCCGGCCTCGAACTCGATGCCTGCGTAGATGTCCTCGGTGTTCTCGCGGAAAATCACCATGTCGACTTTTTCCGGCGCCTTCACGGGTGAGGGCACGCCCTTGAACCAGCGTACCGGGCGCAGGCAGACATAGAGGTCGAGCATCTGCCGCAACGCGACGTTCAGCGAGCGGATTCCGCCGCCGATCGGCGTGCTGAGCGGACCCTTGATCGAGACGAGGTACTCGCGGCAGGCCGTGACCGTCTCGTCTGGCAGCCAGGTATTGAACTCCTTGTTCGACTTCTCGCCCGCGTAGACCTCCATCCAGTGGATCCGGCGTTTGCCGCCATAGGCCTTCTTCACTGCGGCGTCCAGTACGCGCACGCTGGCGCGCCAGATGTCCGGGCCGGTGCCATCGCCCTCGATGAAGGGGATGATCGGGTTGTCGGGAACGACGAGCTTGCCGTCGCGGATCGTGATCTTCGCGCCGCCAGGCGGCGGGGTGAGGGTGACTTTGGCTGCCGTCGACATGGGGAAATCTCCGTAGAGTTACCGCGGCGGACGCCGCGAATCGCGGCGCGAATCCTAGCACAGCGGCCGTGGCCGGCGGCCGACCGCTGCGGCAGTGGCTCCGATACACTGTGCGCCATGGCGATCACTCTGGATTCCACACCCGCCGCAGACGGCTTCCGCATGCCCGGCGAATTCGAGCCCCACCAGGGTTGCTGGATGCTCTGGCCGTGGCGGCCCGACAACTGGCGCGAGGGCGCGTTGCCGGCGCAGCGTGCGTTTGCAGCGGTGGCAGCGGCGATCGCGCGATTCGAGCCGGTGACCGTCGGCGCCTCAGGCGCGCAATACGAGTTTGCCCGCGGTGCGCTGCCGCCGGCGGTACGGGTCGTGGAGATGTCGAGCGACGACGCGTGGATCCGCGACGTCGGCCCCACCGGCGTGGTGGACGGCCGCGGCGTCGTGCGCGGTGTCGACTGGCGCTTCAACGCCTGGGGCGGCCTGCGGGGCGGACTCTACTTCCCCTGGGATCAGGACGACCTGGTCGCGCGCAAGGTGCTCGAAATCGAACGGCTCGATCGATACAGGGCGCCGATCGTCAACGAAGGCGGCGCGATGCATGCCGACGGCGATGGCACGCTGTTGGTCACCGAGCAGTGCCTGCTGAATCGCAACCGCAATCCGCAGGTGACCGGGGCGCAGATCGAAGCGCTGCTGAAGGCGTACACGGGCGCCACCGAGATCGTGTGGCTGGGCGACGGGGTCTTCAACGACGAGACCGACGGACACGTCGACAATCTCGCCTGCTTCGTGGCGCCCGGCGCGGTCGCGCTGCTCTGGACCGACGACGAGCGCGATCCGCAGCATGAGGTCTGCCTCGATGCGTGGACGCGCCTGAACGACGCACGCGACGCGCGCGGCCGGCGGCTCGAGGTCCACAAGATCCCGATGCCGGGACCACTCTACATGAGCCGGGCCGAGGCCGCCGGACTACAGACGCGGGCCGGCGCCAAGCCGCGCCACGCGCGCGAGCGACTGGCGGCGAGCTACCTCAACTTCTACATCGCCAATGGCGGCGTCGTGATGCCGCTGCTCGACCCTCGCACCGATAACGCGGCGCTGGCGCGATTGCGGCGCCTGTTTCCCGGGCGCAAGGTGGTCGGCGTGCCGGCACGCGAAATCCTGCTCGGGGGCGGCAATATCCATTGCATCACCCAGCAGATCCCGGGCGGCGCCCGCCGCCTGGCGCCATCGGCTCGCCGTCACTGAGTCCAGGGGAGCACCCGGCATGGCATCCCGACGAACCTCGCGTCGCGACATTCCCGACGTCCTTCGCGTGAAGCCCGGCAGCCGGTTCCGGCTGCGGGATGCCGATGCCGCGCGCGACTTCGGCTGGCAGAAGGAGCAGGTCGAGCTCGCGACGCGCGAGAATCTCGGTCGGCTGTCGGAACTGCAGTACAAGATGTTCGCCGACGGGCGCTTCGCGATGCTGGTGGTGCTGCAGGCCATCGATGGTGGCGGCAAGGACAGCACCATCCGCCGCGTTTTCGCGGCCTTCAACCCACAGGGTTGCAGCGTCACGTCGTACAAGGCGCCGAGCGCCGAGGAGCTCCGCCACGACTACCTGTGGCGCATCCACCGCCACGTGCCGGCGCGAGGCGAGGTCGGCGTGTTCAATCGATCCCACTACGAGGACGTGCTGGTCGTCCGGGTCGAGAACCTCGTGCCCGAGGCAGTCTGGTCGCAACGCTATGCGCAGATCACTGACTTCGAGGCTCACCTGGCCGCGAATGGCACGCGGGTCGTGAAGATCTTTCTGCAGATCAGCCGCGCCGAGCAAAAACTTCGCTTCGAGGAGCGGCTCGCGGATCGCGCCAAGCAATGGAAGTTCGATCCGGCGGACCTCGACAAGCGCGCGCGCTGGGACGACTACCGTCTGGCGTTCGAGGCCGCGCTGTCCCGTTGCAGCACCGCCCACGCCCCCTGGTACGCGGTGCCCGCCGACCGCAAATGGTTCCGCGATTTCGCGGTCTCGCAGATTCTGCGACAGGAACTCGAACAGCTGCCGCTGCGCTGGCCAAAGCCCGATTTCGATCCGCGCCAGATCCGGATTACCTGACGCCTCCGTCGCCGAGGTAGGGATGCGCGCGCGCATGCGCCCGGGCGTGGGCATGGGCGAGGGAGACGCGTTCACGCGCGCCCTGCGGACAGACGCAACGGACGATGGTGCCGCCCAGTCTGTGGTTCGTGACCAGCAGGTCCCCACCGACCACCTGGGCGCGATAGCGCATCGTGCGCAAGCCGAGGCCTGATGCGCGCTGCGTTTCCGACGGCAGGCCGCGCCCATTGTCGTGCACAGACAGGCGGATCGCGACGTCGTCCGAGGACAGCTGGATCCGGACGCGGCTGGCGCGTCCGTGGCGCATCGCATTGCTGAGCGCCTCCTGCACGATGCGGTAGAGGTGGCTGGCGGCGCCCTCGTCGACCCGCAGCGGACGCGTGATGCGCGTCCGTATCGTCAGCGACAGCCCGTAGGTTTCGCGCGCCCGCGCGGCCAGCGTGCGCAGCGCCGGAACCAGGCCGCCGCGTTCGAGTGACACGGGCGACAGGCCGCGCGCCAGGGTGCGCGCATTGTGGATCGACTGGTTCAGCAGGGCGACGATCTCGTCGACCTGCGGCAGCGCCGCGGGGTGCGAGCGACGGATGCCGATCGAGAGACTGCGCAGCATCAGCGCGACCCCCGTCAGTTCCTGGCCCAGCCCGTCATGCAGGTCGTTGCCGATCCGCTGCTGTTCGCGGTTGCTGACTTCGAGGATCTCGCGTTCCAGCACCTTGCGTTCCGTGACGTCATTCAGCACCGCCAGCCAATGGTCGGCGCCATCGATCGCCAACGGAGTGACGACGCAGGCGGCGGCGAAAGTCGTGCCGTCGCGATGGATGCACTCGAACTCCAGGGGTTCCGCCCGTGCGGCGACGAGCTGGGCACGAATGCGGCGGTCGGCGCCGCGCAGCGCCGCGTGGTCGAGCCGGAACAGCTGGTCGATCGGTCGGCCCTCGAGTTCATCGCCCGAGAACCCGAAGATCTCGTCGAAGGCCGGGTTGGTGAGGCGGATGGCGTTATGGCTGTCCACCAGCACCACGCCTTCGCGCATCGTTTCCAGGATGCGGGCCTGCAGCCGCAGCATCCGCTCGTCACGCCGCTGGCGCGTGATCTCGGTGACGGTCAGCACCACGCCGACGATGGTTTCGCCGGTCCGCACTGGCTGGGACCGGATCAGCAGGGTACGGGGACCCTCCGGTCCGCCGACCAGCACCTGCTCGAGCTGCTGCGGCGGATCGATGCCCGCCAGGGCGGCGGCCACGAACTCGCGCATGCGCGCGACATCGCGCACCGGCGTCAGATCCACGATGCAGCGCCCGACGAGCGATTCCGGCGGCCAGTGCTCGATCGCCCGGTTGGCGAACAGGATTTTCTGCGAGGTATCGACGAGCAGCAGCCAATCGGTGGAGTTCTCGGCAATTGAACGCAGCCGGACCTGCGACTCCTGCAGCGCGGTTTCGGCCAGCTTGCGCTCGGTGATGTCGTGCGCCAGGCCGAGCGCCGCGTTGACTCGCCCGTCCACCGCCTCGCCAACCGGCCGCACGGTCAGCTGGATCCAGCGCAGGCTGCCGTCGGAGCGCCGGATGCGGACTTCCTGCGAGACCGCCAGTCCGCGCCAGACGCGCTGCACGCGATCGCGGCTGTGCTCGCGGTCTTCGGGTTCGAGAAAGGACGTGAAGCCGCGGCGGTGGATTTCCTGCAGCGGCACGCCGTACACCTGCTCGATGCCGTTGCTGGCCCAGTTGACGGCGGCGCGGCCGTCGGCATCGAACGTGATCTCGCAGACGTAACCCGGCGTGAACTCCGCCACGGTTCGGTAGAGGAACTCGCTCTTGCGCAGCGCCGCGTCGGCCTCTTTGCGGGCCTGGATGTTCATGCAGATGCCGACGATGCGCCGTGGACGGCCGTCCGCGCCGCGCTCGGTCGTACGGCTGCGCTCGAAGATCCACGTCCAGCGCCCGCCACGGGTACGGATCCGGTACTCGCTCTCGTAGACGTCGTGCCGGCCCTCGACCAGGGCGGAAAACATCGCCGCGGCGCCGGGCAGGTCCTCGGGATGGATGTGGGCGTCCCAGGCGTCGACGTGGTCCGGCCCTTCGCAGCGATGCAGGTCCTCGTGCTCGCACCAGTCGTTGAACCAGCGCGCGCCGTCGCCGTCGAGATCGAGCTCCCACATGCCGATGCCGGCGCCCCAGACGGTGGCGGCCAGGCGGTTCTCGGTCTCGCGCAGCGCCAGCTCGGCGCGTCGCCGCCGGTCGATTTCCATGCAGACTCCGACCACCCGGTGCGGGCGGCCGTCCGCAGTGCGCGCGGTGATCTGCGCGCGGTCGAATACCCAGATCCAGCGCCCGTCCGCGGTGCGCATGCGGTATTCGACTTCGCAGTACTCGGTCGTGCCCTGCAGGTGATCGGCGAACGCGCGTCGCAGCCACGCCACGTCGTCGGGATGCGTGAGCGATTCCCAGCGGAGGTCGTGGCCGGGGCGCCCCGCCTCCGGTGACACGCCATGTGCCGTGCACCAGTCGTCCAGGCCGGTCAGGGTATCGGCCAGCACGTCCCATTCGTAGAACCCGATATGTGCGCATTCGAGCGCCAGGCGGAACTGCTCGCGCGAGCGCGCCAGCGCGTCTTCGATGCGCCTGCGCTCGGTGATGTCGATGCAGACACCGCGCACGCGCCGACGCGCGGGGCGGGCGTCGGAGCTTGCCAACTGGCCGCGTTCCAGCACGCGGCGCCACTGTCCCTGCCTGTCGCGCAGTCGGTATTCCACGCTCAGCAGGGTGTCGGCGCCGCTCTCGAGCCGCGCGTAGGCCTCGCGGATGCGACCGAGGTCTTCCACGTGCACCTGCCGTTCCCACTCCGCCTCGTCGTGTTCGCGGCCGAGGGCGCCGAGCCAGTGCAGCGCATCGGGGTTGCCCAGCCAGCGCACCCGACGGGTCGCGAGGTCCTGTTCCCAGACGAACACCGAGGCTTCTGCCAGCGCCGAATCGCGCTCCGCCTCGGCGTGCCTGCGGGCCGTGACGTCGCGCGCGTTGATCAGCAGGCCGTTGACGTCCGGGTCCTCGATCAGGTCGACCAGAATCGCCTCGATCCAGCGATAGCCGCCCGCGCCATCGGCGACCCGGAAATCCAGGTGCCGTTCGGCACCGTGGTGGGCCATCAGCTCGCGGCCGACTTCGATCGCGTGACGACGATGGTCGGGATGAATCATGCGCAGGATGCGGCGTGCCGTCAGTTCGCGCGGACGGAAACCGAACACGCGGCTGATGCTGGCGCTCTCGAATACCGCGTTCCCATCCGCGCCCAGTACGACGACCAGGTCCTCGCTCTTCTCGGTCAGGGTGCTGAAGCGCCGTTCGCGGCGTCGCAGCGCCTCCTCGAGGGCGACGTCGTCGGAGACGTCGCGCGAATGGACGATGATCGTCGCCAGCAATGGGTCGTGCAGCGCGTTGACGGCCAGGCTCTCCAGCCACCGCCAGCGGCCGTCCGCGTGCCGGAACCGGTAGCGGACGCGCCGCATCCGCAAGGGCGCGTGCTGCACGTCGCCGGAATCGAACTTGGAGCGGACTTCGCCGATGTCGTCCGGAAAGATGAACTCGAAGATGCTGCGGCCGGCGAGCTGGCCGACCCGGTAGCCGGTCACCGTTTCGGCCGCTTCGCTGACGAACAGCATCCGGCCGCCGGCGTCGAGCAGGGTGACGACGTCGCGGCTCCCCTCGGCCATCGCCTGGACCAGGGCGAGGCGCCGCTCCTCGAGCGAGCTGTCGACTTCGTCCGCGGAACAGTCGCGTTCTGTGACCAGCAGGCCGGCCACGGCTCCGTCGCGGCGCAGCGGCTGCAGGCTGGTGGCGTAGTAGCCGAAGTATTCGGGTCCGCGGGCCGGAAAGGGCGGCAGTTCGATGCCCTCGCCGCGCGTCGCCCGCTGGTACTCGGCGGCATGGATCGCGGCCGTCGGATGTACCGCGAGCCAGTCGAGGCCGAGGCAGGCGTCGGGACAGAGGCCGATCCGTTGCGCGAAGCGATCGTTGATCCAATCGACTCGCAGATCGGTGCCGAGCAGTGCCACATCGCCCGGCCACTGCGCCAGCGCGAGCGCGGCCAGCGTGGCGTCCGGCGGGCCGGAACGCTCGTTGCCGGCCGGCTTCAGGCTCGCGTTCATCGTCCGTCGAGGCTTCGTGGCGCTGCGGTCACGTTCGGCAGACTAGCAGCGCGGCGCGCCGTTGTCCCGCTCGTGGCCGCGTTCAATCCGCTGACTGTCGAAACTCGACTTCGAGGAAGGCGCTGCGTCCGCGGCCCGGGAAATAGCGCCAGTCGCCCTGCGCGAAGTCCGCGCGATCGGCGTAGGCGCGATCAGCGATGTTGTTGACGCGCAGCGTCGCCCGCAGCCATGGCAGGGCCTGCCAGGCCACGCGCAGATTCGTGAGCGTGTGACCCGGATAGCGGTTGCGGTTGGCGGCGTCGGCAAAATAGGCGCCGAAGTGCTGCAGCTCGAGCTCCCCGTCCCAGGTCTGGCCGGCACGCCATTGCAGCGCCGCGCGGTGCAGCTGCCGTGGTGCGGTGTCGACGTCCCGTCCGTCCTCGATCGTCTCCCCGCCGTCGATGCTGCGCGAAAACGCGTAGCGGTGTCGCGCGAACGTGCCGGAAGCCGCCAGTTGCCAGACCGGCGAAAGTCGCCGGAGCACCTCGTATTCGAACCCGCGGTGGGTGGTGCGCCCGTCGCTGACGGCAAAGCCGTCGGCGTCGCGCAGGATCACGTTGGACTTGCGCATCGCGTAGGTCGCGAGCGACCAGGACTGCTGCGTCGATTCGTGGCGCCAACCCAGCTCGACGCTCGCGAGGCGCTCCGACTCGAGATCGGCGATCGACTGCTGGCGCTGCAGGCGGTAGAGCTCGGTGATCTCGGGCGGCCGGAATCCGCGCGCGGCCGCGACGTAAAGACGATTGGCCGCGCCCGCCCGCCACGTGAGCGCCAGCCGCGGAGTGAAATTCGCGAAACCGTCGTGGCGATCGGCCGGTCGGCTGAAGAGGCAGCCGCCGAAGGCACAAGGCGTGCCGTCCTCGGCCGTATTGCCCGCGCGCATCCGATTGTCGTAACCGTATCGGGTCAGGTCGGCGCGAAGCGATGCGGCGGCCTCGAGCCGCACGCCCAGTGGCCAGTCCAGCGCAGCGAAGACCGCGCCGGTCGACGAGCGCACGGCGTAGTCATAGTGCCGTCCCGCGGGGCGGATCGCGCGCGCCGCCGCGCTGCCTTCCAGCGTCGGGCTGGGCTGGAATTCGAGCAGTTCGGTGTCGGCCGTTTCGAGGTCGAACCCGGCG
Organism: Pseudomonadota bacterium; assembly: GCA_043748075.1. GTDB lineage: Bacteria > Pseudomonadota > Gammaproteobacteria > Steroidobacterales > Steroidobacteraceae > UBA964. The sequence goes on from JAYTNX010000176.1 coordinate 8,322, forward strand.
CGCCACAGCGCCGCGCGGTTCCGGCCCCAGGAGCGTGCCGCCAGTGCACTGAGGCTGACGCTGCCCTGCGCATTGCGCTCGAGCGGCTTGCCCAGCAGAAAATGCTGCAGGAACTGCATCTGGGAACGCCGCACCAGCAGTCGCAGGTCGGTCGTGCAGCGCGCGCAGCGCTCATCGCGGCGCCAGGCGGCCGAGGCTCGGGTGCTCCATGCGTCGCGGAATGCCTCCGGGTTCGGGTTGCTGCGGGCGAGCCGCGAGTCGCGGTAGGCGTCGAACCCGCGCACGAAACCCGCCGTCTCCTGGTTGAGCACGGTGCCCGCGAGGCGCAGCCGTAGCTCGCCGCCGGACCAGGCACGTTCGTGCAACAGGTTCAGCTTGCCGTCCGCCACCGCCGAGTCGGCGCGGAAGCCGCCGTCGCGAGTGAAGTTGCCCCAGGCGCCGAAACCTCGCATCGAGTCGCCGGCGGCCGCGCCGAATTGCAGCCTCAGGAAGTCGTCGGCGCCAGCTTCGATCGAGAACGTCGCCGGTCGGAGCGTCGCGACCTCGGGACTGACCACGTTGACGATCGCATGCACCGCGTTTGCGCCATACAGCGCCGTGCCTGGACCGCGAATCACCTCCATCGAGCGCGCCTGGCCGGTATTGATCTCGAACAGTTCGTTGACGTTGCAGAATCCGACCGGGCGCAGCGGCATGCCGTCTTCCAGCAGCAGGAACGTACCGCAGGCGCCCGGACCCGACAGTACGGGTGAGCGAATGGCCGTCAGGCTTTCCTGTCCGCTGCCGCGCTGGATCATCACGCCGGCGACGCGATTCAAGGCTTCGGAGGCGTGCGAGGCGCCGAGCCGACGGATTTCGTCGGCCGCGATCACGGTGATGCTGGCCGGTACGTCGAGGCGCGCCTCGACGCGCCGCGACGCGGTGACGACGACGTCGTCGAGTTGCGCGGCCGGCAGTACGGGGGGCGAGGCTAGCGCCGTGGCGACCACCAGCAGCGCGCATCCGGGGTTGCGCATGCCGGAGATTATCCCGCAACGGCAGGCCGACCACCGCGCAGAAGCAAGGGCCACCGCCCGCGTCGCGGTGGTCCGCAGCGAGGCTGGTATTCTTGGCGTGTGCGCCCGGGTCCCCAGTTGCTGTCCTCGCTGCTCTGTGTCGTCGCTGCCGCGTTCGGCACGGCGTCGGCGGTCGCCGCATCGGAGTCGTTCCAGGGCGCCGCCCGGGGCGCCGACGCAGGCGCCGTATCGGGCGCAGAGGCCGGCGCCGACGCGGCGCCGGCACGGCGCCCGCGCATCGGGCTGGTCCTGTCGGGCGGTGGTGCCCGCGGTGCGGCGCACGTCGGCGTGCTAAAGGTGCTCGAGGAACTCGGCGTACCGGTCGATGCCATTGCCGGCACCAGCATGGGTGCGGTGGTCGGCGGGCTCTACGCGAGCGGGCTGAGCGCGCGCGAAATCGAGTCGGCGCTGGTCTCCGGAAACCTTCAGGACGCGTTCCGCGACCGACCGGCACGCTCCGAACTCAGGTTTCGCCGCAAGGCGGAGGATCAGAACTTCCTGGTGCGCTTCCCGCTCGGCTTGAAGGGCGGTGATTTCAAGCTCCCAAAGGGTTTGATTTCCGGCCAGAAACTCAATCAGATCCTGCGTCGCCTGACGCTGCCGGTCGCCGCGACGCACCGCTTCGATGATCTGCCGACGCCCTTCCGTGCGGTGGCTACCGACCTGGAGAGCGGCGAGGCGGTGGTGCTCGGCGACGGCGACCTGGTCACGGCCATGCGCGCCAGCATTTCCGCGCCCGGGGTGTTCATCCCGGTCGAGCACGAGGGGCGGCTGCTCGTCGACGGCGGGCTCAGCGAAAACCTGCCGATCGATGTCGCGCGCGCGATGGGGGTCGACCACGTGATCGTCGTCGACGTCGGCTTTCCACTGCAGACGCGCGACAGGCTCGATTCGGTCGGGACGATTTCCAACCAGATGCTGGCGATCCTGATCCGGCGCGGCAGCAATGCCCAGCGCGGCACGCTCGGCCGAGACGACGTGCTGCTCGACCCACAGCTCGGTGACGCCTCCTCGTTCGACTTCGGACTCATTCCGCGCGCGATCGGCGTCGGCGAAGCGGCCGCGCGCGAGAAACGCGGGCGCCTCGCCGCGCTGGCGCTGCCACCGCGTGAGTATCGCGACTATGTGGCCGCACGCGAGAGCGCCCGCCGCGGCGTGCCGCGCATCGACTATGTCCGGGTCGTCGAGGGCGGGCAGCGCTACGGGCGCCCTCTGGAAGCGCTTTTCGGCCCGCTGGCCGGTGCGCCGCCCGATTCCGCGGCGCTCGAAACCCGCGTCACGGACCTCTATGGTCAGGGCAATCTCGAGTCGCTGGACTACGGCTTCGAGCACCGTGGCGATCGCTACGGATTGACGCTCGCGGCGCGGCGCAACTCCTGGGGCCCGAACTACGTGCGCTTCGGCCTGAACCTGCAGGACGATTTTGAGGGCAACTCGAGCTACAACGCCGCCGCACGTTTCGTACTGTCGGAGATCACGGCCCGCGGCGGAGAGTGGGTCTGGGACCTGCAGATCGGAGAGTCGCCCCGCGTCGCTACCGAATTCTTCCTGCCACTTGACTACTCGCGTGGCTGGTTCGTGACGCCGCTGGCGCGGTTCGAGGCGCGCAACGTTCCGCTGCTCGACGCCAACCGGCGGCTGGCAGAATTCCGCGTGCGTTCGTTCGAGCACGGCCTCGACCTGGGGCGCGAGCTCGGCAACTGGGGCGAGGCCCGCATCGGCGTGCGACGCCAGACGGGCGAATCGCGAGTCCGGGTCGGCGATCCGACCCTGCCGAGCGCCGACTTCGACGTGCGCAGCTATTTCGCGCGCTTCTCCTACGACCGCCTCGACGACGTGAACTTCCCACGCGCCGGCCAGTCGCTCGCCGTGGAGTGGCGCGGCGAGCGCACCGAGCTGGGTTCGGGACGATCTGCAGACCTGGCGACCGCCGACTGGCTGTTCGCCCGGTCCCGCGGACGCAACACCGCGGTGTTCTGGGCGTCCGCCGGGACCAACCTGGACGCCGACAAGTCCGACGTCCGTACGCGATTCTCGCTCGGCGGATTCCTGAACTTGTCCGGCATCGCGCCGGATTCCATCTCGGGCAACGATTTCGCAATCGCCCGGCTGCTGTACTACCGCAAGATCGGCAGCGGCGGCGAAGGTTTCCTCAACGTTCCAGCCTACCTGGGCTTTTCGTATGAAGTGGGCAACGTCTGGGAGTCGCGCCGCGATGCCAGCTTTGCCGGTGCGCGACAGAATGGCAGCGTGTTTCTGGGCCTCGATACGCTGGTCGGGCCGGTCTACCTGGGCGCCGGTATCGGCGAGCAGGGCGACAGCGCCTTCTACCTGTTCCTCGGGCGTACCTTCTAGCGGCGGGGTTTCAGCGGCCGCGGCGCTCCGCGAGTTTCTCGACCTTCTCGTACACCATCGCCGGCCGATCGCCGGGCCGCGAATACTCGTGCTTGCGGCTCATCTCGGTGAGTGCCGCATCGCGCTCCTCGAGGGTCTCGAACCAGTGCGTGCGGCTCCAGTCCGCACCGAGCAGCTTGCGGAACGGGTCGTCGGGTCGCAGTGCCACGCGAACGCCGAACGGACGCGGCAGGCCCGAGTCCAGTTCGCGCAGGTTGTGGGCGTGACAAGGGGTCATGCGCAGAGCGTACGGAGCGCCGCGCGCGGCGGCAAGAGACGGCGCGTGCCCGCCGTCACGATTGCCGGTCGCCGGCGCCTTCGCGGTCGGACCACCGGAGCAGGCGGCGAGTGACGAACGAGTACAGCCGCTTGCCCGTCGCTCGCCAGCTGCGGGCAATCAACGACGGCGTGGCGAGCACGCGCCGCTCGCGCGCGGTGAGACGTTCGGGCAGATAGCTGCGCTTGTGCTTGAGGAGGTGGCGTACGTCGTCGTGCGCCAACGCGCGGAACAGCCGGCCGCGTCGCGGCGCATACACGGCCAGCTGGAAGTCGACCAGTGCGGGCAGGCCGTCGGGCGTCACCAACCAGTTCGGCTCCTTTGCGAGGTCGTTGTGCACGACGTGCCGCGCGTGGAGCTGCCGCACCAGACGCAGCGCTTCGCGGAAATAGCGCCGGTCGCGCGGTTGCGCCTCCTGCATCGGCGCGCCCTCGATCCACTCGCGTACCACGATGCCACCGTGGCTCGACAGTAGTCGTGGCACGCGCGCCAGGTCGGCGAGCTGGCGCAATGCCGCGGCCTCGCGCCGCGCCAGGTGGCGCGCGAGCCAGCCGAGCCACCAGCGCGCCGTCGAGGTGTCGCGCACCACTTCGGCGCCGCGCCCCGGCGGCGATTCGAGCGTCACGGTACCGAAGAGGTCGCGCTTGAGCCGGCGTGACATCGCGGCCTCAAGGCAAGTCGAAGACTGATGGTAGCCCGTGCAGGGCTTGCAGCTGGCGCGCGGCGACGACCAGCGCGTATAGCAGCACGAAGGACCCCGCGTCGACGAAGGCTTTCCACAACACGGGGGGTCGGATCGACAGGTGTCCCGGCAGCGCGGGCCACTCGAGGCGCGGCCAGAAACGCCGCGTCGCGGCGGCATACGCACGGAAGGCGGCGCCGTGTCGCGCCTCGAGCAGGGCGTCCTCGGCGGCGGCGGCGCGGACAAGAAGCAGGCCCAGCAGCAACACGGTGCCGAGCGTCAGGACCAGGGAATGCGTCGCCAGCCCGAGCCCGGCGCCGCCGACCAGCGACAGCGTGTAGAGCGGATGCCGGCAGGACGAGTAGGGGCCGTCCGTGACTAGCTGTTCATCCTTGCGGCCGGCGATGTAAATCGAGCACCAGAGCCGCCCCAGCACCGCGACCCCGACCAGCAGCACGGCGGCCGCATCGATCAGCACGGCCGGCGCCCCGGACCACGCGAGCGGGCGCGTGAGCGCCGCGGTGACGATCAGGCCGAGGTACCAGAGCAACGTCAGGCGGAGGCGGGGGGTGCTGGCAGAAGTGGTCATGGAACCCGGCGGATTGTAGCCGCGGCCCTGCCGCGCTGGCTTGAACTCCCCGTCGCGCGTCCCCAGACTGATCGTTCGCCGCAGCGCGGGCCTGGCCGCCGCCCGCCGAGCCGCATCGTTGCTCGACGTTCCCCCTCATCCCTATCAGGAGGTCTCCGATGGGCCTGTTCAGCCGCAAGAGTGAGATGGTGCGCGAGAGCGATGCGCTGCCGGGGCGCAGCACGCCATTGCGCGTACCCGAACTCCACCACGTCAACGGCGAGCGGATCCAGCCGCCGTTCGCTGCCGGGCTCGCCCAGGCCGTGTTCGGGCTCGGGTGCTTCTGGGGCGCCGAGCGCCTGTTCTGGGCGCTGCCGGGGGTGGTCTCCACGGCCGTCGGCTACGCCGGAGGCTACACGCCGAATCCGACCTATGAGGAAGTCTGCAGCGGCCGCACCGGGCACACCGAGGCCGTGCTGGTGGTGTTCGACCCGGCGCGAATCGCCTATGAGGAACTGCTGCGCGTGTTCTGGGAGGCGCATGACCCGACCCAGGGAATGCGCCAGGGCAACGACGCCGGCACCCAGTATCGCTCGGCGATTTACACCCACAGCCCCGAGCAAGCCGAGGCGGCGATCGCCGGCAAGCGTGCCTACCAGGCGCGGTTGAGTAGCGTCGGTCTCGGCACGATCACGACCGAGATTCGCACGGCGCCGCCCTTCTACTATGCCGAGGGCTACCACCAGCAGTACCTGGCCAAGAACCCGAACGGCTACTGCGGGCTGGCGGGCACCGGCGTCAGCTGCCCCGTCGGTACCGGAACCGTGGCCGCCTGACCACGCGGTCGATGCGCCTGGGGCACCTTGCCGGAGTCGCCCCGTGCTCCGCTGCCCGGGGTCCGATGGCCCGTCCGTCGTGAGTTACTTCGGCGGCTCCTGGCCAGGCGCCGCGTCTTCCATCGGGAACGGCTTGGCTTCCGCAGTGCTGCTGGGCGCCTGGCCGGATGCGGGCGCGGGTGTCGAGGCCGGGGGCACGGCATCGCCCGCCGGCGCCGCGCCAGCGGCACGGTTCGCGCCGCCGGTGGCCACTGCGGACAGAAGCCGGCGGACGGACTCGGAGTCCTTGGTCACCGCGCCGCTGAGCACGTCGCCGGTATCGACGCGCCGCTGGCCGTAGAATTCGGCGTTCGCCTTGCGGTCGATCGAGATCACGGTGCCGTCCAGCGCGACACCGGCAAAGATGCCACTGCTGCGCGAGTAGGAATAGATCTCTGCGCCGGTGAACGTCGCGTCGGTGGCCGCCGAAGCGGACCGCCCCACGGGCCCGGCCGCGACCGAGGCGTCAGCGCCGAGGGTGAGCTTGCCGTCGGTGATGCCCTCGACGCCGGAGCGTGTGGTGAACACCAGCACCAGGTCGGTGGACTGCACCCCGATCTGCCAGCCGAAGCTGCCACCCGCGAGTGAAACGAACACGGGATTGCTGAAGCGCCCGGCCTTGTCGCGGACCATCAGCACGCCCTTGCCGCCGCGGAAGCCGAGCCCGAACGCGCCTTTCTTGACCTCGGGCACGATCGCGATGCCGAAGGCACGGTCGAGCAGCAGATCCGGGATGTACTGGTCACGCTGGCCGCGCAGCTCGTCCATCACCTGCGTGGAGAGGATGACCCGCGCCTCGGGTCGGCCTTGCGCCATCGCGGGAGCGGGAAGCGCGAGCACCGCGACGGCGAGTGCGAGCAAGGACCCTGGTGAAAAGGCCAGGCGTGCGAGGCTGAACGGCATCATTGGATCCCCTGATGGTGTCCCGAAAACGGACCCGAAGCTTAGCGCATGCGGGTCGCCGGTTGGACGCCGGCGAGCCGCGAAGGTTCGCCGTGGGGGATCGAAGGCGGCGCTAGAACCAGGCCGAGATGTACAGCTGGATGACGCTGGCGTCGAGCTCGTACAGCGGTTCCGCACCCGCGCGGCCGCCCGCGGTGACGTCGCGGAAGTCGTCGTAGCTCACCAGCATGTAGTCGTAGCGGAGGTTGACGCTGCCCTTTTCGAGCCAGGGCATGCGCCCCACCCGGAATTGCCAGCTGGCACCGACGCCGACGGTGTTGCCGGTATAGGTGGCGAGTTCCTTGTCGCGTCCCTGGAAGTTCAGGGTGTTGCGGCGCGGAAAGAGGTCGCGATAGAAGTCCGCGGCGTTCTGCTGGTAGTAGCGATAGCGCGCGTCGAATACCCAGTTGCCGAAGGCCGGTTGCGTGTAGCCGATCTGCACGGTCTGCGCCTGCACACCCCAGGTGTCGGAGTAGAAGCGATAGGTGCCGTCGACCGCCGCGCGCCACCACGGCAGCGAATACTTCAGGCGCGCCGAGGCTGAGTTGCTGGTCTTGGTGCGCGGGTACAACTCGGGCGTATAGGAGTAGCCGCGCGGCGCCGTCGGGTCGGCGTAGCGGACCTGACGATAGGGATTGTTGAGGTAACCCTCGTCGGTCACCAGTTCATAGGACAGCACGCCGAGCAGGTCGCGGGTCAGCACCTGCGTCAGGCTCGCGCTCCAGCCGCGCGAGTCCATGTCCTGCTGGAAGCCTGGATCGCGCCGCTTCGCCCCGGTGAGCGGATCCTTGACGTTGCGGAAAACGTCGTTCATGCCACGTCGGTAGCCGAGCGAAATCGTCGTCAGGTCGCCAAACATGTCCTGGCTGACGTTGAAATAGGCCGTCTTCGCCAGGTAGTCGGACTCCTCGCCGTCAATGTAGCCGAGACTGTAGGTCGTTTTGCCGCGCAGGTAGTCGAGCCCGAGGCTCATCTGCGTGCGCTCGTCCTTGAACGCGCTGGCGGTCGACAGCACATCGATCGACGCCGACGTCACCATGTCGAGGAAATAGTTCGCGACCACCGAGACCTTCTCGCCAAGCTTCTTGCGCACCAGCACCGAAGGGCCGTCGACCACCACGCCGCCGCCGTCGTAGCGATGGTAGAGCAGGTCGGCCCGATCCTCGGGCAACACCGCGGCGGCCGCGGGTGCTGCGATCCCGAACCAGGCGAGCGCCGCGGCGCCGGCCAGCAGCGCGCGCAACGCAGGGCGCCGCGCGGCTGCGAGGACGGTCGTGGCGCCCATCAGTTGCACCCGCAACCGCCCCCGGCGCTACCCATCGCGCCCCGGGCGCCCTCGCGCAATTCGAACACGTGGTCGAGGTAGGCGCCCGACACCGGGTCACGCTCCAGGGCCATGATCGGGTCGGCCAGGCGCTCGCGCTCGTAAGGCTTGACCCAGGGCTCGATGGGTTTGCAGCCCGCCAGCAGCAGGGCCGCGGCGGCGAAGGCGAGTGCGGTGAAACGGCGCATCGTGCGGGTCTCCTTATTCGCGGATCAGCTTGCGAACCTGATCCAGGTATAGATTCTCGTCGCCGGGCCGGTAGCCCTTGTGCAGCACCCGGGCGTTGCCCTTGCGGTCCACGATCACGGTGCTGGGCATGCCCTGCACATTGTAAAGCTTGGACACGCGGCTCTCGGCGTCGAACGCGACGGGGAACGTGACGGCCACGCCCTGCAGGAACTTCTCGGCGCCCTTGGAATCCGGTTCCACGTTCACGCCGATCAGCGTGAAGCCCATGGCTTTGTACTTCTTGTACATGGCGTCGAGCAGCGGCATTTCCTGACGGCACGGGCCGCACCAGGTTGCCCAGAAATTGATCATCACGACCTGGCCCTTGTACTGGGACAGGGACAGGTTCGTGCCGCCGCGCGCCGGCAGCGTGAAATCGGGCGCGGGGCCGCTGGCCCCCGCAGAACCGCCGATCGACGTCGCTGCGGCATCGGCGAACGCTGCGTGCGGCGCGGCGAGCGCGAAGGCCGCGAGCAGCCCGAGGGCCAGTGAGGGGAGGGCGCGGCGATGGAATGGGCTGTTCACAGGTGTTGCTCCGTGTGCATCCGACGCGAGGGCCGTCAGAAAAATGCGGTCACGCCGATCCGCGCCTCCAGGTTGTTGGTCAGCTTGTTCGTGCCGAAGATGTCCGACTCGAACAGCCGATCCTGCACGTCGATATGCAACGTCAACCAGTCGGTGGGCAGCACGCGATAGCCGGCGCCGAAGTTGACGGAGAACTTGTTGTCCCCGGCGAACTTGACGCTGCCGATGCCACCCAGCACGTAGAAGGCACTGTTCATGGCGAGGTTGCGACCGATGAAGACCTCGCCCGGCAGGAAGTTGTACCCAAAGGACAGCGAGTAATATGTGAGCCGTCTCTCATCGCCCAGGTTCAGTGGGTCGGAGCCCGGGTTCAACAGTTCGAAGCTCGTCTTGCCGAGCGTCGTGCGGCCGATGTTGCCCTCGAAGAAGAAGTCCTCGGTGATGTGGTAGGCCGCCTTCACGCCATAGGCCGGGTTGGTGCCGAAGTCCTCGACGCTCAGCACCCCGTACCAGGGGCCGACCTCGAAGTTCTCGGTGTCGATCCGGGTGCGCTTGATCGTGCGGCGCTCGACCTCGGGCTCGATTACCCTCGGCGGCGACGCGGACGCCTCGTTGGCCTCGGCCTGTTCGGCGCTGCGCACGATGTCCGGCGCCGCCTCGGCGGCCGCGGCGTTGCCGCGGCCCCACCACGGCCACTTCAGCGACGCGCAGCCACTGAGACCCACCAGCGTCACGGCCGCGACCGCCAGCGGCCGCGTCAGAAGAAGAACGCGAGACCGACTTTCCATTCCTTGAGCTCCTCGTTGTCATTGCGGCTCGTGAACACGATGCGCTCCTTGTATTCGCCGCGCAGGAAGAACCGGCGCGTGAGGTAGAAGCGGGCGCCCACGCCGGCATAGGCCGACTGGTCCGTGCGGTCGACCAGGTTAGGCCGTTGCGCGTCCTTGTCGACGCGAAACAGGCCGCCGCCGAACGTAACGAATGGCGAAAGCCGCCATTCCGGTGCAAAAACGTGGGTCACTCCCGCTTCGACCATGAAGCCGCTGCGCTGTTCGCCGAGATACTGCGAGGCGGACAATTCGAGCTTCAGGTTGTCGTTGAGCGAGCGGGCGCCGTAGAAGGACACGAGATCGGCGCCGTCGAAGTCGCCGGCAAACGCGCCGAGCTCCCAGCCGTGCGTCTGATATCCGCTGCGGTCGCCGAGATCGATCGTGAACGGCGAGCCGTCGGCGAGCAGCGCGCTCTGCAGGTCGCCGGCCGCGGCCCAGCCCTCGACGCCGCGCGCGGTGCGCACCTTGAAATAGTCGGTGCGACGGAAAATCACATCGAGGCTCTCGCCGCGCGCCACCACGTGGGTGACCGGGTAGCCGCGACCGGGACCGGTGCGCAGGTCGAGGTAGGGCGCGGCGATGAACAGCTGCAGCAGCTTCAGGTCGTCCACGCGAGCGACCGCCTGAGGTTCGGCGGCGATGGCCGCGACAGGCTCGACGATGCAAAGCACCGCAGCCAGCGCGCAGGCCGCACGCCCGAGTCCCTCGACGATGGAACGCATGGTCCGGTCAGTTGAGGGGGACGGCGGGATCGAAGGGGTTGTTGAAATACTGGGCTCCAATGTCCAGCCATTCTGCAAGCAAGCGCAGTTCCGCCGGACTCAGGTAACTCGCATGCGTCCCGCCCGCCCCGAAGCGAGCGAAGAAGCGAGTCGACCCACGCGCGTTGCTGGCGGCGGCCGAGGGGGCTACCGGCACGGTCTGCTGCTGCGGCAGCCCCGTCACCGGGTCCACTCCGGTCGTCACCAGAATATCCCGCAGAGCCCCCATGTTAACTTCCTGGGCGTTATCGGTGAACAACAGTTCGCGATAAGCCTTGAACTGCTGTGCGTCGTCGTCCGAGGGTCCATCCGAGAGGTCCAACTGACCGGCGGGGACGCGAACCGCGTTGGCCGCGTCCACCGGGCTGTGGCAAGACGTGCAGGCCACGTTCGTGTTGGGCACGCCGCCGACGGTCGCGGTGCGCGGCGCGGACCACAACGGGTGGATCTGCCGGATGTAGTTGATCGTGATCCGGCACAGCGACGACCAGCGGACGCCGCAGTCGGGCGTGGTCGGCGCCGGGGTAGTCAGGTCCGCATACTTCCACGCGAACGCAGGCTCCTTGGCGCGCCCCGCCGAGGCGGCCGGGGTGGTCCAGATGTCCTCGAACAGCACGTCCACGGACGGCTGGATAGATTTGCACTTGTCCGGGCCGCTCAGCAGGCAACTGAGGCGCGAGCGCGTCTGCGCCATCGTCTCACCCGCCTGTGGCGCGAGGCTCGGGTCGGCGCCCGGGAAACTGCCGCCCGCGGCACCGTTGTACACCGGCGCAAACAGGCCGGCGCGGCCGTGTGAGCGGGGATTCTGAGCCGCGCGCACGTGGCAGCCGTTGCACGACAGCACCTCGCCCGGACGCACCTGCAGCCAGTTGCGATGCAGCGGAGAGTAGCGCTTGCCTTCGCCGTCGAGGATCGAGATCTGGAACGACACATTGGCCGGTACCTTCATCCGCACCGAGCCGTCCGGTTCGACCATCGCATAGCCGAGGATCTCGCGCATGAAGTTGCTGGCGCCGAACGCGGAGCCGTCGATGTCCAGCACGTCGTCGTCTGGCAGCGACACGGCCTTCTCGAGGCGGACGAAGCGCGCGAGCCGCTGTGTCGGGGTGCGCTGCCCCGGGTTCGCGACCGTGGCGATATTGGGGACCGCCGTGTCGACGCCGTCGAAGTCGTAGACGCTCTTGATGTCGAGCACGCCTACGCCCTCGGAGACGAGGTCCGCGTTGACGTCGACGCCGGGGGTGCGGTCGAGGATCACGACCGGCGCGGTGCGCGGCTGCGCCACGACGATGTCCGTGATCATCCTGTCCGCCTCGGGAGGTGTCAGCGGCAGGAAGGCACGCTTGTTGGTGTCGTACATCCAAAGACTGTAGAGCGGCGGTGCGCTGGTCACGCCCGGATCGCGCAGCACGTCGTCGGTGCAGGCGCGCACCTGCCCGCCGAGCAGCGCCCGACAGGGGGTCCAGCTGACGGCGATGCGCCCCGAACCGTCCCAGAGCGGGAACGCGGCCGAGAAACGCCCTCCTGGCGAAACGCCCGGGATCGTACGCACATCATTGCCGGTGGCGCCGCGCTGGGCCGGCCCCTGCAGGCCGGCGCTCGCCAGCACCGGCTGCGCATTCTCGACGAAGGTCTTGGTGTCGATGATCGCCAGGTCGCCACCGTAGTCCGCGTCGGTGTAGGGCCGGATCAGGGCCAGGACCTTGCCGTCCGGCATCTCGCGCGGCTTGAAGAAATGGACCTCGCCGTTGTTCGTGCCCGTCAGGTGCGACAGTGCGCCGTAGTGCAGCTGCACGTCGGAGCCGTCGGGGTTCGCCGTGTACAGGTGGATCGCGCTGCGCCCGGGCGCGGTGTCCCATCGGCTCCACAGCACGCGGCCGTTCATCAGCACGGTCGGATCCATGTCGTGGCTCTGGCCGAACGAGATCTGCTTCAGGCCGGTGCCGTCGGCATTCATCACGTGAAGCACGAACGACGGCTCGCGGCGGTCCTCGGTCTGCGCATCGAACTGCGGCTTGCCCTCGTCCAGCAGCACCGCCTTTGCGGCCCGCTGGCGTGTCGAGGAGAAGACGATCCGTCCATCCGGCAGGTAGTGCGGGGCCACGTCGTGGCCTTCCTCGGCAATGATATTCGAGGTGATCAAGCGCTTGAGGGTGTCGGTCGCGAAAGTGTATTCCCACAGGTTCCAGGTCGGCTGGTCTTCCTCGTCACCGTTCGGGATCATTGGACCGCGCAGGGCGAAGACGAGCTTGCGCCCGTCCGCGGAGACGTCGAGGTCGCGCACGTCCCACATGCCGGTCCGGGTGACGCGATCCGTGATGTTGCGCTCGGCGACGCTGGCGTCGGCACGGTCCTTCACGAACACGTCGGCGTCGACGAAGAACGTGCGCAGGTCGCGCGCGTCGTCGTCCATCGGGTTGGGGATGCTGCGCTTGACGTAGGCAATCGGGAAGTCGATCTGGCCCGGCGCGGCACTCTGGCCGCTGCCGATGTCGATGTTGCCGCCGCCCGAGCAGGCGCCGAGCAACGCGACGGCAGCCAGCGCCACGAGTGTCCCCGGGAGTGCCCGGACGCGGCGATACACGCGGGCCGCAAACAGACCCGACGGGTCATCGTTCAGTTGATTCATCGAGCACTCCTCGAACGTCCTGCGCGCGCAAGCGGAGCGCGCATGTAACGTAATGCCATCGTCGCGCCATTCAGTTCGGTGATCTGCCGACGACGTCACAGCACCGACACCCGCGAACGCGTTTCCCTCTGACCGCTTGTTTGCGGGACCGAGGCCTCATGCACCGTCGCTTGTGCCAGAGGTAGTTCCGCGCGCTCTCGACCGGTGTGACCGGAATCGCATTTCGCGGCCGGCAGGTTAGCTTCGCGACGTAACGAAGCAAGCTGTCGGCAAGCGGCGACGTCGGCAGGTCGAGACAGACGCGCGTGATACGGCGGTCCCTATAGTCGCTTCGCGCCTTGGCGATTGCAGTGGATGGGAGAAACATGAGCGGACATCGCAACGACCTGCGTGTGACGGGAACGGCCAACGGCCGTCGCCACGTCTTCACGTTCGCAACGGCCGCGCTCGTTGCGCTGGCCTCCACCGCAGCGGGCAACGTGCTCGCCGGCCCGCGCGAGCAGGCCAAGCGGATCCACGACCGCATCGCCGGAGTGCCGCCCTCGGCCCAGGTGCTCACGCAGATGGAAGCCGACATCGTCGCCAACCGGCCGATGGACGCGGCCAATCGCGCGCTGCAGTCGAGCGCGTTCTATAGCGTGACGCTGAAGAATTTCGCCGCGCCGTGGACCAACCGCGAGCAGAGCGTGTTCGTGCCGCTGAACGACTACACCGCCACGGTGATCGGCATGGTGCGCGACGACGAGCCCTTCAATGCGGTGCTGTCGGGCGACATCCTCTATACCGGCCCGGGTGTCTCGGGCGTCGCGGCGTACTCGCCGGCCAACAACGATCACTACGAGCAGCTCGAGACCCGCGGCGCAGACCTGAAGGCCGTGCTCGTCAAGCAGCAGCAGTCGGCGCTGAACGGCATTCCGGCCGCAGCGACGGCCGGCGTGCTCACGAGCCGCGCGGCTTCGCAGGCGTTCTTCATCGCCGGGACCAACCGCGCGATGTTCCGCTTCACCCTGATGAACCACATGTGCCGCGACATGGAGCAGGTCTCCGACACCACGCGCCCGCCGGACCGCATCCGCCAGGACGTCAGCCGCTCGCCGGGCGGGGACTCGCGAGTCTTCCTCAACAACTGCGTCGGCTGCCACAGCGGAATGGACCCGCTCGCGCAGTCGTTTGCGTACTACCACTACGACGAAACCCAGGCGCGGCTGGTGTACACGGCCGCCCAGGTACAGCCGAAGTACTTCAACAACGCCGACAATTTCAAGCCCGGCTTCGTGACCAAGGACGACCGCTGGGACAACTACTGGCGCCGGGGCAACAACCAGCTGCTCGGCTGGGATGCGGGCCTGCCGGGCGCCGGCAACGGTGCGAAGTCGATGGGCCAGGAGCTCGCCAACAGCGATGCGTTCGCCCAGTGCCAGGTCGAGAAGGTCTTCAAGGCGGTGTGCTTCCGCGCACCGGGCAATGCCACGGACCGTGCGCGCATCCAGTCCATCAAGGGCGCGTTCAAGACCAGCAACTACAGCCTGAAGAGGGTGTTCGCCGAGACCGCCGTCTACTGCATGGGCGATTGACCGGGCTCAGGAGAGGCAACAGAACATGAATCCGACCATCATGAACACGGCGCGCTCGTTGCGTCACTTCGCCACGCTGGCCATTCTTGCGACGCTCGCCGCCTGCTCGGGCGGCGCGCCAACGCAGGAGCAGCCGGTCACCCAGGCGCCCCCCGTCGCGGACTACACCGGCCCCGCGCCGGCGACCGCTGACGTGCAGGCGTTCAAGATCAACGTCTGGGAGAACGTGAAGTCGAGCAGCCGCTGCGGCGCCTGCCACACCGCGGCGGGCCAGGCCCCGCGTTTCGCGCGCACCGACGACGTCAACCTCGCCTACCAGGAGGCGGTGCAGCTCGTCGCCCTGACCCAGCCCGAACAGTCGCGCCTCGTCACCAAGGTCGGCGGTGGCCACAACTGCTGGCTGTCCGCGAATTCGGCCTGCTCCGACACCATGACGGTCTGGGTGCGCAACTGGGCCGGGTCCGTGTCGACCGGCGGCAAGCAGATCGCGCTGAAGGCGCCGCCGGTCAAGGACGTCGGCACCAGCAAGACCTTCCCGGCGAATTCGACGCTGTTCGGCAGCACCGTCCACCCGGTGTTGCGCCAGTACTGCGCGCGCTGCCACGCGTCGAACGCGGGTACCCCGCAGTCGCCGTACTTCGCCGACGCGAACGTCGACGCGGCGTACGCCGCGGCGCGTTCCAAAATCAATCTCGACTCCGTTGCGCTGTCGCGGCTGGTCGTACGGCTGCGCCAGGAGTTCCACAACTGCTGGAACAATGACTGCGCCGGCAGCGCGAACCAGATGCAGGCCGCGGTCCAGGCCTTCGCCGATGGCATCCCGGTGACGCAGGTGGATCCCACCCTGGTGGTGTCGAAGGCGCTGACCCTCTACGACGGCACCGTGGCCGCCGGCGGCAACCGCTTCGACACCAACGTGATCGCCATGTGGGAATTCAAGACCGGCATGGGCACGGTCGCGTTCGACACCAGCGGCGTGGAGCCGGCGATCAACCTGAACTTCGCCGGCGACGTCACCTGGATGGGCGGCTGGGGCATCAAGGTTGGCACCGGCGGCAAGGCGCAGGGCTCGACCGCCTCGAGCAAGAAGCTCGCCGACATGATCAAGTCGACCGGCGAGTACACCATCGAAGCCTGGGCGGCCCCGGCGAACGTCGTGCAGGAAGACGCCTTCGTCGTCAGCTACTCCGGCGGCACGATGGCCCGCAACATGACGCTCGCGCAGCGCGAGTACCAGTACCAGGCATTCAACCGCAGCAGCAAGACCGACTCCAACGGCGAAGCGGCGCTGCTGACTGCGGCGGCCGATCGCGACGCGCAGGCCTCCCTGCAGCACGTCGTCGTCACCTTCGACCCGGTCAACGGGCGGCGCATCTACGTCAACGGCAACTACACCGGTGACGCGGATCGATCCGGCGGCGGCTCGTTGTCCGACTGGGACGACAGCTTCGCGCTGGTGCTCGGCAACGAGACCTCCAGCAACCGGTCTTGGTCGGGTGTGCTGCGCCTGGTCGCGGTACACAACCGCGCACTGACGGGCAGCCAGATCCAGCAGAACTTCGCCGCCGGCGTCGGCGAGCGCTATTTCATGCTGTTCAACGTCAGCCACCTGGTCGATGTGCCGCAGAGCTACCTGATGTTCGAGGC
>JAYTNX010000177.1:0-37085 GCA_043748075.1 Pseudomonadota bacterium
GCCGGCGTCGCTGACGATCGCCACCGGTGCGGTGCTCGCGGCCACCGGCGGCTCGCTGACCTCCAAGTACCGACCGGCCAACTGCCGCATCTAGTCGGCCAAGCAGAGACCTGATCGGTCCCACGAAGCCCCTCTCCGGAGGGGCTTCGTGCTTTCCGGGACTGCGAGTCCGGTCACGCAGGAGCCTGGCCCCCTGTGCGAGGATCGGGAATGCCCCGTTCTATGACAATTGCCGGGAGGGTCCGGTCGAGTAGACTATGTAACCTCGGTCGCTCGAACTGTCTTGCAAGTGCATGAACGATAACGCTTCTTTGGCCATTGGTGGACCCTCGCGCTCCAGTCTCGGCGGACTGCCGCAGCGGCTCGTGCAGGACGGCCTGGTCGAAGAGTCGGCCATGAACCAGGCGGTCGCCGATGCCAAGGACCGGCGCACCTCGGTCGTTTCGCAGCTGATCGCGAAGGGCGTGGTCACCGCGCGCGACGTCGCGATTGCCGCCTCCAGCGAGTTCGGCGTTCCCCTGATCGATCTCGATTCCGTCGTTATCGATCTCGACACGGTCAAGCTCGCCAGCGACAAACTGATCGCCAAGCATCGCGTGCTGCCGCTGTTCCGTCGCGGCAAGCGGCTGTTCCTCGGCGTCTCGGATCCGACTGCGATCAACGCGATCGACGAGATCAAGTTCGCCACCGGCCTCGGCGTCGAGGCGATCGTCGTCGAGGACGACAAGCTGCAGAAGGCGATCGACAAGGCGGTCGAACAGGCCGACACCTCGATGCCTGGCCTCTCCGACGAGGAAGGCATCGACCTCGAGAACCTCGACGTCAGCGGCGGGGACCCGGAACTCGACGACGACACCAGCGACGTCGACGACGCGCCGATCGTCAAGTTCGTCAACAAGATCATGCTCGATGCGATCCGTCGCGGCGCCTCCGATATCCACTTCGAGCCGTACGAGAAGATCTACCGCGTGCGCTACCGCGTCGACGGGGTGCTGAAGGAGATTGCCTCGCCGCCCGTGCAGCTGGCGCAGAAGATTTCGGCCCGCCTGAAGGTGATGGCGCGCCTCGACATCGCCGAGCGCCGCGTCCCGCAGGACGGGCGCATCAAGATGAAGATCTCCAAGACGCGGGCGATCGACTTCCGCGTCAGCACCTGCCCCACGCTGTTCGGCGAGAAGACCGTGATGCGCGTGCTGGATCCGTCGTCGGCGATGCTCGGCATCGACGCGCTCGGCTACGAGCCGTTCCAGAAAGACCTGTATCTCAAGTATCTCGCGAAGCCGCAGGGCATGATCCTGGTCACTGGCCCGACCGGTTCGGGCAAGACCGTGTCGCTGTACACCGGCCTGAACATCCTGAACAAGGAAGACACCAATATCTCGACCGCGGAGGACCCGGCCGAAATCAACCTGCCCGGCGTCAACCAGGTCAACGTGAACGTCAAGGTGGGGTTGACCTTCGCCGCGGCGCTACGCTCGTTCCTGCGCCAGGACCCGGACGTCGTGATGGTCGGCGAGATCCGCGACCTCGAGACCGCGGAGATCGCGATCAAGGCCGCGCAGACCGGTCACCTGGTGCTCTCGACGCTGCACACCAACGATGCGCCGCAGACCCTGACGCGCCTGATCGACATGGGCGTGAAGCCCTATGCGATCGCGACCTCGGTGAGCCTGATCATCGCGCAACGTCTCGCGCGCCGACTCTGCGGCAGCTGCAAGACGCTGGTGGACATCCCCGCCGAGGCGCTGTTGAAGGAAGGCTTCCAGCCGACCGACGTGCAGGCAGGCCTGCGGCTCTATGCACCCAAGGGTTGCTCGAGCTGCACCGACGGCTACAAGGGCCGCCTCGGTATCTACCAGGTGATGCCGGTCACCGAGGAGATCGGCCGCATCATCATGGGCGGCGGCAGCGCGATCGACATCGCGGACGCGGCCAAGCGCACCGGCATCTGGGACCTGCGCCGCGCGGGGCTCGAGAAGGTGAAGGGCGGCATGACCAGCCTCGAAGAAATCAACAGCGTCACGATCGACTGAGCGCAGGACACCCATGGCAAACGCAGCGACCGCATCGGCCAAGTCGATCAAACGCGACGTCGCCTTCACCTGGCAGGGCGTCGACAAGAAAGGCAACCGCATCAAGGGCAAAGACCTGGCCGCAGACGAGCAGTCGCTGCGCCAGGACTTGCGCCGTCGCGGCATCATTCCGAACAGGATCGCCAAACAGATCACGCTGTTCAGCCGCGGGGGCGGCAGCGTCAAGGCCGAGGACATCGCGCTCTTCAGCCGCCAGCTCGCGACCATGATGGCCGCGGGCATCCCGCTGGTGCAGTCGTTCGAGATCGTCGGCAACGGCCACGACAAGCCGGCGGTGCAGAAGCTGATCCTCGACATCAAGGCCGACGTCGAAGGCGGCAGCGCGCTGCACGAGGCGCTGGGCAAGCACCCGCTGTACTTCGACGACCTGTACGTGAACCTGGTCGAGGCCGGCGAACAGGCCGGCGCACTCGAGTCGCTGCTCGACAAGATCGCGACCTACAAGGAAAAGACCGAGGCCCTCAAGAAGAAGGTCAAGAAGGCGCTGTTCTATCCGGCTGCCGTCATGGTCGTCGCGGTGGTGGTGACGGTGATTCTGCTGATTTTCGTGATCCCGCAGTTCGAGTCGCTGTTCAAGGGCTTCGGTGCCGACCTGCCGGCGTTCACGCAGTTCGTGATCAACATGTCGCGCTGGCTGCAGAACAACGGCATCCTGTTCGGCGCGGCAATCGCCGGCGCCGTGTACGGGTTCCTGTACATGAAGAAGCGCTCGAAGAAAATGCGCGAGACGCTCGACCGCGTGGTACTCAAGGCGCCGATCATCGGCCCGATCCTCGAAAAGGCGGCGATCGCGCGCTTCGCGCGCACGCTCGCGACGATGTTCGCAGCCGGCGTGCCACTGGTCGAGGCGCTCGACTCCGTGGCCGGCGCCACCGGCAACATCGTCTTCGAGAACGCGGTGCTGAAGATGCGCGACGAGGTCGCCACCGGCCAGCGCCTGCAACAGGCCATGGCGAATACGCAGCTGTTCCCCAACATGGTGATCCAGATGATCGCCGTCGGCGAGGAATCCGGCGCGCTGGACGAGATGTCGGGCAAGGTCGCCACGTTCTACGAAGCCGACGTCGACAACGCGGTCGACAGCATGTCGAGCCTGCTCGAACCGTTGATCATGGCCATCCTCGGCGTGCTGGTCGGCGGCCTCGTGATCGCGATGTACCTCCCCATCTTCAAGCTCGGTTCGGTCGTCTAAGCCGCCGCCGCGCGGGGCCGCCATGGCGCTGGTCGAGTTGCTGGCCGGTTCGCCGGCGCTGCTGGTCGGGGCCGTGTTCCTGGTCGGGCTGCTGGTCGGCAGCTTCCTGAACGTGGTCGTACACCGCGTGCCAGTCATGCTGGATCGCGAATGGCGCGCGCAGTGCGAGGAGCTCGCCGGAAGCGAGCCGGCGAAGGCCGAGCCCTACAACCTGGTCGTGCCACGCTCCGCCTGCCCGGCCTGCCGGGCGCCGATCACCGCCGTGCAAAACGTGCCGGTGCTCAGCTGGCTCGCGCTGCGGGGGCGCTGCGCGACCTGCCGTGCCCCGATCAGCGCTCGATATCCGCTGGTCGAACTGCTGACCGGCCTGATGTCCGCGGCGGTCGCGTGGAAGTTCGGCTGGGGCTGGCCGCTGGGCGCGGCACTGGTGCTGACCTGGTATCTGGTCGCACTGACTTTCATCGACCTCGACACCCAGCTGCTGCCGGATTCGCTGACGCTGCCGCTGCTGTGGATCGGACTCACCCTCAGCCTGTGGGCGGCGGACATCGGCGGCGCCGCGGTGCCGGTCGACACTCGCACGGCGGTCATCGGCGCGATCGCCGGCTACCTTTCGCTGTGGAGCGTCTACCACCTGTTCAGGCTCGCGACCGGCAAGGAAGGGATGGGCTATGGCGACTTCAAGCTGCTCGCAGCGCTCGGGGCCTGGCTCGGCTGGCAGATGATCCTGCCCATCGTGCTCGGCTCGGCGCTGGTCGGAGCGGTGGTCGGTATCGCGCTGATGATTCGCTTCGGCCGCGACCGCAGCGTGCCGATGGCGTTCGGGCCCTATCTGGCGGCGGCCGGCTGGCTGATGCTGATGTACGGCGACGAGGTCGTGGGCGGTTACCTCGGCCTGTTCCGGCCGGCTCACTGAACCTGCGGTGCTCGCGATGACCCCGCGCCCCCGCCCCCGCCCCTGACCGTGTACCGCGTGGGCCTCACCGGCGGCATCGCCAGCGGCAAGACCACGGTGTCAGCGCTGTTCGCCGCGCTCGGCGTGCCGGTGATCGACAGCGACGCGATTGCCCGCGACATCGTCGCTCCCGGTGAACCGGCGCTGCAGGCGATCGTGGCGCGCTTCGGCGCAGGCGTGCTGCAGGGCGACGGCCACCTGGACCGGCGGCGGCTGCGCAGCCAGGTGTTCGCCGATCCGGACGCCCGCCGGGACCTGGAGGCGATCACCCATCCGGCGATCCGCGCCGAAATGGACCGGCGCTCGGCCGCAGCGGGCGGCGACTACCAGATCCTAGCGATCCCGCTGCTGGTGGAGGGCGGCGGGCGAGGCCGCGTGGACCGGGTGCTGGTGGTCGATTGCCCGGAAGATCTGCAACGGCAGCGGGTGATGGCCCGGGACGGGTCGAGTGAGGCCGAGGCCCGCGCGATGATCGCCGCCCAGGCGGGGCGCGAGGTCCGGCTCGCCGTCGCCGATGACGTGATCGTGAACGCCGGCGACCGAGCCGCGCTGCGCGAGCGCGTGCACGCCCTGCACCGCCAGTATCGCAAGGCAGCGCGCGGTGACGCAGAATAGCCGCATGTCTTCGGAGCCCGCCGACCCCGGGGCGCCGGCGCCGTCCCCTGCGGCCGCGACGGCCCCGATCATTTTCGAGCAACCCCTGAACGAGCGGATGCGCTCCTTCCTGCGCGTCGACTTCCTGTACAACCAGGCGCTCTTCCACCATCAGTCGCCCAGCCACTGGGGAAGCCGGGCCGCGGTCGACAGCCTGCTCGACATCCTCTCGATCACCACCCGCGCCGACACGCGCGCCGACGTGCTCAAGGAGCTCGAGCGGCAGGTGTCGTTGCTGAACGAGTTCCAATCGAAGCCCGGCGTCGACCAGACGCGCCTGCGCAGCGTGATCTCGAACCTGTTGCGCTTGCGCGCCGATCTGCTGGCCTGCGGAACGGCCTTCCTGCAGCCGCTGAAGGAATCGGAGTTCCTCGCGGCGATCAAGCACCGCAGTGCGATTCCCGGCGGCACCTGCGAGTTCGACCTGCCGGACTTCTACTTCTGGCTGAGCCAGGCGGCCCCGTCGCGCGGCGAGACCTTCACGCAGTGGATGACGATGCTGCGCCCGCTCTGCGATGCGATCGCCGAGCTGCTGTGGCTGACGCGCCAGAGTGGTCGGCCGCGTGCCGAGGTCGCGCACGGCGGCGTCTACCACATCACTTTCGATCGCGATGCGCCCGTGCAGCTGATGCGCATCGCCCTGCCAGCCGGCGCGGGCATCTATCCGGAGATCAGCGGCAGCCACTACCGCTCGAGCATCCGCTTCGTCACCTGGAACGGACCGGCGGACCGGCCACGCCAGGCCGAGGGCGAGGTCCATTTCGAAATCACCTGCTGCACGTGAACTGCCCCACCTGCGGCCGCCCGATCCTCTGGAACGCTGATTTTCCGCAACGTCCATTCTGCAGCGAACGCTGCCGCCTGATCGATCTCGGCGCCTGGCTGAATGGCGACCGCGCGATTCCCGGCGAGCCGGCAGACGAGTCCGAGCTGCCGCCTGCAGCGGATGACGCACCCCATCGCGGCGCCTAGCGATGGACCCGGCCTTCTGGCTCGAGCGCTGGCGACGCAACGAGATCGGCTTTCACCAGAGCGCCCCGCACAAGGGGCTGGATCGACACTGGGCCAGGCTCGGGCTTGCGCGCGACGCCCGCGTGTTCGTGCCACTGGCGGGCAAGAGCCTCGACATGATCTGGCTCGCCGCGCGCGGCCATCGCGTCGTCGGCATCGAACTCGCCGCCGAGGCGGTGCAGTCGTTCGTCGCCGAACACGGCGTGCTCGAGCGCATCGACCTGCGCTGCGGCGACCTCTTCGGCCTCGATGCCGCCTCGCTCGGGCCGATCGACGGCGTCTTCGATCGAGCCTCGCTGGTGGCCCTGCCGCCGTCGCTGCGGCGTGCTTACGCGGACAAGCTCGCGGAACTGTCGCCGCCGGGCGCCGCGACGCTGCTGGTCACGATGGAGTACGACCAGGCGAAGATGGCGGGGCCGCCGCATGCGGTGCTGGAGCCCGAGGTACATGCGCTGTTCGACGCGACGCATGAGATCGTGCTGTTGGAGCGCGACGGCGCGCTCGACGATTTCCCGCGCTTCGCGCAACGTGGCGTCGACGCGCTTTCCGAGGCGTATTTCCGTCTGATCCGCCGCGACTTCGTGAAGGGTTGAGGGCGCGCTGGCCGGCAGCCGTCGCGCCGATCCCTCAGCCGTCCCTGCCGATTTCCCCGACCAGCGCCTCGAGGATTTCGGGCTCGAACGGCTTGGTCAGGTGGGAGTCGAAACCCGCGGCCGTGGCGCGCCGTTTGTCCTCGTCCTGGCCCCAGCCCGTGACGGCGATCAGCCGCAGTGCGCGCCCCCAGTCCTCGCGCCGCAGGCTGCGCGCGACCTCATAGCCGTTCAAGCCCGGCATGCCGATGTCGAGCACCACGACATCGGGTCGGTCGCGCGCCGCGAGGCGCAGGGCATCGAGTCCGTCATGGGCGACGAGGACGCGATGCCCCGCGAGTCGCAGCAGGATCGCCAGGCTCTCGGCGGCATCGACGTTGTCGTCGGCGATCAAGACGCGGCGCGGCGTGCCGACGTCTGCAGGGACGGCGTGGATACCGTCACCGCGCAGAGGCGACGGCGCGGATACCGGGGCGGGTCGCGCAACCGGCAGCCGAACGACGAACTCGCTGCCCCGCCCTGGACCCTCGCTGTAGGCCGCGATGCTGCCGCCGTGCAGTTCGACCAGCCCCTTGACGAGCGAGAGACCGATGCCGAGCCCGCCCTCGGAGCGATCGAGCACCGGCTGCTGCTGCGCAAACGCGGTGAATACCCTGCCCAGCGCTTCCTCGGCGAGGCCGACGCCGTTGTCGGCGACGACCAAGACGCACTCTTCCCCTTCGAGCCTGGCCACGAGCCGAATCTCGCCACGACAGTCGGTGTACTTCGCCGCGTTGGTCAGCAGGTTGGTGAGCACCTGGGAGATCCGCACCGGGTCGACGTCGAGCCACAGGTCCGGCTCCGGCAGCCGCAGCACCAGCGCATGCTGCCGGGCGTCGATGTCCGAACGCGCCATCTCGACGGCCGCGGCGACCAGCGACTGCAGCGCGACACGCTCGCGGCGCAGTTCGAGCTTTCCGCGGGTGATCCGCGAGACGTCGAGCAGGTCGTCCAGCAGCCGTGCCATATGCCGCACCTGGCGATTGATCACTTCGCTGGCGTGCACCATCTCCGCGGCGGGCAACGCGTGCCGCGACAGTGCCTGCGCGGCGCTGCGCATCGGTGCCAGCGGGTTGCGAAGTTCGTGCGCCAGGGTCGCGAGGAACACGTCCTTGAGCCGGTCCGCCTCGGCGAGGGCGCGCTCGGTGCGCAGCGCGTCGATGGCCACATCGCGCAGCTGTCGTTCCGCGAGTACACGCGCCGTGGTCTCGGTCGAGGTCACGAGCACACCCGACACCGTGCCGTCGCCGCGCCGGATCGGCGTGTAGGCGATGGTGAAATAGCGTGTTGCGGCGATGCCGCCGGGCGCGATCAGGTACGGCTGGTCCTCGAGACTGACGCACTCGGCGAGCTGCAGCACGCGACGGCAGATCGGCTCGTTGAAACCGAAGACCTCGGGCCAGCACTCGGCGTGCCGCTGCCCGAGCGCCGTGGGATGGCGTCGCTCGAGCGTCGGACGGAATGCGTCGTTGTAGAGCTGCAGCAGATCCTCGCCCCACAGCACGTTGGTCGGATAGGGGGAATCGAGCATCGCGACCACGGCGTGCCGAAGTTCGTCGGGCCAACCCTCGAGCGCGCCCAACGACGTCCGCGCCCAGTCGTGAGCGCGGATCAGGTCCGCCATCTCGCTGTGCTGCGGTGGCCAGTCGCGCCGGGCCTCAGGCATTCGGTGGCCCAACCCTGCGGATCGCCCACACCTCGAGGAGTCGGTCGCGAGCGCGCGGCAAGCGCGGCGCCAGGGCTGGGGTGCGTCGCATGGGAACTTGAAGGACTGGGAGACCTCGATCACGATCGGGCAATCCCCATCCTGCCGGCGTCATCCATCGCCGGGCGCGGCTGTCGGCGTGCCGGAGGCTGCGTCGTAGTCCGACACCTACAGCGAGCGAGTGGTGGAGACGCGCAGCGCGCGGGCTACTTCGGGGGCAGTTCGATGCGCAGCGCGCGGGCGGCGAAGGCCCACTGGTCGGCATAGTCGTCGACCTGCATCCACACCGGCTTGCCCGCCCCGTGACCGGCGCGGGTTTCGATGCGGATCAGCACGGGGTTCGCGCACCCCTGGGCATGCTGCAGCGCCGCCGCGAACTTGTAGCTGTGCCACGGCACGACGCGATCATCACGGTCGGCGGTGGTCACGAGTGTCGGCGGATAGCAGGCGCCGTCGCGCAGGTTGTGCACCGGGGAGTAAGCACGCAGCGCCCTGAACTGCGACGCGTCCTCGCTGAGGCCGTAGTCCGACGACCACTGCCGGGCATTGGCGCTGGCGGTGTGGTAGCGGAGCATGTCCAGCACGCCAACGGCCGGCAGCGCCGCACCGAACAGTTCGGGCCGTTGCGCCAGTGCCGCCCCCACCAGCAGGCCGCCATTGCTGCGGCCGGAGATCGCAAGACGCGCCGGCCGCGTGTAGCGCTGCGCGACCAGCCATTCGGCCGCGCCGAGGAAGTCGTCGAAGACGTTCTGCTTGCGTTCCAGCGTGCCCGCCTGGTGCCAGGCTTCGCCGTACTCGCCGCCACCGCGCAGGTTTGCCTCGGCATAGACGCCGCCCATTTCCAGCCAGGTCAACACCGCCGGCCGGAATGCCGGCGTCAGCGAGATCGCAAAGCCGCCATAGCCGTAGAGCAGCGTCGGCGCGTTGCCGTCGGGCACGAAGTCTCGCCGGTGGGTGATGAACATCGGTACCCGCGTGCCGTCGCGGGAGGTGAAGAACACCTGCCGCGTGACGTAGCGCGACGTGTCGGCGGCGAGCTGCGGCGCGCGGAACACGCGAGCCGTGTTGGTCGCCACGTCGTAGCGCAGCACCTGCGTGGGGCTCAGGTGGTCGGTATAGGTAAAGAAGGTCTCAGCATCGCGCGCGTGGCCCGCGAAGCCTTCGACCGTGCCGAGCCCCGGCAGGGGCACCTCGCCGATTGGGTGCCCGTCCGTCGTGAACAGCCGCGCCACGCTGTGGGCGTCGCGCACGTACTGCGCGACGAGGCGTCCGCCGACCAGGCTCGTGGCCGCGAGCGCGGCGTCCGCTTGCGGCACCACCTCGCGCCACTGGCGCGCCGCCGGACGACGCGCATCCACTGCAATCAGCCGGCCACGCGGCGCCGCATTCGTGGTCTGGACGTAGAAAATGTCGCCCTCGCTGCCGACCACCGTATAGAGGGCGTCCCAGGCGGAAAACAGCCGCTGCGGTTTCGCGCCGGCGCGGGACAGATCGAGCAGTTCGATAGCATTGCTGCGGTAGCCGTCGAACAGCGTGACGACCAGCCAGCGACCGTCGTCGCTGACACGCGCCGAGGGCACGCGCGTCGCGTGGTCGGTGACGGCGTAGACCCGCCGGTCGGCCGATTGCGGCTCGCCGAGGCGATGGAAGTACACGGCCGGCTGGGCCTGGTCGTCGCCGCGAGGCTCTGCGGCGGCGCTGCGCGGGGGATAGCGGCTGTACCAGACGCCGCGACCGTCGCGCGACCAGGTGAACTCCCAGAACTTCGAGAACCGCAGCTCATCTGGAAGGTCGACGCCATCGTCGACACGCCGGAAACGCCAGAGATCCCAGTCGGTGCCGCCGTCGGAGAGCGAATAGGCAACCACGCGGCCGTCGGGCGCGGGCTCGAAGCGGGCCAGTGACACGGTAGCGTCGGCCCGCTCGGTGTTCGGGTCGATCAGCGCGCGCGGCGTCGACTCGAGCGATTCAGCCCAGTACAGCACGCTCTGGTTCTGCAACCCGTCGTTGCGCAGGAAGAAATAGCGCCCGCCCTCCTTGCGCGGCAGGCCGACGCGCTCGTAGTTCCACAGCGCCTCGAGCCGCGCCTTGATCCAGGTACGCTGCGGAATCGCCTCCAGCCACGGCTGGGCGAGCGCGTTCTGCGAGGCGATGTAAGCGCGGGTCGCTGCGGCGTCGGACGACTCCAGTTCGCGATACGGGTCCGCGACCTGCGTGCCGTGGTAGTCATCGACGGTGGCGCCGCGCGACACCGCGGGATACACCAGGGGCGCCGCGAACACCCGCGTCGACGCGGCGGCCAGCAACACGAGTGCCGCGCCGACGGACGCTGCCGCGGCCCTGTAGCGATGTGCCATGTTCCTGCCTACACTCGCGCCCAGTGAGGCCCGGCATGTTATCGGACGGTACCGCGCGATGACCACTCTGTTACGACCGCTCGCGGTGCTGGTGCTGGGCTACGCCACGTGCCTGATGCCGGCCTCGGTGGCAGCGCCGGCCGCAGCGCTGACGATCGAGCGGATCTTTGCCGCGCCCGACCTCTCCGGCGCCTCGCTGCGCAACCCGCGCTTCTCTCCCGATGGCCGGCTGGTCACCTACCTGCAGGGGCGCGCCGACGACAAGGATCGCCTCGACCTCTGGGCCTGGGACGTCGCGCGCCAGCGAGCGTCGAAGCTGGTCGACTCTTCCGCCCTCCGTGCCGGAATCGACGGCGTGCCCCGCCCGGGCGCAGACCCCGCAATCATGAACAGCATCATGAACAGCGAAGAAGAGCAGCGCCGCGAGCGGCAGCGCACCTCGTCGCTGTCGGGCATCGTCGACTATCAGTTCTCCGCTGACTCGCGCCGCCTGCTCTTCCCGATGGACGGCGATCTCTGGCTCTACGATCGCGACGCACCCGCGCGAACCGCCGTGCGGCGCCTGACGAGCACGGATGCGTTCGAGACCGACCCGAAGTTTTCGCCGCGCGGTCACTTCGTCAGCTTCGTCCGCGCGCAGAACCTGTACGTGATCGATCTGGTCAGCGGTCGCGAAACGGCCGTGACTCATGGCGGCGGCGGCACGCTGCACTTCGGCGTCGCCGAGTTCGTCGCGCAGGAAGAGATGGATCGCAGCACCGGCTACTGGTGGTCGCCGGACGAGACACGCCTCGCCTTCACGCGCGTCGACGAATCTGCGGTGGACGAGGTCGAGCGCTTCGAGATCCTCGCCCGCTCGGTGCGAGTGGTGCGACAACGCTACCCCGCCGCGGGTCGGCCGAACGCCGACGTGCAGCTCTGGGTCGCCGCGCTGCGGCGCGCCGAGGACGGTACGCTGAGCGTCGCGCCGCCGGTGTCGATGGAGGTGGCCCCGACATCGCGCGCGGCACCGGCACCGTCAGTGCGCGCGGAAACCACATCGACCGCGGACGGCTATCTCGCGCGCGTCGACTGGTTCCCAGATTCCGCCTCGCTGGCCGTGCAGTGGCAGCGGCGGGACCAGCAACGGCTCGTGCTGCGCCGTGTCGATGCGGCGAGTGGTCGCGCGCGCGACCTGCTCGAGGAGCGCAGCGATCACTGGGTGCCGCTGCACGACGAGCTGACCTTCCTGCCCCGGCGACGCGCGTTTCTGTGGGCGTCGAACCGTAGTGGCTATCGGCACCTCTACCTCTACGACTACGACGGCCGTCTGCTGCGACCCGTCACCGCGGGAGCGTGGATGGTGGCGGGCGATGGTGGCGAGCGCGCAATCGAAGCCGTCGACGAGCGCCGCGGCCTCGTGTATTTCTCCGCCAACCGCGAGACGCCGATCGAGCGACACCTCTACGTCGCGCCGCTCGAGGGTCCGCACGACGCGCAGGCGATCGACTCCGGGCTGCGCCGGCTGTCGAGGCGCGCCGGATGGCATTCGGTGTCGATGTCGCCCGATGCGCGGCTTTGGCTCGACACCTTCTCCGATCCCGACACGCCGCCGTCCCTGGTGCTGCGCCGCGCCGACGGTGGGCAAGTGGCAGAGCTGGTCGCCAACCGCCTCGACGCGAGCCATCCCTACGCACCCTTCATCGCTGCGCATCGACCCACCGAGTTCGGCACGCTGCAGGCAGCGGACGGCCAGGTGCTCCACTACCAGGTGATCCGGCCACGCGAGTTCCAACCCGGGCGCCGATATCCGGTCGTCTTCGACGTTTACGGCGGGCCCGGGGTGCAGCGCGTGCGCCGCGCCTGGGGCGGTTTCCCCCGCAGCAACGAGGGCTTGTTCCGCCAGTACCTCGCGCAGCGCGGCTACGTCGTGTTCACGCTCGACAACCGCGGCAGCGGCTTCCGCGGAGAGGCGTTCGAGGGCACCTTGCACCACCGGCTGGGGCGCGTCGAGGTCGACGACCAGGTTCGCGGCGCCGAGTACCTGCGCAGCCTGCCGTTCGTCGATCCGGCACGCATCGGCGTGTTCGGCTGGAGCTATGGCGGCTACATGGCGCTGATGTGCCTGATGCGCGCGCCGCAGCAGTTCGCGGCTGGCGTCGCCGGCGCACCGGTGACCGACTGGGCGCTCTACGACACGCACTACACCGAACGCTATCTCGGAACGCCCGAGGCGTTTCCCGAGGCCTATCGCGACAGCAGCGTGCTGACGCACGCCGCGCAGCTACGCGCACCACTGCTGGTGCTGCACGGCATGGCCGACGACAACGTGCTGTTCACGCACAGCACCGCCCTCTACGCGCGGCTGCAGGATCTCGGCAAGCCTTTCGACACCATGCCCTATCCGGGCAGCAAGCACGGTCTGCTGAGATTTCAGGGCACCGGGCCGCACGCCTACGCGTCCATCGTGCGTTTCCTGGATCGCACGCTCGGCAACGACGATACACCGCCGCGCGCGGACTGAGGCAGACAGGATGCGCAGCCTTTCCCGGCTCTTCGGCCGAAACGTCGACTGGGCCAAACAGGTCAGCGACGCCGACCCCGAGTTCTTCAGCAAGCTGGTCGGCCAGCAGTCACCGGACTACCTCTGGATCGGCTGCGCCGACAGCCGGGTGCCTGCCAACGAGATCGTCGGCCTGCTGCCGGGCGAGCTGTTCGTGCATCGCAACGTCGCGAATGTCGTCGTGCACACCGACCTCAACTGCCTCTCGGTGCTTCAGTACGCAGTCGACGTGCTCGACGTCGAGCATGTGATCGTCTGCGGGCACTATGGTTGCGGCGGCGTCCAGGCCGCACTCGAACACCGGCGGCTCGGCCTGATCGACAACTGGCTGCGGCATGTGCAGGACGTGATGAAGAAGCACCGCGCGAAGCTCGATCAGATCGTCGATCCGCTGCGGCGGCTGAACCGTCTGTGCGAACTGAATGTGATCGAGCAGGTGCTGAATGTCTGCGAGACCACGATCGTGCAGAGCGCCTGGGACCGCGGCAAGGCGCTGGAGATCCACGGCTGGGTCTATGACCTGCACGACGGGCTGTTGAAGGATCTGGCGGTGTGTGTGCGCAGCCCCGAGGAGTTTGCGAAGGTCTATCGCTCGGTCGTCGAATCGAGGTAGCGGCCGCAAATCCGGCAGTCCGGCGTCCGTCGGGCGCCAATCCGCGGGCCGCGCGCATGACATAAGATCGGTTCGATTCGGCTACTGTTGCGCTGACGCAAATGGAGCACCCGCCGCTAGCGCAAGGACAGCCAGCTGAAGGCCGCTGCAGCCCCGACCTGTCGCTTCCATGCCACGCCGTTGCGTTCTCTGCATGCGAAGCTAGTATTGGTCTCAACGCCGACGAAGGACCCTGGTCCAGGGAAACGGGACCAACCTCCGCCGGGAACCACTTTAATGCCTCAGCGAGCCAGCCCAAGCAGCCGGTGAGCAGGCGCGCTTTGGGAGGACAATCTGTGAAAAACCATCAGGGCGGGCTCGGCCCGCTGCGAACCCTCGTGTTGGGTGTGCTCGGCAGCTTCGTGGCACTCGTTCCGGCGTATGCGCAGGAGCAGGCGGACGGCGACGCCGCCGATCTCTCGGAGGTCATCGTCACCGGCTCGCGCATCCGCTCCGTCAATGTCGACTCGGCCGTACCCGTCATCTCGGTCACTGCCGTGGAGCTGACCCAGACCGGCAATGTCTCGCTCGGTGACCTGTTGAACGACCTGCCGGCCCTGCGCAATACCTTCAGCCAGGCGAATTCCACGCGCTTCATTGGCACGGCGGGCGTGGCGTTCCTCGACCTGCGCGGTCTCGGCACCACGAGCACGCTGGTGCTGCAGAACGGTCGGCGCCACGTCTCGGCCTCTCCCGGCCTGGCGCGAGTCGACATCAACACCATACCGACCGACCTGGTCGAGCGGATCGACGTGGTCACGGGCGGCACCTCGGCCGTCTACGGGTCCGACGCCGTCGCCGGCGTGGTCAACTTCGTGCTCAAGGACAATTTCGAAGGGTTGCAGGCCCGCTTTTCACCTGGCATCAGCTCGCGCGGCGACCGCTTCAGCATGACGGCCGCGCTGACCGGCGGCATGAACTTCACCGACGACCGCGGAAACTTCGCGGCGTCGCTCGAGTACAACCGCGCCGAGTCGCTCGACGTGGTCGACCGGCCGAAACAGACGGGCTCGATCGCGGGCCGCACGCAGTACCAGCTATACGAGAACCCGGGCGGTGAGGCGGGCGGCACGGACGGCATTCCCGATCGCATCCTGCTCAACAACATCCGCAGTCTCGGGCTGTCGGAAGGCGGCACTTTCGTCGCCTCCTCCGGTGCTGCCAGCGGCATCGGCGCCTGCGCGACTGCGGCGGGCTGCATTGGGCCGGTCGCCACGGGACTGCCGCGCGTTTATCGCTTCCAACCGAACGGCACGTTGGTCGAAGCCGACTACGGGCAGGACCTGCGGCTGCAGACCGCTCGCGGCACGGGCAACCAGGTCGGCGGGGACGGCTCGACGCTGCGCCGCTATGGCCAGCTGCAACCGTTCGTCGAACGCTATGGTATCAACCTGCTCTCGCACTTCGACGTCAGCGAGGCGCTGACGCCCTACGTCGAAGCGAAGTACATCCGCTACGACATTTTCCAGCAGTCTTCTCCGACGTTCGCCAGTGGCGGTACGCAGACGGGGGCCAACTCGGGCTCCTTCGCCGGTGCCAACAGCCAGGGCGTGCCGATCTTCTTCGACAATGCGTACCTGAACCCGGCTGCCGCGACCACGATCCGCGCGGCGTTGCCCGTCGGCACCGCCGCGTTCCGCCTGCAGCGCAACAACCTCGATTTCGGCAGTCGCGAAGAAACGGGTTTCCGGGAGACCTCGCGTGTCGTACTCGGTGTGAAGGGCGACTTCAACGACGACTGGCGCTATGACTTTTCGCTGAACTACGGCAAGTTCAAACAGGACGTGCTGGCGGACAACAACCGTATCCAGCAGCGATTCCGCCTCGCGACCGACGCGGTGCGCAATGCGACCGGCCAGATCGTGTGTCGTTCCCAGCTTCCGGGCCAGGTCACTACCGTTCCGGCCGGCTCACCTGCGGGTGACACCGCGGCACTCGCGGCCGACATCGCAGCCTGCGTGCCGATCAACCTGTTTGGCGAAGGCGCTCCGAGCCAGGCGGCGATCGACTACATGAGTGTCGATACACAGTCGATCCAGAAGCAGGAGCAGAAGGTGGCGTCGGCCTACGTGGCGGGCGACTCTTCGCAGCTATTTGAACTACCGGGCGGCCCGATCGGGTTTGCGATCGGCGCCGAGTGGCGCCAGGAAGACGGCTTCCGCGACTATGGCGACATCGTCTCGAGCGGCCGCACCTTCCTGACCGCGATCTCGGCTTTCACGCCGAAGAAGAAGTTCGAGGTTACCGAAGAGTTCGTCGAGATGAATGCGCCGCTGATCACCGATAAGCCGTTTTTCAAGGAATTGTCGTTGCAGGCCGCGGCGCGCCTGGCGCAGTACGACGGCGAGATCGGTGAAGTGCTCGCCTGGAACGGCGGCCTGGCCTGGGCGCCGATCGACGACCTGAAGTTTCGCGCGAACTACGCCATCTCGGTCCGCGCGCCGGCGCAGTTCGACCTGTATGCCTCGCTTGGCCAGAACTTCAACCAGCTGAATGACCCCTGCGACGTCAATTTCATCAGCAACGGTCCGAACCGCGTCGCGAACTGCCGTGCCGCCGGCATTCCCGCCGGCTTCATCAACACTCCGGCGCGTTCGGCGAGCACGTCGTTCTCGACCGGCGGCAATGAGTTCCTCAAGGAGGAGACCTCGAAGTCGTGGACCGTCGGTGTGGTCGTCGAGCCGCGCTTCGCGCCGGGGCTGTCGGTCACGATCGACTATTACGAGATCCTGATCGAGGACGTGATCGGTTCGCCGACGGCGCAGCAGATCCTGGACAACTGCTACGACGGCGCGTCGCTGAACAACGTGTTCTGCGCGGTCGTACGCCGTACGCCGGGGACGAACCTGTTCTCGACCTCGGCGCCGGAGTTTGGCTTGATCCAGGGTGGCATCAACTTCGCCAAGGCCACGGCCCGGGGCGTCGACTTCGACGTCGCCTACCGCCGTGATCTCGGCTTCGGGAAGCTGACCTCTCACTTGCTGGGTACCTATGTACGCAACCGCAACGACTTCCCATTCATCTCCGAACCGACTCGGCCGGACAAGTTGCTTGGCGAGGTCGGTGACCCGCGCCTGCAGGTGAACCTGTCGTTGAACCTGCGTACCGGACCGTTCGACCTGGGCTACCAGGCGCGCTACATCAGCAAGCAGGCGGTCGCGTCGGTCGGCCTCGGTGGCGGCGTCGAGGACATTTCCACTGTCGGCGGCCGGGCACCCGCGAATGCCGACTTTGCGGATTCACAGTTCATTCGCGGCATTGCCTATCACGACCTGCGGGTCGGCTATGAATTCAGCGAGAAGCTGAATGTGTACCTGGGCGTCGACAACGTGATGGACACGCTGCCGCCGTCGGGCCTGCTCGGGAACGGTGGCGTTTACGCCGCCGACGCGATCTGGGACAACATCGGCCGATACTTCTACGCCGGCGCGCTCGTCAGGTTCTGACCTGGCGGGCCGCTGGGACTGGCGCAGCGAGTACCGCAAGATGAACGATGATCGTGCCGCAACCCGCCGTGATCCTTTCGGTCACGGCGGGTGCCTCGTTGGCGCCGGGGAACCAGGCGCCGGGCGCACTACGCCAGGCGGGCCGGCGCCGGCTCGCGCCGGCCGAAGCGTACCACCGTGACGCCGGCCCGCAACTGGCGCAGCGAAGGCATCACCAGGACGCAGTTCGGGTACGGGGTGCGCACGGCATGACCGTCCTGCCAGGCGATCACCGTGCCCGCGTCGGGAAACTCCTCCAGTCCGGTCCACGGCCCGGCGAAGCGGAAATCGAGACTGGTAGCCACTACGGCTTCGGTGACCCGGATGACCGACTGGGCTGCCCTCGCCGGCTGCCACCAGCCGGCCGGCAGGTCTGGCGCGTCGACTACGCCGCAGGCGAGCAGGAAACGCGCCGTGCAGTCGCGCGCCACCTCGACCGCGCGCGCTTCCCAGTGCTGGCCGCACTCGACCAGCAGCGCGTTGCGCTCGCTGTCCGGTTCGCCGAAGGCCCCATAGTCGCGCAGCCGTCGGCCCTCGGGATGGCCTGCGTCCGCGACGACGGTCGCCGGGCTGCCGAGTTGCAGCGCGAGCCGGATGCCCTTGTGGAGCGGGCCGGACAACAACAACGGCGCACTGCCCTCGTGTATCGAGTGCAGGTCGAGCAGCAGGTCGACAGTGTCGATGAGCGCAACGACGAGCCGGTCGACGATCGATCTGGAGAACAGCGCCGCGATGCCGATGTGCACGTGGGCTTTCTTGCCGTTGGCAATTGCCTGTACGTCTCGCGCGGCGCGCTTGGCCTCGTTGAGGATCAGGTGCGCATATCGGCATAACGCGTGCCCGGCTTCGGTCGGTACCACGCCACGCGGCTTTCGGTCGACAAGGATGGCGTTTAGCGACTCCTCGAGGTTCTTGATGTTGCGCGTCAGCGCCGGCTGCGTGATGTGCAACTGCTCCGAGGCCCCGGAGACGCAGCCGATGTCCACGACGACCATGAGCTGTCGCAGTTGCTTGATCTCGAGGTGGCCCCGGAAAACGGGCTCACGGTTATCAGGGCGCTGAGCACCCGGTGCCGACACACAACGCGATGAGCTGGGCGCAGCGCCTGAAACTCGTGTTCGCGATCCAGATCGACACCTGCGCCCGCTGCCAGGGACGGGTTGCGGGTGGTTGCAAGCGTCGAGGGCCCTGCAGTCATCGCACGCATCCTGGCGCATCGGCATCGAGCCTGCGTCTCGCCTGAGCTCTTGCCGATGGCCGCGCGGGCGCCGCCACCGCTGCGGCAAGGCAGCAGACTGCTTTAGCCGCCGCCGCAGTGCGTCGGCCACCCGTTCGAGACGAGAATTTGCGCCGCCATCGCGGTCGCGAGACGGGCCCGGTCGCGGCCGCTCTTGCGCGGGTCGGATTGAACGGGGCTGACGGGCCGATCAGGGCGTCGCGCAGGCGGGTATGCAATCCGATCGAGCCGTTCCGGACCTATCCAGACCTGGCAACGCCGCTGTCCGTCGCCGTGAACAGTGCCTTTGAAAGTCCCAATCGTTGCGAATCTCGCTTCCAGTGACCCGGCCCCGGCGCCAGCGGGCATCTGGTCGATTGCGCGAACTACTCGCTGTACAGGTTTACGGCGGCCTGCTCATGGGGCAGGGCATGTCCGCGGCCTGCCGGGGTCGATCAGAACTCGTAAGCGATGCGCGCCCCAACCATACGCAATTCCGGCAGACCCACGTTCAGGTAGCCGAAGGCGTTGTTGGTCGCTACGCCCACGCTGTTGGTCGCGTTGGTACCCGGGGTCAAGATCGCGTTGTTCGAGATCGCGACGTAGTTCTTGTCATTGAGCGCGTTCAACGCGAACGCCTCGAACGACAGCGGACCCTTCGAGACTCCTGCACGCAGATTCACCACGGTGCGAGCCTTGATCCAGGTGATGTTGGACGCATCCAGGTACAACTTGTCTTTCCAGGACATATCGCCGCGTACAAACCACTTGCCGTCTTCCCAGGCGCTGATCGGTGTCCCGTACTTGATACCGAGATTCATCGAGTACTTCGACGAAGCAGGTAGCTGCCTGCCCCGGAAACCGTCTCCGGAAACTCCGCTCAGTTGTGTGACGGTGGGCGCCACGTAGCTCTCGATCTCCGTGTCGTTCATGGCGGCGGCAAAGTTGAGATCGAGGTTCTGCGTCGGCCGCGCTGCCAGCTCGAGTTCCAGACCTTTGATTTTCGCCACACCGCTGTTCACGAATCCGCTGACCTGCGCAATCGTTCCAGTCCCGCCCTGGGCGATCGGCAGATCCTGGAAGAAAGCGCCGCGGTTGTTGAGCTGGTCCGTCCACTTCCCGTAGTAAGCCGCCGATTGCAGGCTGAGGCGCCCGTCGAGGAGGCTGGCTTTGTAGCCGACCTCGTAATTGGTCAGCTTTTCCGGCTGCTGGACCACCGAGATGCCCAGACTCTGCGCCGTCGCGATGCCGAGCGACGAACCACCCAGGAAGGCCGTGTTGAAGGTGTTCGTGCCGATGTTGATGCCCTTGGAGTAGGACAGGTACGCCATCATGTCGGGCGCGAAGTCCCACTGCGCGATGGCACGCGGCACGAAATTCTTGTACTTGCGATCGATCAACGGTGAGAGCGCGGGATATACGCCCGCCGCCACTCCGAATGCCGCCGCGGCCGACGTGCCCACACTGATGCCGACGCCGCGGCTGATGGGCGCAAAGCCGAAGACGTGATCCTGCTGATAGCGTCCCTCGAGGCTGAATTTGAACGCCTCGGTGAACTGGTAGGTGCCGCCGAAGAACACGCTTCGTGTCTCGACAAGGTTCTTGCCGGCGTTGCTACCGGTGTTCAGGTTGCGATCGCTCCCGCCGACGATTTCGGCGGTGATGCTGATGAGGTCGGACCAGACCAGCGTATCCAGATAGTTGACGCCGATCAGGCCCGTGAAGGGGCCATCGTTGTCATAGGCCAGACGCAGCTCTTGAGAAAAGTCCTTGTTGTCACGCTCCACGCCGAACAGGAAGTCCCAGAAGTTGCGTCGCGTCGTCAGCGTGCCCGTCGGATTTGCCGGATTGGTGAGCGAGAGCGTGTTGTAGTTGTCGAGGTCCTGGACCTCGCTGTAGTACTCCTCGTTGATGCCGGTCAACGCAGACAGCGTGAAGCCGCTGTCGCCGAATTCCCAGTCGATGTTCAGGTGGCCGTGCCAGTACTCGCGCACCAGGCCATAGCCCTTGACGCCATCGCTCGGCGAGACGATGCGCTGTCGCGGGTCGGCGAGCGAGGCTGCAAGCAGTGTGGTTTCGGTCGTATTCTGGACCGGGCTGAAGCCGATCGGCAGGCTTGGCGCCGCGCCGCAGATCCAGGGGCGCGTGCCCGTAAATCCAGGGGCACCGAACACATCGACGCCATTCGCCGTGCCGCGCGCCCACCCGACCAGCGTGCAATTCGACGAATTGGGCACGATGACGGTTCCGGCGCTGCTGCCGCTGAGCCTCGGCACATTGACGGCGCCATTGTTCGACCGGATCTCCCAGGCCGACAACTGGCCCTGGGTACTCGGACCGTCGTCGTCCTCCGAGTACATCGTGAACAATTTGATCGACAGGTTCTCGACCGGCTTCGCCGTCAAGAGCATGCTGAACGTGCGTGTTTCCTGATCGCCCAGCGTTTCGCCGGGGACCGCGCCATTCTCGTAGGACCCGTCCTTCTTGAACATCCGTCCTGCCAGACGGAAGCCCAGACGGTCGCCGAGGAGCGGTCCGTCAATCGCCGCCGTGACGTCTAGGTTGCTGCGCTGCCCGCCCATCAGGCTGACGGCACCGCCGAATTCTTCGCCCGGCTGCTTGTTGACGACGTTGATCGCACCCGCGAAGGTGTTGCGGCCGAAGTACGCCGCCTGCGGTCCCTTGAGGATCTCCACGCGGGCCGGGTCGAACACGGACATGAGCGCCGTCGCGGACGCCACCGGCGCGCCGTCGATGAATGTTGCCGTCAGCGTCGAGAGGGTCGACGACGGCACGAAGCCGCGCAAAGTGACCTGCTGGAACGAGCGGTCGCTACGTCCCGCCGAAATGTTCGCGATGTTGATACTCGGCGTGCTCTCGGCGAGCTGGTTGAAGGACGTGATGCCCTTCTCCGCAAGGTCCTCGCCCGTCATCGCCGTGATGGCGATGGGCGTTTCGAGCAAGGTCTCCTCGCGCTTGCGCGCTGTGACGACGATTTCCTCCAGCCCGCCCGCGCTGGCTGCGGCGGACTGCGCCATCGCTGGACTCTGCGCCAGGCTGAAGAGAATTGTTGTCGCCGACAGCGCCCTTGCAAGATGCGCGCGCGACGCCTGACGAGTATTGACTGGAATTCGGCGCATGCTGGCTCATCCTCTGAAGTGAAGTTAGGGACCGAGCGACGCTCGACATCTTGCGCCAGGCGGGAACCGTTCAGAGAGGCATCCCGTCACCACCCGACATTGGGTTTCAATAGTGAAATCCCACGCTCGCCGGCGACGCCATCCCAGCGCCCGCCAGCACGGGTGGCAGGTCGAGATCGTGCTGCGACATCGCACAGCCCCGCAATCTCATGCTGCGTTGCAGCGGCAATCAGCAATGGTCGCGTCCGCGGACGCCGGAGCTGCTCGCTCCACGGCCGCTGGTGCAGCGCCGTCGGTCATTCAAACCGTATTCAAGATCTATTTGGAGCCTTGCGTAGGTCAAATAGCCCGGACGCATCGGTGAACGCGAGCGCAAGCGGGCACGCGGTGCGAGCGCGCCGAAGTAGTGATGCCGATGGCGCTGCGGCGGCGACTGCAGCGTCGCGTCGATCGAACGATCGGCGCTGACGTCAGGCGCGCGTCCCCACGGTTTTCCAGTTACCCCGCGGATCCTGAAGGAAGGCGGTTGCTCCATACCGATCGAGCACGCCGGCTGCGCCGGCACGCAGCGCAAGTACCACTTTGGTCAGCGCGTCGGCCAGTGCGCATTCCCTCGCCACGACCGAGACGAAGCTGCGCCCGCCGACCGCCCGGCGCCTGCGGCCGTCCAGATGCGGCCCCATCGTTTCGCCCGCGGCGCGCTTGCTTCGCCCACGGCCGCTACTGCTGGCGAGGCTGGCGTTCTCGAGTTCCATGACGGCGGCCTGCTCGTCGGACTGCCGGTCGGTCCTGAGCAGCACGGACTCCTCCCCGTCACCGGCAACCCGTAAGTCGCCGCCGGCGTTCACGATCCAGCGGATGGACGGGTCGCCGACGATGCGCTCGACGGCGCGGTCCACGGCATAGCCCTTCGCGATGCCGCCGAGGTCGATCCACAGCGGGCGATGAAACCGGACCCGTCGGTCCGGCAGGAGTTCGATGTCACGCCACGACGCAGCGGGGTCGGGCGTCGGAGCCGATGGAGGGCGCGGCAGACTTTTCCATGCCACCAGACGCTCGGCGACCGAAACGTCGAAGGCGCCGCCGCTGGCCTCGGCCAGCTCCAGCGCAAGCGACAGCACAGCCAAGGTCTGCGAATCGACCTCTACCGGGCCGAATGCGGCGCACCGATTCAAACGGCTGACGTCGCTCGTCGGCTCGTGAAAGCTCATCAAGCGGTGCACCGCGGCGATCGCGGCGAACGCTGCGTCGATCGCGCAGTGTGCAGGCTCCGCCGCCAGGCCGCGACAGCAGACGTTGACGAGCGTGCCGAGAAGCGGCTGGGTCCGTTCAACCGTCCCGTGGTGCGAGGAACAGGGCATAGGTTGCGAGGATCCTCGTGACCCCATCGGCGATGTGCGCCGCCGAGAGCGTGGCGCCAGAGATATTGGGGACGGCCTTGCTTAGGTGAACGCGGCTGTAATGCCTGCCGACGAAATTGCGGCTCCAGGGGCCCCGGACCTGATCATATTCGGCGTCGCAGGCAAGGACTTCGATCGACTTGATCGACCCGTCAGCGTCGACACCAACCGCATACGTGATGCGATCTTCCCGGCCGGGCACCTGATCGAGGAAAAACCACCCACCGGTTGATACTCTCCAGACTTTGACCTGCTTGCGATAGACGGTGGTCCCGGAAACGCGCCCCAGCTCATCCGCCTGGGGGTCGGTCAGCGTCAGATCGGCCTGAGTGAACTGTGCGCGGGGAAAAATCAGGCGCTGGGCTTCAGCGACGCTGAGGTAGTCCGCCGCCACAGCCGGCATCCCCGCCAAGGCGCTCGCCACGCAGGCGGGAGGAACCCACATCAACTGGAAACGCACCGGCGAGGCCTACCATTCAGCGAGGCGTCTTGGCCGTCCCGGGCAGATCGTACATGTCGGGTCCGAAGACTTTGGCCGGGGCGGGGGCGCAGCTTCTCGACTTGAGTATTGCGCCGATTCGCTGCTTGCGGTCCCTGGCCGTCTGCATGACGGCAGCAGCGGTTCCCTTTTCGGCGATGATCGC
The DNA here is from genome assembly GCA_043748075.1 of Pseudomonadota bacterium. Classification (GTDB taxonomy): domain Bacteria; phylum Pseudomonadota; class Gammaproteobacteria; order Steroidobacterales; family Steroidobacteraceae; genus UBA964. The sequence continues at coordinate 23,676 of JAYTNX010000177.1, forward strand.
GTCCATGCGCGCAATCTCCTCCTGCAGTGCATCGCAGGTCATGTGTGGGTCGGTCGAGTAGGACCGTTGGAGCGGCGTTTCACGCGCCGGGGCAACCGACGCGGACGCAAAGGTTAGACCCAGCGCCGCCAGCGCCAGACCGCGTCGCCTTACGTCGGTGTCTCCGCTTCCATTCCTGTAGCTCATTGGTGAACCCCGTGAATTGCGCCAGGCGGCGTCGTCGAAGCATACGTTTTCAGCAATGCCTGGCCTAGAGTAGACTCCTAACGATGTTCGCGTCCCGACTCTTCGCGACGTCTGTTGGTGCTCCCCCTCTCCTCTCAATCCAGGGACAGCCCTCATGGCAGACACTCGACAAACCAGCGCCTCGGATTTCGTCAAAGGTGACTGGGACAAGGCCCAGTATCTTGCTGACCCCCAGGTCGACAACCTGACCGCCGTCGTGATGAGCCTGGGCACCGAGTTCTGGGCCATGCGGCGCCGCATGATGGTGATGGAATCGCTGTTCGATCAGAACAAGGCCGTCAGCCGCGCCGCCATCGAAGCCTATCGGCCCACCGACGCCGAAGCGGCTGCATGGAATGCCGAGAGGGACGACCTCATCGAACGCGTTTTCTCCATTCTCGGCCGCGTGCCGCAGCGCACCGGTGGTCCCAACCCGACGAGCAAGACGCCACCGCTAGGTCGCGAAAAGCGCTGAGCCTCGGCAGCGCTGGACGCCGTTGTCTTAGGAGATCAGCCAATGATCAATCGCCGAACACTGCTCGCGTCTGCGCCCGCCGCTGCGGTTGCAACCGCAGGCGCCGCCGGGGCCGCTTCATCATCGGTGCCTTCCCGCGACGTCAGAATCGACGTCAACGACATGCCGGAGGAGTACAGGAACGTCCTCGGCATCCGATTTCGCTCGCTCGATGCCGAGAGTCACCTGAATTTCGTGACCGGCCTCGTGAAGGCGCGGGGCCGGATGGGCAACAACCCCGAGGCACAGGCTGCGAGGGAGGCGTACCTGCGCTCGAAGGGCCACAACAGCCTTGACGATGTGAGCCTCGATTACGAGCAGTGCTACGACATCATGAAGGAAGCGCCCGGTCAGGCCGCGATGGCGCACTTCTCGTCCCACACGCAGCAGCTCATGTGGGACCGCGCGCGTCGGGCGAAGGTCAAAGAATGGGACTTCTGGCTCGACGAGCTGGACGAGGCTCAGAACCGTGGCCCGGGCAAGTTGGAGTTGAACCCAAACCTGGTGATTCCGGATTCGGCCCGGCATGAGATCCACCAGCAGCCGGGCGGCTATTGCGGCGATCCGCTGGCGGGCGTCGTCTACCACTACGCCGTAACGCTCGGCTTCCGGGGCGGCACGGCGAACTACGACGAAAACCACATGCAGAACGGCATGAACCGCAAGAAGCCGGCGGACGGCAGGGTGCTGCGGATCCTGGACATGGGCTGCGGCACTGGCCAGTCCACGACGCCGCTGAAAATGCGCTTCCCCGACGCCGAGGTGTGGGGCGTCGACCTCGCCGCGCCGGTGCTGCGCTACGCCCACTACCGCGCTCAGAAGATGGGGCTCGAAGTCAACTTCCGGCACGCTGACGCTGCGCAGACCGGATTCCCGGACGGTTACTTCGACCTGATCTGCGAGCACCTCATGTTTCACGAGGCCACTGTCGAGAACGGCGAGGCGATCGTCACGGAGGCGCATCGCCTGTTGCGGCCCGGCGGGATCCTCGACCATTCCGACATGGGCACGGTCGGCAACCCTAAGTACTCACCGTCCAACACCCTTCCGGCGAAGGCGCGCGCGTTCGAGACTCAGCGGCGCAACAACTATGAGCCGCACTGGAATACTTATGCCAACTGGGACTTCCCGGCAACGCTGAAGCGCGCGGGTCTCGAGCCCAAGTACGACGTTGCGCCGAGCGTCGGTGCGTCGGGGCATATGTACGCCGAGAAGCCGCTTCGCGCCTGACCATGTCAACTCATCGTGAAGGCGTCGATCTGCTCAATCGACGCGAGTTCGTGGTGACAGCCGCGAGCGGCGCCGCAATCGCAGGAATGCCCCGTCACGCCCCCGCCGCGGAGCCTGTGCGGAACGCGCCGGGGCGCCCCTACAACCTGATCGTTGTCGGCGGTGGCAATGCCGGCATGCCGGCGGCGATCTTCGCGGCGAAGCGTGGCGCCCGCGTCCTGATGATCGAGGCTGCCGGCCAGCTGGGCGGCACACTGCACTTGTCTTCCGGGCAGATGTCGGCCGGTGGAACGACGCTGCAGAAGTCGAAAGGCATCGAGGACTCCGGGCAGCTGCACTACGACGACGTCATGCGGATCAGCAAGAACACGGCGGATAGGGACATCGTGCGCCTCGCGACGCTGAACGGCGCAGACACTTTCGACTGGCTCATGGACAACGGCTTCGATGTCCATCCCGAACACCCGATCCTCGGCACCACGCACGAGCCTTACAGCCGTCCGCGCTACGTCTGGGGCAAGAATGGCGGCCGCTCGATTCTCAGGATCCTGAACGCGCAGCTCCAGCCGGAGATCGACGCCGGCCGGGTCAAGGTGCTGCTCGACACCAAGGCCAAGGCGCTGACCACGAACCGATCCGGCGCCGTCACGGGCGTCGTGGCTGAGGACGCGAACGGCGCGCGCACGCGCTACCTGGCGGAGAACATTCTCCTCACCGCGGGAGGCTGCGCCTCGAACAAGGAAATGTTCGAGATCACCGACGCGCCGCTCAAGAACTACAACGACAGCTCCTACCCCTACAGCCAGGGCGAAGGCATCGAGCTGGGGCGTTCGGTCGGCGGATACGTGCGCAACGGCGAGCACCACCTGATGCTGCTCGGTGGAATCCTCGAGAACGACGATTACCCCAGCCCAATGGTCCAGGGCTTCCGTCCCTGGCCGCCGCATCGGCCGCCGTACGAGATCTACGTCAACACAGCGGGCAAGCGCTTCATGCCGGAGGACGTGCCGAGCCATGACGCGTCCGAAGAGGCACTGACGCGCCAGAGCGGCGTCGTCTATTGGATCGTTTTCGACGACCAGGCTTTCTATCAGGCGCCGCAGGTCATGAATTCACGGCGTTGGACACGCGAGCAGTACGGCGCGATGTTCAATAACCGCCCGTTCTTCCACAAAGCCGACACGCTCGAAGCGCTCGCGAAGCTCGCAGGCTTTGACTCGGCCGGATTCGTCCAGACCGTTGCCGATTACAACGAGGCGTACGAGAGCGGCGGCGATGCCCTTGGTCGAAAGACGATACCGACCGCGATCGCAAGCACGCCGTACTACGCCGTCAAGGCCCACGGCTGGAAGTTCATGAGCTTCGGCGGCCTCGCGGCCGACGGCCAGCTGCGCTTGATCCGCAAGGACGGCACGCCGATCCCGAACTTGTATGCAGCCGGTGAGATTCTCGGCGCCGGCACGACCATGGGCCGATCGCACGTGGGCGGCATGTGCGTGACACCGGCTCTGACGCTGGGCCGGTTGCTCGGGCAGAAGATGCTGAGTTTTCGCACCTAGACGACGGCCAGAGTGGCGGTGAATGCACTGCTTCAGGTCTGGGCGGTGGGCGCGCGATGCGTATGACACCTTCTACCTCTTTCCTGGCCTCGTTCGCCGATTGGCTGTCGACTACGCCGCTCAGCTTGGTGATCTCGTCGGTGAGCTGGGTGGTGCCGCTGGTGCAGACGATTCACATCCTCGCCCTCGCCGTGGTGCTGTCCTCGGTAGGGATGATCGGCTTGAGGATGCTCGGGCAGGCTGGGCGCACCACCGTTGCCAACACCGCCCGGCACTTCGTTCCCTGGATCTGGGGCGCGCTGGTCGTGATGCTGGTCACGGGCGTGACCCTGGTCATCGGCGAGCCCGGGCGCTCGCTCACCAACGCCTACTTCCAGTGGAAGATGGGGCTGCTGGTGCTCGGCACACTGCTCGTCGTCGGGTTCCAGACCACGGTCGCGCGCAACGCGCCCTTTTGGGACGTTGATCACCGCCACCGGCCCCTCGCGGGCGTCTTGGCCGTGAGCGCCTTCGCCCTGTTCGTGACCATCGCCGTCCTGGGCCGGTGGATCGCCTACGCCATCTAGTCGCGGAGCCCGCTTCCATTGACGATCCAAGACACACTGACGTGGCTCCAGGCGCTTCCGATAGCGCTGGCCATCGGCGAATCCGACTGGCTATTCCCGGCCGTCGAGTCGGCCCATGTGGTCGCCATCGCCCTGGTCGTCGGCTCGATCATGATCGTCGACCTGCGCCTCCTGGGAATCACCTCGAATCGCACGCCTGTCAGCGAGCTCGCCATCGAGATCCTGCCCTGGACCTGGGGGATGTTCGTCATCGCCGTACTCTCGGGCGTCGGCATGTTCATCAGCAACGCCACCGGCTACTTCGACAACTCGGCGTTCCGCTGGAAGATGGTGTTCCTGGCGCTGGCCGGCCTGAACATGGTGGTCTTCCACCTCTCTGCCTACCGTAGCGTCCATCATTGGGATCAGGACAAGCCGACGCAGCTGTCGGCCAAGATCGCCGGCGCCCTGTCTTTGACCTTCTGGATCGGCGTAGTCGCTTTCGGTCGCTGGATCGGCTTCGTCGACGTCTGACACTTGCCCGCCTCACCCACCTCGAGATGACGATGTCCGGATTTGCACGCGGAGCCAAGAAAGTCTCCCTCGCCCTCGTGTTGGTGGTGTTTGTAACGGCCTGCGGCCCCCCAAAGCCGGCGACGACCATCCCGGCGGCAGCCCTCGCGTTCGACACCGCGGTGCCGATGCTCGAGCTGATGGTGCACGTGGTGCAGCCGGCCGCGGACCGCTTCTGGGCCGGATCGGGCTACATCATCGACGCGGCTGGCGAACATGCACTACGCCCGACCACGCCGGAAGGCTGGAAGTCGGTCGAGGATGGGGCGATGACCACGCTGGAGGCGGCCAACCTGATGTTGCTGCCCGGGCGCCCCCGTGCGCCGGAAGCGGATTGGGTCCGTCGCGTCGCCCAGCTGCGGAGGGTGGCGAAGGAGGCGCAGGTCGCCGCCGAACATCAGGCCAGCGACGACGAGCTGCTGGACATCGGCGGCCGGCTCTATGACACCTGCCTGGCCTGCCATGCGCAGTTCACGGATCCGGAAACGCAGGCGACGGCGACGCCGCTCGCGGCCCCGAGCAAACCCTGACGGGTCATGAGACCGCACCGGGATGGGCCGCACATCCGTTAAGATTTCCGCAACAGGAGAAGTTCGCATGGCAGGTCCTGTCGCTACCCTTCGGCGCCGCCTATCCCTAGCCTTGGCCGCCTTGGTTCTGATTGCGGGCGTCGACGTGAAGGTGGCCGAGGCCGCCGCGGACCTCTCGGGCACCTGGTGGATCAGCATCTACCGCAGCGCCCTCATGCCGACGAACGGGAAACCGGTCCCCCTTACGCCCGCCGGTCACAAGAGGTACCTGGCCTATGTTGCCGACCGCCAGGACGGGACGGTCATCGACGACACCGCCACGTTCTGCCTGCCCGATGGCGTCGTCCGCACCGCTGGCTCGCCGTTCCCTTTCGAGATCGTCCACAGCGGCGATCAGATCTTCATCCTCTACGAAGAGGACCGCACGATCCGGCAGGTGCACCTCGCGAAGAAGCGCACGCCTGCGGACGAATTCAATCCGGCCTTCATGGGCGAATCGCTCGGGCGCTGGGAAGGCGACACGCTCGTCATCGAAACCGTCGGCTTCAAGGACCGCACCATTCTCGACGACAGCGGCCTGCCGCACGGGGAAGGCCTGAAGACCGTCGAGCGGCTCCGCCTGCTCGACGGCGGCAAGCGCCTCGAGAACGTCATCACGATCGAGGATCCGGCATACTACGCCAAGCCCTGGGAAGTCCGCTTCACCTACCTCGCGCGGCCCGACGTCGTGATCCAGGAATACGTCTGCGGCGAGGCGCACCGCGACGTCACCGCGGTGGTGCGGGGTCGACAGACGGATATCCCCCCGCCTGTGGGCCTGCCGCCGCTGCAGTCCCCGGTGAAGCTCGCGAACTGGACCTCCCCCAACCCCAGGATGGCCCGCATCTGGGGCCGCGCGCCCTGGCGCTCCCCGAAGCAGAAGCCCGGGGACCTCGGCCGGAACGACGGCAATGGCGCCATCCCCGCGATCACCGAGGGCTGGGACGAACGCGACCAGATGCTGAAGCCGAAGCCACTGAACCTGATGAAGGCCTATGACGCGGGCATCAGCGCCGGTACGCCTCCGCCGACCAGTTCCAGCGCCTGTGACCTCGACGGTTTTCCGGCGATCGTCGGCCTGCCGAACCAGTGGCAGATGCTGCACACGCCCGACATGGTCTACTTCCTGTACGGCTACAACAGCCACGTGCGGCGGGTGCACATGAACCGGGAGCATCCCAAGGACGTGAAGCCGAGCTGGCTCGGCGCCTCGACCGGCCGGTGGGAGGGGGACACCCTCGTCATCTACACCGACGGCCTGACCGACAAGTCGACGCTGAGCTGGGACGGCATCCCCCACAGCACGCAGGCGCGCATCACCGAGCGCTATGAGCTGCTGCCGGACGGCCGCCTGCGGCTGGAGATGCTGATCGAGGATCCCGCGGTCCTGAAGGGACCGTGGAACGTGGTGAAGCACTTCGTGGGCGTCGAGGGACTGGACGAGACGTTGTGTTCGGAAGACAACGGGGACGGCGGCGCGCCGACCGAATAGCCTGGAGTGTTTTGATATGAAACGAGGAACCATTCGACCCTTGCTGCTGGCCGCCGCCGCCGCATCGCTGGCCACTGCACCGGTGCTCGCCCACCACTCGTTCGCCATGTACGACCTCAAGAAGCAGGCGACCCTGAAGGGCGAAGTGAAGGTGTTCAAGTTCACCAACCCTCACACAGGGATCCACCTCGACGTCGTCGAGAACGGTAAGCCCGTGACCTACGAGCTGGAAGGCCAGCAGGTCCGCCTCATGACCAAGGCCGGCTTCAAGCGCACCAGCCTGAAGCCCGGCGATAAGGTCACCATCGTGATCAACCCGCTCCGCGACGGCAGCCGGGGTGGCCACTTCCTCCAGGTCACGCTTGCCGACGGCACGGTGCTGGGCGGCCGCGACCTCGCCCCGGGCGCACCCGGCAGCTGAGCAGAATGCGTTCGAGCGTTGCGGCGCCTCGCCGGTCGGCGATAAACTATCGAGCATCGACAAGCCACGAATTCTGTGGATGTTCCTGGCGGCTGCGTCCATGACCGCGGCCGCTGCGATCGACGCGACGGACGCGTCGATCGGCGATGGCGACGCGGGGAGAAGAGTCTTCAATCGCAGCTGCCGGGTGTGTCACCAGGTCGAAGCCGGCGCCGGCAGCGCGCTCGGTCCGAACCTCGCCGGCTTTGCGGGCCGCGCGGCACCGGTCGACGCGGCCTACAGCTACTCGGAAGCGTTCAAGGCGGCAGCCGCCAAGGGCCTGGTCTGGAACAACAGCACGCTCGATGGGTTTTTGCGCGCACCGACGCGCTTCATCCCGGGGACCCGGATGCCTTTGACTGTGTCCGACGCGACTCAGCGGCGCGATCTCATCGCCTATCTCTCGACGCTGACGCCATGACCCGATCTGCACGTCACGCGGGAGCGTCCGCGACTGATCCTGTCTGCGAACCCGTGATCGGCGAATCCCCGAAGTTCACCTAACGCCGCGCTGCGGCGTAGGGAGGCTGGCCACGTTTTTGGGCTCGTTCCGCAAGAACTCCAACAATTACTCAGCAGTCACGAATATAGGCGACGGAAGCGGCGTTCTACAATTGCGCACCGAGAAGCATTCGTTGCTGGTGCAGAGCATGTTCCCGGCTCTCTCCTGTCGAAGGTCGTCCGTGCAGGACCACCCGACACTGCGTGTCGCGGCACCGAATGACGCAGTCTCACCCGCTCCGTAGCATGGCCGCGATGGCCGACCACCACTTCAAGCTGCGCAGCGGGCCGCGAACCGCTGAACACAAACCGCAAAGCGTGGACTTCTTGATACCCGCAACGACGCCGCGCGCTCGTGCGTTGATCGCAAAACTCGAGCACTTCCCCAGCCTCTCTGGCGAAGAGGTTGAACTCCGGTCCGTTGCCCGTTCGCAGAGTCTGCTTCGACCAGGACACGGTGCCTCAGACTTCTCACTCACCGTGTTCCCGACGCACGATCTTCGCCCCTGCCACCATGGCCCTGAGCTTTCCAATCGCGACATCACGCGGCAAGTACTTCATGCCGCAGTCCGGCGCGATGATGAGATCTTCTGCTTTAACATATGGCAAGGCACGACGGATCCTGGCTGCGATGGTTTGCGCAGATTCAACTACGGGATCTGACAAATCGACCACGCCGAGAATGATCTGTTTGCCAGCGAGACCTGTGAGCGCCGAGCAATCGAGATTCGATTGCGCAGTCTCCACCGAGACTTGCGAGCAGCCGCAGTGCTGCAACTCCGACAGAAACGAGTAGCCCGTCGGCCCTTCGTGAATGATCGCGGCGTAGCCGAAACAGATATGGACGGCCGTGGTCCCCTTGATCCCGTCCAGCGCTCTCTGCAGCGCCCGCAAACCGTAGGCGCGCGCGCCATGCGGTCGCGCCGGCATGTAGGGCTCGTCGATCTGCACCACGTCCGCTCCGGCGGCGAACAAGTCGCGGATCTCTTCGTTCACTGCCACGGCGAAATCCATGGCCGCCATTTCGGCGCTCCCATCGTAGAAATCGATTTGAGCCTGCTGCGACATCGTGAACGGGCCCGGCAACGTGATTTTCACCCGGCGTTGCGTATTGCGTTTCAGAAACTGCAGATCCGCAACTTCGACGGCGTGCTTGCGCCGGATCTTGCCCACGACGCGCGGCACGGGATTCGGATGACCGCTGCGATCTAGGGCGGTCCCCGGATTGTCCAGATCGACTCCCTCGAGCGCGGTGGCAAATCCATTGGAATCGCTTTCGCGGCGGATTTCTCCGTCCGTCACGATGTCGAAGCCCGCATCTTCCTGAGCCTTGATTGCAACGATGGTGGCGTCCTCCTGGGCTTCCGTGAGGAGTGTCGCAGGCACCCGCCAGAGCTCTGTCATGCGGATGCGTGGTGGAAATCTTCCGGCAAGCGCCTTGCGGTCGATCAACCATTCCGGTTGCGGAAAACTTCCTACGATCGTGGTTGGAAACAGCATCTCGAGTAGCTCCCTGAGAAGCGAAGCCGAGCCGTCAACGCGGCTCAGGCTTTGATGTTCCGGTTGCTGTGGAAGATGTTCTGCGGATCGTATTTGCGCTTGATCGCGCTCAGGCGACCCAAATGGGGACCGTAGGCATCCTGAACAGGCTTGGTACCTTCATATCGAGCTCGAAGTACAACTTCACCCCGTCGGTGTCGTTCCGGCTGGGCGACTCGAGCGTGGTGACCTACGAACTCGAGATCGTCAAGCAGTCGGCGCCTTTCGACCGCGGCATCGTTGCGCCGCGCGGCGTGCTCGGCGCGGTGCCGGTGTCGCGCTTCCTCGGCGAGCCCACCGACGGCGACACCTACGTCAAGGCCACGGGCCACCAGTTGTCGCTGCAACACGAGTTCAACGCCGACTGGACGCTCTACACCGGACTCGGCTACCGCACCTCGTCGTTCGAGGGCTTCTCCAGCGATCCCGAACTGGTCGCGAGCCGGCAACCGTTCTATGCCGACGCGACCACCCTGTCGCGCCAGCGCCGCGAGCGCAAACACGACACGAAAGACCTGACCGGCCGCGTCGAGCTGTCGGGAAGCCTCGCGACGGGCGCGCTGACGCATCACGTGCTCTTTGGCGCGGACTACTATGGCTACGAGTTCGACCAGATCCAGACGCGCTTCCGCCCGACGCTGGCGAACGCCTACTTCCAGGACCAGATCGACCTGACCGAGCGCTGGAAGGCGCTGGTCGGCCTGCGCTACGACGACTTCAAGCAGGACATCACCAATCGCGCGACCAACGTGACGACCAAACAGTCTGACTCAGCGACCAGCCCGCGCTTCGGCGTGGTGTTCGAACCGTCCGACGCGCCGTCTTTCTACGCCAGCTATTCGAAGGGCTTCCGTCCGAACGGCGGCTTCGACGCGCGCGGCAACTCGTTCAAGCCGGAGCTCAGCAAGGCGTACGAGATCGGCACCAAGGTCGCGACGCAGGACGATCGCTTCAGCGCAACCATCGCGCTGTACAAGGCCGAGAAGTCCAACGTGCTGACCTCCGACCCGATCAATTCCGGCTTCTCGATCGCCGCCGGCGAGGCGCAGAGCCAGGGCGTCGAGGTCGACGTGACCGGGCAGATCACCGACGACCTGAGCGTCCTCCTCTCGTACGCCTACACCGACGCGGAAGTGTCGAAGTCCGTGCTCAACGTGAACTTCGGATTCTCATTGCCGGCCGGGTCGCGGCTGATCAACATCCCGAAGAACAGTGCCCACGTGCTGCTGATCCAGGGCTTCGACGTCGGAGCCGCGCGCCTAACCGCCGGCATCGGCGCCACCTATACCTCCGACCGGCTCGGTGAAACCGGGGTCCCGAGCTTCGTGCTCCCTAGCTATACCCTGGTGAACCTTACCGCTTCGTACGCGCCGACTGACCAGTTCAAGGTCACGGTCGACGTCGACGACGCACTCGACCAGACCTACTACCCGAGCTCGTATGCCCGGCTGTGGATCGCCCCGGGCGCGCTGCGCACGTGGACCGTGCGGGGCGTGTACCGCTTCTAGCGCTGACTCCCTGCGCAGACGCCGAGGTCGAGCGCGCCCACGCCTCATCGCCGCGCGCGCTCCGGCACGGGACGCACCGGTTCACCCGAGCCGCCCAGCACGAGGCGTGACGGCAGCCGCCGCAGGTAAGCAGGCGCCTCGCCGGCCAGCCCGATGCCGTCGCCGGGCAGCGAACTGTAGTCGGGATCCCAGGGATACACCGCGACGCGCGCCTCGGTCGGTCCGACGAGCCGCGGCAGGATGGGCACGATGGGCCGCGCTTGCTCGGCGTACAGCATCGCCAACAGCGACCCGTGCAGGGCGTGCGTCAGCTGCAGGTCCAGCAGCGACATCCGCGTCGGCGGCATCAGCGCGAGGCGGCCGCTCGCCGCATGCTCGAGCGCCGCCTCGGGCTCGAACCACTCGCTCTCGACGGTCTCGCGGGCATCGCCGGCGACCGCCTGGCCCTCCGGCAGGGCGGCGGCGCGACGCACCACGTTGGCGAGGTCGAGCTCCAGGTCGCCATCGGCGGCATCGACCGAACCGCCCGGGAACACCCAGTTTCCGCCATACCAGAGAGTCGCAGCGCGCCGCTGCAGCAAGACCTGGAGATGCCCGGTCGACTCGCGCAGCAGCATCACCGTGGCGGCCGAATGCGCCGCGGCGGGCTTGCCCTTGGACGTCATCACGATAGCCGCATTCTACCGCCACCGTCCGACCGACCGGGAAGCCATCGCCCTGTCTCGGCCGCTCGCCTATAGTCCGTAGCGATGAACCCGTCGTCTTTCCTGCAGCAACCCGGCGCCGGGACGATACTGCTGCTGACCCTCGCCTTCAGCATCACCGGGCTGTTGTGGTTTCCCGCGTTGATCGAGCGCTGCGTGCTGCGCCCCTACTGGCTCGTGCGCCGCGGCCAATGGCACACCCTGGTGAGCAGTGGCCTGGTGCACGCCGATTTCGGCCACCTGCTGCTGAACATGCTGACCTTTTGGTTCTTCGCCTTCCAGCTCGAGCGCGCGATCGGCACGACCCGCTTCGTGCTGCTGTATGTGCTCGCCCTGGTCGCCAGCGACGTGAACACGTTTCTGAAACACCGCAATGATCCGGACTACGGCTCCCTCGGTGCCTCCGGCGCGATCGCGGCGGTGCTGTTCGCCTCGATCGTCTACTACCCGGACCAGAGTCTCTTCATCCTGCCGATCCCGGTGCCGATCCCGGCGCCGCTGTTCGCACTCGGCTATGTCGCCTATTCCTGGTATTCCGCGCGCCAGGCGCGCGGTCGCATCAACCACGATGCACATCTCGGCGGCGCGCTGTTCGGCCTGCTGTTCGTCGCGCTGACCGATCCGTCGGCGTTTCGGGGCTTGGCTGCCCTGATCCGCTGAGCGATCACCGTCGTCCGCCGCAAAAGGAACCCGAGTGAGCCCGACATGACTGTGCCCGTCGGCGAAATGCCGCAGCGCCGGATCGGGCCGATCCGCCTCGTGCCCGGCGTGCGTCCCGCGCAGGTGGCGCTGTTCGTGATGGTCGTGATCGGCGCGCTCTGCGTCGTGACCTTCCTGCCGATGATGCAGGCGGTGGTGTTCACGGAGATTCTCGACGTGCCGCGCGCCGAGCAGGGCCGGCTCGCCGGCAACCTGGTCACCACGCAGCAGCTGGCGGTGTTGTGCTTCATCGGCCTCGCCGGCAGCCTCGCCGACCGGCTGGGCCGCCGCCGGATTCTCGCCGTGGCGCTTGGTGGCTACGCGTTGTGCATGGCGCTCTACCCGCTCGCGAGCGGCGTCGCCGCGCTGTACCTGCTGCAATTCTGCTTTGGCCTGATGACCACCGGCCACATCACCGGCTCGGCAACGATCATCGCCGACTATCCGGACGACGCCTCGCGCGGCAAATTCGTCGCCGCAAACCTGCTGCTGCAGGCCGCCCTGTCCGCGGTGCTGGTCGGCTGGGTGGGCGCGCGACTGCCCGGCTGGCTGGTCGCCGGCGGCGCCACGCCGGGCGAGGCCGGCCGACTCGCCTTCTGGAGCGTCGCCGGCGTCGCGCTATGCGCCGCGATCGCGACCTGGCTGTGGCTCGAGGATCCGCCGCGTCGCGGCGCGATTCCGCCCGCGACCGTGTCGGCTGGGACCCCGGGCACACGGCCGGGTGTCGCACGCTCTGCGCTGCGCGGCTTCCTCGACAACCTCGCCAGGGTCATCGCGCACGGCCGGCGCAACCCGCGCTTCGGCCTGGTGATGACCATGGGCTTCGTGATCCGCTCCGACTACTTCGTGATGCTGTCCTTCGTCTCGCTGTGGGTGGTCAACGCGGCGGCGGAGAAAGGCGTCTCTTCGATCGAGGCCCTGAAGACGGCGGGCCTGTTGATGCTGACGCTGAAGCTCGCGACCGCGGCGGCGCAGGCGGTTTTCGGCTTCGTCGCCGATCGCGTCGAGCGCTCGAGGCTGCTGGTCACATCGCTGCTGCTGACCGGGTTGTCGCTGGTCTCGACCGCGCTGGTGAGCGACGTGTTCAGTGTCGCGATGTTCGTCGTCGTCGCCGTCATCGGCATCACCGAGAGCGCACTGATCGTCTGTGGCCAGACGATGCTCGGCGCCGAGGCGCCGCCCGAGCTGCGCGGCTCGGCGATGGGCGTGTTCTATTTCACCGGCACGCTGGGCGTGGTGATCATGAGTGCGGTGTCCGGGCTGTTGTTCGACCGCATCGGCTACTCGGCGCC
>JAYTNX010000178.1:0-18631 GCA_043748075.1 Pseudomonadota bacterium
GGCAAGGGCGGCATGCTGATCACGCAGATCGGAGCGTTCGCCGACTATCAGCGCCACGAGGCCTGGACCTGGGAGCACCAGGCGCTGCTGCATGCGCGCGCCGTCGCCGGCGCGCCGTCGCTGCGCGCGCAGTTCGAGCGCATCCGCCTCGAGACCCTCACCGGGGCGGTGCGACGTGAGACGCTCGCGGCAGAGGTGCGCACGATGCGCGAACGCATGCGGCGCGAGCTGTCGAAGGCCGGGGACGGCGAGTTCGACATGAAGCAGGACCTCGGCGGCATCGCCGACATCGAGTTCCTCGCGCAGTACTGGGCGCTGAAGTGGGCGGAGCGCCATCCTGCCGTCGCGATGTTCTCCGACACCATCCGCCAGCTCGAGACCCTGGCCTCGGGAGACCTCGTGCCGCAGTCGACGGTCGACCTGCTGACCGAGGCCTACCGCGCCTATCGCGAGCGCGGTCATCATCGCTCGCTGCAGGACTCCGGATCCGTGGTGCCGGGCGGCGAATTCCCGGCGGAGCGCGCCGCCGTGCGGCGCATCTGGGGTGAGACGTTCGAGGCGACCTGAGAAGTGCGGCGCGTCAGTCGCGCGCCTATAATTCCCGCATGTCTCCCCCCGATCGCAAGCCTGCGCTGCCGCTGCTCCAGCCCAACGCGCAGAATCGCTACGAGGTCACGCGCGAAGACCTGCCCCTCGCCTGCCCGATGCCGCAGATGCAGTTGTGGAATTCGCACCCGCGCGTTTACCTGCCGGTCGAGAGCACCGGTTGGGCCAAGTGCCCCTATTGCGGCGCCGAGTTCACGCTGCAGCGCTGATTTCCGCTGGTGTAAGCTGAGCGCGGGCGCCAGTCTGCGGGCCGGGCGTGGCCCGCAGGTGCGCCGGGAGGGGGCCTCATGTCAGCGAATGTCCTGTCGATCCTGGCGGCTGCGGCCGCGCTGCTTGTGGCGGCATCGCCCGCGCGCCCGGCCGCCCCGCTCGATCCTGCCAAGGCCGAAGACGCCTTGATGTTGAACCGCAAGATGAACTGCTCGCTCGAAGACGGGCTGCCGGTCATCCACTGGTGGAAGGGCTCGATGATGAGTCGCGTGCCGGGTGAGCGCGACCGGGTGCTGTTCAACGTCCAGGGCATGAACATCCGCCAGTGCGGCAGCTTCAGCGATCCGCAGCGCGGACCCGGATTCCGCTCGGTGTCGCGCGAGGTGATGCTGTATCTCGACCCGCAGACCAATGAGGTGCTGCGGCGCTGGAAGAACCCCTGGACGGGCGAGGAGGTGGAGGTCATCCACGTCGCCAACGATCCGGTCAACATGCGCGCGCCGACCTACGCCTACGCTGCCGACGGCAAGCCGGCGGTGTTCCGCGCCAGCTTCGTCAAGGACAAGGTCTGGACGAGCGGCGAGGCACCGCTTTGGTACGACAACCCGCTGGCCGGCGGCTACCAGGAGTACGTCGGCAACAACTATCACGCCATGGAGATGCTGAACTCCTTCACCGACGCCCGGTCGCTGCTCGATCCGAAGGTGAAGACGCTGCCGTCGGTGTCCATCTCCTGGGCGCGGGTGTCCGACTGGATTCCCTGGATGAAGATGGGCGGCCGCACGGGCCTGGTGGTCTTCACGACGGTCGGCAAGCGCGTGGCCTCGATCGACGATCTGTCGGAGCCGCTGCGCAGCGAGATCCGCGCGAATTACCCGATCTATGTCGCCCCGCCGCCGCTCGACGATGCGCGGCCAAACGAGACCTCGTGGACCTACATCAAGAAAGTGGTCGATTCGCGTCGCGCGGCCGATGCCAATGCCAGTGCCGGTGCCGGTGCCGGTGCCGTTGCGGGGTCGGGCGCGGCCCGGCCCGCCGCAGCGGCCGCGGCCAAGGCGGACACGCCATGAAGACTCTCATCACCCCCGCGGTGGCCGCGCTCCTGTTGCTCGCCGCCAGCGCGGCCTTCGGCGCCGGCAAGGCGAAGACGCTCGACCCGACGAATGCCGAGGACCAGATGCGCGTGCAGGTGAAGATGTCCTGCTCGCTGGTCGAGGGGCAGCCGACGTTGTACTGGTGGAGCGGGCGCATGTGGGCCCGCGTGCCGGGAGAGCCGAACCGCCTGCTGTTCAATGTGCACGGCATGAACATGCGCCAGTGCCGCACCAAGGAAGACCCGGTGCGGGGCTTCTGCTACCGGTCGGTGTCGCGCGAGGTGATGTTCTACCTCGACCCCGCCACCAATGAAGTCGTGCGTCGCTGGAAGAACCCCTGGAGCGGCGAGGAGGTCGACGTCGTCCACGTCGCCAACGACCCGGTCAACGCCCGCGACTGGTTCTGCTCGCGCGACAAGGACGGCAAGCCCGTCGATCGCAGCGTGGGCATGTCCTTCAAGGACGACCTGCTGCTCGAGGGCGGGGGCGCCGCGCGCCTCTTCTACAAGAACCCGCTGGCGGGCGACTACCAGGACTACGTCGGCGGCGCGTATCACGCGATGGAGTTCGGCTCCACGGCGGCCTCCGCGAAGGAAGCCCTCGATGCGAAGGACACGGAGCTCGAGGATGCGGTGATCTCCTGGGGTCGCATCTCGCGCTGGCTGCCGTGGATGAAGATGGGCGACCGCGATGGCGTGGTCGTGTTCCACACGGCCGGCATGCGCCTCGACCGCTGGGATCAGCTGCCGGAAGTCGTGCGCCGCGAGGTCGAGGCGAACTACCCGATCTACAAGGCGCCGCCGCCGCTCGACGATCCGCGTCCGAACGAGACCTCGTGGACCGTGTTCAAGCGCTTCATCGACGCGAAGCAGGCCAGGGAAACCGCGCCGAAGTGAGCGCGCCGCCGCTCGCGGCTACGCTGGCCATGGGGTGCGCCGTTGCGGTAGCGATGGCGTTGGGGGTGCCTGCGTCGCACGCGGCCGCGGCAGACGCGCCGCGCGCGCTGCTCGCCACCGATCCCGCCGGGCTCGTGCGGCGGACCACGCTGATCGTCCACGACATCGACGCCTCGATCCGCTTCTACCGCGACGTGCTCGGTTTCGAGGTGTGGCTGGAGAATCGCGGCAAGGTCGGCCCCTCGAGCCTGCCGGCCGACGTTCCCGCCGGTTCGCCCAGCCGCTTCGCGATCATGAAGGGCCGTCATCCCTGGGTCGGCATGGTCGGCCTGCTGCAGTACGGTGAGCCGCGCCCGCTGCCCATCCGGCCACAGACCCTGCATCCTGGCGATACCGTCCTGATGCTCGAGACCACCGACCTGCAGGGCGCCTGGGCGCGCATGCAGCGAACGGGCACGCCGATCCTCAGGCCGCCCGAGACCAGCGAGGTCACTGGCGCCGGCGGCGCGCGCTGGAGCGCCACGTTCCTGTTTGCCTTCGATCCCGACGGCCACGTCCTCGAGATCAATGAGCGTGGGGCGACGGTCGCGACCGCGCTCCCCGCGCTCCCCGCGGTGCGCGTCCGCCGGATGTTTGCCGAGTCGCGCTTCGGCCAGCTGCATGTACGTCGCGCCTCGCCGCAACAGGCTGGCGGGTTGCGTGCGCCCGTAGTGCTGCTCCACCAGACGCCGCTGTCCGGCCGGATGTTCAGCGAATTGCTACCCGAGCTCGGTCGCGATCGTGAGGTGTATGCCCCGGACACGCCCGGCTACGGCGAGTCCGATCCGCCGCCGGCACCACCCGCGCTCGGCGACTATGCCGATGCACTGCACGATTTCATCACCGGGCTGAAGGAGCCGGTAGATCTGGTCGGCTATCACACCGGCGCGATGATCGCTGCCGAGTACACCGCCCGGTATCCGCAGGACGTGCGGCGCGTGGTGCTGATCTCGATGCCGCTGTTCACGCCCGAACGCCGCGCAAAACTGGTGACGAGCACCGCGATCGCCGAGGACGGTGCGCCGCTGCTCGCCGAATGGCGCAGCACGATGAGCGTCCGGCCCCCGGGGCAATCCCTCGAGCAGGCTGCACGGATCGTCGCCGAGAAGCAGCGCGCCGGCAGCCGCGCGGCCTGGGCGATGGTGGCGATGCAGGGCTATGAACCCGAGCCGCGGCTGCGCGCAATCTCCAGGCCGGTGACGATCATCCGGCCGAAGGACGGGTTGTGGGAGGAGGGCGCGGCCGCCGCGAAGCTGATTCCCGGCGCGCGCCTGATCGACGAGCCCGGCTGGGGGTTCGGCCTGTTCGACGCCTACCCCGCCGAGGTCGCCCGGCGCATCCGCGAATCGCTCGATTGAGCGATACGCGGACGCGGGGTGGCAACTCTCAGAATTTGTACGCGGCCGTGAGGCCGAGCTGGCGCCCGTTCGCGTAGTGCACCTGGAAGGCGCGAGTGAACAGGAAGCCCGAGTCCGGGTCGAAGAATCGCACCACCGAATCGGGTGAACGGTCGTCGCCCAGATTGCGGCCCCAGAACGTGATCTTCCAGGCGTCTGCCTCGACCCCGAGGCGCGCATCGATGCGAGTCGAATCGCCAGTCGAGGCCTGGTTGTAAACCTCGGCGAAGCGCTCACCCTGGTACGACAGGTCGGTGCGGGCGAAGAACGTCCAGTCGGTCCCGACAGGTACGCGGAACTCGGCACCGGCGGCGAAGGTGTTCTCGGGGGCGTTCGCCGTTCGGAAACCGGAGGCGTCGGCGAAATTGACGACTACCGTCGGCGACGCGATGGCGCTCGGGCAAGGGCCCGAAGTCGTGGCCGGCGTGGCTGTCAGCACGGCGAGCACGTTGTCGCAGAGTTTCTTGAACTTGGCGTCGGTATAGCCGTAGGACGCGTTGACGTCCCAGTTGGCATTGATCTTCCATCGCCAGTTGAGTTCCAGGCCCTTGATTTCCGTCTTGCCGGCGTTGGTCGTCAGCGAGATGTTGGCCGTGGTGTTGGTCACCGTCCGGTAGGTCTGGCTGCCGGTGACCTGCTGGTCGGTCCAGTCCGTGAAGAACACCGCGGCATCGAGGCTCATCCGCCCGTCGAGCAGGCGCATCTTGGTGCCGAGTTCATAGTTCAGCGACGACTCTTCCTTGACGCCCAGCGGCGTGATCGCCGAAAGCCGCGTGTATTCGGCGGCCGGGATTGTCGCGCCGCACAGCGAATTGTTGAACCCGCCAGGCTTGCTGCCGCGCGCCACCGACAAGTAGGCGTTCATTTCTTCCGAAAAGTCGAAGCGCACTGTGCCCCGTGGCGTGAAGCCGGTGAATTCCGCCTTCAGCTGCTGCGCGCAATTGCCGCCCGCCTGGATCGTATTGTTGGTCGTGAACTTGTCCTTCGCGTACCGGCCCTCGAGTGTGAGGTGCCAGCGATCGGTCGGGTCGTAGTTGACACTGCCAAACACGGCCTGGTTCTCGATGGTCAGCGGTGATTCCGGCTGCGAGATTTCACGCAGTGTACCCACCGGGCCGGTATTCGTCGCCGCGGCCATCCCGGCGACGAGCACGTTATAGCGCGGGCCGCCATTGAAGCCCGTATTGTCCTGCTCGTAGTTGTAGACGCCTAGGAGTCCGTTGACCGGACCATCCAGGTCGGTGGCGAAACGCAGTTCCTGCGACTGGTACTCCTTGATCTGGATCAGGCGCGTGATGTTGCCGGGATTGGCCACCGTCATGGTCGGGCCCGGGGTCTGCGTGATGTTTGCCGCGGAGGTGCTGATCAAGTAGTCGTCGACGATCCAGTCCTCGTCTTGCCGGTTCCAGCTGGCCAGGGCCGTCGCCGTTCCGGGCCCCACTTTCCAGTTCGACTCGAGGCTGTAGAGGGCGCTGTCCTGATCGACGCCCGGCTTGCCCTGTCGCTCGATGTCTGCGAGGTCGACGCCTATCGCGCCATTCAGCGGGATGTCGGGAAGGACGCCGCAGAAACTACCGCCGCGCGCACCGGGCGCCGTCTGATAGCAGTTCAGCGTTTTCGAAATGATGTTGTTGTAGAGGCCATCGGAATTCTGGGCGCCAAAGGCCCGCAGTGTCAGGTCGAACTCTTCGGTGGGCGCCCAGCGGATCGCTCCCGAGACGCGCTTGGTCTGCTCGGAACCGAAGTGCGGCTTGCGTCCGTCGCTGCTGATACCCGTGTACTGGCCATCGTAGTCATAGTAGCGGCCACCCAGCTTGAAGGTCAGTGTCTCTCCGAGCAGCGGGCCGGTGATGTTCGCGGACACTTCCTTGTAGCCATCGTCTCCGTACGAGGCCGAGGCCTTGCCCTGGAATTCGCTCGACGGCTTGGTGGTGCGATAGCTGATGACGCCCGCCAGGGAACCGCGCCCGAAATTGGCCGCCTGAGGACCCTTGAGCACCTCGACGGTCTCGACGTCGTCAAGATCGGCGCCGGTAATGTTGCCTGCAATGTACACACCGTCGACGACGAACGACACGGTGCGCTCGCCCAGGATCTGCGACTGGCCGCGGATGACGGGCCGGTCGAACACCCGGCCGTAGGTCTGGTTGAAAGACAGGTTCGGCGTCAGGCGGGCAATGTCGTAGACGCTCTCGATGCCGCGCTGTTCGATCGACTCGGCGGTGAACGCGGTGATCGAGATCGGTACGTCGCGAAGGTTTTCGTCGCGCTTGCGCGCCGTGACAATGATTTCCTCGAGGCCGACGTCGGCATCCGCCGAGGTGGTGCCCTGCTGTGCGAGTGTGGGATTCGAGGCGGCGACGCCGCCAACCAGTGCCAAGGCAGACAATGCCGCGAACTGCGGCTTGCGGATTTTCATTTGGAGACCCCCAGGTCCGGACGGCGGACGAGCCCGAATATACACGCGGTTTCTAGCGGGGTCGCAGCTGATGTTTTTCAGCTACACGGCACGGATCAAGCGTAGGGTCTATAGGATTTTTCTTCGACGATTCTAGAGCCTAGCGCATTATTTATACGTTTCTTGATGGCCGCGCGCTCATCATTTGTCAAATAGACGCTTCGAGCAAGCGCGGTGAAGCGGGCGTCGAACTGTTGCGCAGCCTCCCTGTCGCGGATCAGGTCTTCGATTTCCCAGAGCGATTCATTGACCCGCTGGAGCGCGGCTTCCTCGTCCTTCGACGCCGCCGCGGCGGCGCCACTGTCGACCCAGATGCGCTCGAGCGCCTGCAATTCGATGCGCACGTTGGCGAGCTTGGCAGGGTCCGCGATGCGCGCCGACTTGATGCGCAGGATCGTGATCTTGTCGAGCAGTTCGCCCGGCGACACGGGCACGAGGATGTCCTTCATCGCGCGGATCCTAGCAAGGCATCGAGCCGCGCGCAGACTTCGCCCACCTCGATCAGGTCCATCACGCCGGGCACCTCGATCTTGGTCGCCCACTCGAGCTGTTCCGGGGTGGAGCCGCGGAACTGTGCCGACGCGCGTGCGAAGGCGTCGACGCAGTTCGCGCGCGAGAAGTACGGCCCGCTGCGGGCGGGGTTGGTGGCGGCGTACAGTCCGATCACCGGCAGTCCGACCATCGTCGCCATGTGCACCGGTCCGGAGTCCGGCGACAGCAGCGCCGTGGCGCGCGACAGCAGTGCGAGCATCTGCGGCAGCGTGTCCTTGCCGACCTGGTCGAGCAGCGGCGCTGGGCAATGGTGCAGGATCGCATCGGCCAACTCGCGCTCGGCTGCGCCCGGACCGCCGGCGAGGATCACGCGCATGCCGTGCTGCTCGATCGCATGGCGCGCGACGGCCGCATAGCGCTCGGCGCGCCAGTTGCGCCGCGCATGGCTGGAGCAGGCGCTGATCACCAGCGTCGGCGTCGCACCCGCTCGTTCGCGAACCGACTCGGGAATCAGATCATGCGCATAGGCGAGCGCGTCGGGCGGCAGTGCGAGAGCCCAGCTCGGCTCGAGATCAGTCACGCCGAGTGCGGCAGCGAAGCCCATGAAGCTATCGAGTACGTGCTCGCGGCTGCGCGCCGCAACCTTTCGATTGGTGAACAGCCACTGGCCCTCGCGCGCGCGCGCGCGGTCGAAGCCGAGGCGCAGCGGCGCCGGCAGGGCAGTGGCGACCAGGCTCGCCCGCAGCGCCAGCTGCAGGTGCAGCAGCACGTCGAACTGCCGCCCGCGCATCGCGGCGCGCAGCGTGCGCAGCGCGCCCCAGCCTGCGCGCTTGTCCACGGTGATAAACTCGACCTCGGGCAGCAGGGGCGCCATCAGCCGTGCCTCGACCTTGCCGATGACCCAGGTCATGTGCGCCTGCGGCCACGCGCGCTGCAGGGCGCGCAGCAGCGCGACCACGTGGCAGGTGTCGCCGATCGCGGAAAGCCGCAGCAGGCACACGCTGCGTGGCGGTGCGGGCGTCTCGGTGGGCGTCGGGGCAGGCGTAGTAGCAGCGGGCGTCAGGTGTGATCCAGCGGCGCAGGTGGAGGCACGATGGGCGAGTGGTGGGCGCTCGGCCCCGAGACGAAGCGGGTCGAAACCGGCGGCGGCGCCATGCTATACGACGCTTCCCGGGCCGGCAATTTCACTCCCGAGTGGTTTGACCCGGTCTACTGGGCCGGTCTCGATGCGATCGAGGGCGAGGCGCGTGGCCGCGGCACCACCTTGTTCGTGCGCTCGCCGCAGCGAAGCCTGGCGCTGCGGCACTATCGTCGCGGGGGCCTCGTCGCGAAGTTCGTGCGGGACGCCTACCTCTGGCTCGGCGAGCTGCGCACGCGGCCGTTCCACGAGTGGTGCCTCACCTATCACTTGCGCCGGCACGGTCTGCCCGTGCCCGCGCCAGTGGCCGCGCGCTACCGGCGGCGCGGCGCGTTCTATCGCGGCGACCTGATCACCGAGCGCATCGATGGCGCGCGTTCGCTCGCCTCGAGGCTGGAGGAGGCCGGGCTGCCGCTGGCCGAGTGGATCGCCGTCGGACGTTGCCTGCGCCGTTTCCACGAGTTCGGTGCGTTCCATGCGGACCTGAATGCCCACAACATCCTTTTCGATCCGGCAGGCGCGGTCTGGGTGATCGATTTCGATCGTGGCGAACTGCGCGGCAGCCGCGGGCTGTGGCGGGACGCGAACCTCGTGCGCCTGCGGCGCTCGCTGTTGAAGATCGCCGATCGACTGGCGCCGGGGCACTTCACGGAGACGGACTGGCAGTCACTGCTCGCCGGCTATTCGGCCGCGCCGCTGAGCCCCGCGCCTGCGATCGGCGTCGCCCCGGGTGCGGGAGCGGGAGCGGGCGCGGTTGTGGGCGCGGGCGTGGCGGTTGCCAAAGACACGGGCGCGCGCTGACATGAGGCTGGCCTACGTGCTGTTCGCCTATCTGCTGGCGCCGGTGGTCTGCGGCGTGATGCTGTGGCGCGGTCTGCGCGATCGCAGCTACTGGCGAAACTTTGGCGAGCGCTTCGGCTATGGGCACGGGCCCGACAGCGCCGGCAGCATCTGGATCCACGCCGTCTCGGTCGGCGAAGTGCAGGCGGCCGCCAGCCTGGTCGCGGCGTTGCGCGAGCGATATCCGCAGGTGCCGCTGGTGGTCACCTCCGTCACGCCGACCGGGGCGCAGCGCGCGCGCGAACTGTTCCGGGAGGGCGTGCTGGTGCGCTACGTTCCCTACGATCTGCCGGGCAGTGTGCGGCGGTTCTTCGATCGCGTGCGTCCCCGTGTCGCGATCATCCTCGAGACCGAGCTGTGGCCGACGCTGTACCACGAGTGCGGCCGGCGACGTGTGCCGCTGGTGCTGGCCAGCGCGCGCATCTCGCCGCGATCGGTCGGCCGTTACCGGCGGCTGGCCGGCCTGTTCCGCGAGACCCTCTCGCACGGCATCGTGATCGCCGCGCAGAGCGACGGTGACGCCGAGCGGTTCCGCACGATTGGCGCCAATCCCGCCAAGACGCACGTCACCGGCAACATCAAGTTCGATTTCACGCTGCCGGAGGACATCCGGGCGCGCGGCGCCGCGCTGCGTGCGCGCTATGCCGGGGCGCGTCCCGTATGGATCGCCGGCAGCACCCACGAAGGCGAGGAGGACGCAGTCCTGGAAGCGCACCGCGCGGTGCGCGCGGCCGGCCACGATGCGCTACTGGTGCTGGTGCCGCGGCATCCGAACCGCTTTGCGTCGGTGGCGGATCGGCTGCAGTCCCAGGGCGTGTCGTTCATGCGCCGTACGGCCGACATCGGCAAGGCAAGCGGTCCCGAGCCGGGCAATGGCGGTCGCCGGCATCCCGGCGGTGCCTCCGGATCGTCACAGGGCCAGGTGTTGCTGGTCGATACGCTCGGCGAGCTGTTGACGTTCTACGCCGCCAGCGACGTGGCCTTCGTCGCAGGCAGCCTCGTGCCGATCGGTGGCCACAATCTCCTCGAGCCGGTGGCGGTCGGGGTGCCGGTATTGACCGGGCCGCACGTCTTCAATGCCGAAGACATCGCGCAGCTGCTGCTCGACGAAGGGGCGGCGGTGATGATCCGCGATGCCGGCGACCTGGCCGCCACGGTGGTGGAATTGCTCGGCGACCCTGCGCGCCGGGCCCGCATCGCGGACGCCGGCTACGCCGTGCTGGCGCGCAACCGCGGCGCACTGGCGCGGCTGCTGGCGTTGCTCGGGCCGGTCATCGAGTACCGCCCGCTGCGCGATGACTCGCGCGGTGTCCCCCGCGCCGGCCGTGCCGCCGGTCCGGGCGGCGGCTTGAGTGCCGGCAGCGGTAGGCCCAGCGCCGACCGCTAGCGGCCCGCTCAGCGCGCCGTCGGCGCGGGCGTCGCGGCAGGCGCCGCTGCCGGCGTCGACATCGCCGCGGGAACCACCGGCGTGGGCACAACCAGCCAGCTGTTCACTTCGGCCAGTGTCGGCTTGTCGAGCGTGCCGGCGGCGAGCTTCAGCCGCAGCACGTTCAGCATGTAGTCGTAGCGGCTGCGGGCATAGTTCGTCTGCGCCTGCACCAGGTTGCGGCGTGCATCGAGCACGTCGACCGCGGTGCGCGTGCCGACTTCGTAGCCCGCCTCGGTCGCCTTCAGTGCCGTCTGGTTCGACTCCAGCGCCTGGCGCAGCGCGTTGACGCGCGAAATCTCGCTGATCACGCCGAGATAGGCGTCGCGCGCCGCGCGTTCGGTCTCGCGCGAGGTGCGCACCAGCCGCTCGCGCGCGGCCTGCCAGCGGTACTCCGACTGGCGAACGCGCGAGGACGTGGCCCCGCCGCTGAAGATCGGCACCGACAGCTGCAGCGAATAGGAGCTGTTGTCCTGGTCGCTGTCGGAACTGCTGATCGCGCCGGAGCGCAGCCGCTGCTGCGCGTCGTTGACCGCGTTCGAGCGGCTGGCGACGAGATCGACCTCGGGAAGGTGGCCGCTGAAGGACGCGCGCACGTCGTCGCGCGCGATGTCGGCAGCGAGGCGACTCGAGACCAGTGCGAGGTTCTGCTCCATCGACAGTTCCACCCACTTGTCCTCCTCGGCCGGGACGGGGGAGTTCAGTGGCATCGCGTCACCCGGCTTGGCCAGCACGGTGTACTTCTCGCCGGTGATCGCCCGCAGCTGTTCCTGCGTCGACGCCAGGCTGCGCTTGGAGGCGATCACCGCCGCGGCAGCGCTGTCGCGAGCGGCCTTGGCCTCCTGTACGTCGGTGATGGCGATCAGGCCCACTTCGAAGCGCTTGTCGGCCTGGTCCAGCTGGCGCGAGATGGCCTCGAGCGCGGTCGATTGCGCCTCGACACTGTCCTGCGCGGCGAGCACGTTGAAATAGGCATCGCTGACCCGCGAGATCAACGCCTGCTGCTCGGCCTGGTAGTCGGCCTCCGCCTGGGCGACGGTCTTGTCGGCGCGCTTCAGCGAGACCCAGTTGGCCCAGGAAAACACCGACTGGCGCAGGTCGACGCTCCAGCGCGTATTGGTCGTGTCGCCCTGGCCGCTGCGGTCGGAGGGAACGAGCACGCCGTTGAGCACGAACTGGCTGGTGCTGCTGCCGTCGGTGTCGTCCTTCTGGCGCGACGCCGCGCCGGAGAGTTGCGGCAGCAGTGCGGCGAGCGCCTGCGGCTTGGATTCGAGGCTGGCGCGGCGAAGCGCATCGGCTTCGCGGATCTGGGGGTCGTTGGCGACCGCACGTTCGAACACCGTGAGCAGGTCTTCGGCCTGCGCCGCGGGAGTCGCCATCAGCAGGCCCAGCGACAGCACGACTGCGCGCTTCATAGAAAATCCTCTGAATTTCAAAGACTTATACGTGTTATTCCGGGGTGTTATAGGCGACTATAACACGCGCGGAAACAAGCGTTCCACCCGCGCGGACGACCGGATTCCTAGTATGGACGCAGCGAGGGGTCGATACGTTCGCCCCAGGCGAGAATTCCGCCGCTGAGGTTCGACACGTGGGCGAAACCGCGCTGCTCGAGGTACTGCGCGACGCGCAGGCTACGCGCGCCCGAGCGGCACATCACGACCAGCGGCCGCCCGGTCTCGAGCTCGCCGAGCCGTTCCGGCACCTCGTTCATCGGAATGTGGCGCACCCCGGGCAGGCTCGAGATCTCGAGCTCCCAGGCTTCGCGCACGTCCAGCACCTGTGGCTGAGCGCCCGCGTCCCACTGGGCCTTCAGTTCTTCGGGGGAGAGGTCCTGGATCATCCTGGCGTTCCGGGGGTCGGGGTGACGGATCAGAACGCGAAACGCTCGCGTCGCGGCGCCCCGTGCAACGGCGGCAGCACCGTCTCGAACAGGCTCTCCGTCATCCACTCGGTCTCGCCACTACGCCGCACCAGCCGCGCTTCCATGACCGGCGACTCACCGACCACGACGAACAGGCGGCCGCCGACCGCGAGGCGGCGCTCGAAGCGCGGATCGTAGAGTGGCAGCGATCCGGTCAGCGCGATCACGTCATAGCTGCCGTGGCCGAGCGCCGGTGGCGAGAACGCATCACCGACGGCGATCTCCGCCTGTCCGAAACCGAGGGACGCCACGCGTGTGCGGGCGGCTGCGGCGAGGTCGGCATGGATCTCGAGCGATCGAACGGCGCCCGCCTGCACGGCCAGGCAGGCGGTCATGAAGCCGGAGCCGGTGCCGATCTCGAGTGCCGAATCGTCCCGCGTGACCTGCAACGCCTGCAGGATTCGGCCGACGAGCTTGGGTGCGAGCATTTTCTCGCCATGTGCGAGCGGAATCGCCGTGTCGGCGAAGGCCACGTCGTGGTACGACTGCGGAACGAAGCGTTCGCGTGGCAGCTTGCCGAGCGTCTCGAGCACGCGCGCATCGAGCACGTCCCACGCGCGCACCTGCTGCTGGATCATCTGTTCTCGGGAAGTTTCGGTCTGCATCGTTCAGGACTCGCGGGAGGCTCTCGGCAATTGAACTTAATGCGGCACGCGGGGTGGCGAGGAAAGTTACGTGGTTTCCGCCGCGGTGCCAAGCCGTGAGCGGATATGGTGAATGGGCGGGGGCAGGGCGGGTCGGGTCCGATATGCTGCTTCGCAACGTCGCCTTGGAGCGACAAATAATAACGAACGCGTCGCCGGTTCACGGGAAGGACCGCACGCGAGGTCAGCGCTGAAGATGTCTCTCCTCGGGTTGTTGTGCCTGCTGCTCGCCATCGTGGCGACCCTGCTGTTCGTCCTGTACCTCATGCAGCGGCGGGAGCTCGCAGGCGTGTCGGAAATGACACGGCAGATCGGCCGGGTGCTCGGCACGCAGGGACCGCCGACCGGCCGCATCTACCTGCAGACCGACGAACCGGAACTGCAGGAACTTTCCCAGGGCGTGAACCAGCTGATCGCGCGGGCCGCGCAGCTCGTCGATCGCGCGCCCACCCATCCGCGTTTGTTCACCGAACTGGCCGACCGCACGCACGAGATCGTGATCATCCACCGCAAGGTGATCCTGTTCGCCAACCAGCAGTTCGCGTCGCTGGTCGGCATCGAGCGCGAGAAGCTGCTGGGCCGCGGGCTCGAGGATCTGGTCACGCCCGAGTTCGCCGATCTGGTCGCCGACGTGCTGCGCAAGCGGCTCGCCGACGAGGCCTCGGCGGACCGTTTCGAGGTGGAGATCGTCGGCTTCCAGGCGCAGGTCAGCCGCCTGGAACTGAACATCCGGCGCATCGACTACGAAGGGGCGCCGGCGCTGCTGGTCACCGGCGTCGAGATCGTGCAGACCTCGCAGGTGAAGGCCCTCGCCGAGCCCACCTATGCACAGGAGCTCGCCGAGTCGGGCGTGTTCCGCGCGCCGGCCTTCGCCACCGAAGTGCTGCGGTCGCCCGACGGCGAGAGCGCAACCGCGTTGGCCCTCCAGTCGATCGCTGAGGCGATCGTCACCACCGACGCGAGCGGCCAGATCGAATACCTGAACCCGGCGGCGGAGCGGCTGATCGGCACCACGCTCGAGGCGGCCCGCGGCAAGGCGATCGGTGTGGTGGTCGGTCTCGTCGACGACGCGGACCGGCGCGCGCTCAGCGATCCGGTCTACCAGGCACTCGCCAGCGGCGTACCGGTGAACCTCAGTCGCCGCGCGCTGATGATCACGCGCGGCGAGGGCGACGAACGGGCGATCGAACTGTCGGCGTCGCCGATGCGCACCGCCGAGGGCGAGATCGTGGGCGCCGCGGTGCTGATGCACGACGTCACCGAGCTGCGCGGATTCGCGCGCCAGCTCTCCTACCAGGCCACCCACGATGCGCTGACCGGTCTGGTGAACCGCCGCGAATTCGAGCGCCGGCTCGACGAAGCGATCACGACCGCGCGGCGCGGCGACAGCACGCACATCCTCTGCTACCTGGACCTCGATAACTTCAAGCTGGTCAACGACACCAGCGGGCACCTCGCGGGCGACTCGCTGCTGCGCGACATCGCGCGCCAGCTGCGCGAAGCGCTGCGCGATTCTGACACCGTGGCGCGTCTCGGCGGCGACGAGTTCGGCATGCTGCTGGTGGGCTGTCCGCTCGAGAAGGCGCGGCAGATCGCCGACGACCTGTGCCGCCGGATCGCGGAGTTCCGCTTCGTATGGAAGGACCGTGTATTCCAGATCGGCGCCAGCATCGGCATCGTCGAGCTCGCGCGCGAGAGCAGCTCGGTCGAGGACTCGCTGGCTGCGGCCGACAGCGCCTGCTACATGGCCAAGCGCCAGGGTACGGGCAACGTGGTGGTGTACTCGGCGCGCGACGAGGCGCTGGCGCGCTCCACGGGCGAGATCCAGTGGCTGCAGAAGCTGCAGTCGGCCCTCAAGGACCAGCGCTTCGAGCTGTACATGCAGACTATCGTCCCGGCGGTCGTCGCGGCGACGGGGAACGGCGACGGGCCGGCGATGGAGCTGCTGGTCCGCATGAAGGACGAGACCGGCCGTGAGATCCAGCCGATGGAGTTCATCCGCGCGGCGGAACGCTACCGCCTGATGGGGCTGATCGACCGCTGGGTCGTG
This sequence comes from Pseudomonadota bacterium, assembly GCA_043748075.1. GTDB lineage: Bacteria > Pseudomonadota > Gammaproteobacteria > Steroidobacterales > Steroidobacteraceae > UBA964. The sequence goes on from JAYTNX010000178.1 coordinate 15,215, forward strand.
CAGAAGGCGCTGGATGCCATCGTCGACGGCACGCTGCAGTTGCCCGAGGGCCGCTGCGTGGCCGTCAACGTGTCCGGCCAGACGCTCGGCGACATGCAGTTCCTCGAGTTCGTCGTCGACTGCCTGGATCGCAGCGGCGTCGCGCCGGCACAGCTGTGTTTCGAAATGACCGAGAACGCGGTGGTCGCGAACCTCGATCATGCGCGCCGCTTCGTCGGCGTGCTGCACGGCATGGGCTGCCGCTTCGCGCTCGATGACTTCGGCTCCGGCGTCGGCTCGTTCTCCAACTTGCGCAGCCTGCCGATGGACTATCTCAAGATCGACGGCTCTTTCACCCGCAACCTCGGACGCGACACCGTCAACCAGGCGATGGTGACCGCGATGATCAAGCTCGCGAGGACGCTGAATTTCAAGGTGATCGCCGAGCAGGTCGAGGACGCCGCCGCGCTCGAGATGGTGCGGTTGATGGGCGTGGACTTCGTGCAGGGTTTCGTGATCTCACGGCCCCAGAAGCTGCGCCTCGCCGCGGCCTGAGGCACCGCGCCTTCGCGCGACGATCCAGCCGTCGACCGTCAGCGCACCCGGTCCGCAGACCGCGATCACGGCCAGCATGAAGCCCCAGAGCACGTGCTGACCCAATGCCGCCTCGAAACCTTCTGCCAGCAGCACGTGGGCATACGACACCACGGCCAGCACGTTGACGGCAGAGAGGCCGAGTGCCGACAGGCGTGAGGCGATGCCGACGGACAGCAATAGGGGGAACACGAGTTCGCCGGCCGTGCCGGCGACGGCGGCCCAGTCGGGCGGCAGCAACGGCACGCGATACTCGTCCCGGAACAGGCCGAGCGTCGTCTCCCACGACGAGAGCTTCAGCCAGCCGGATTTGAGGAACTGCCAGCTCACATAGAGCCGGGTGGTCAGCAGCAGCCAGGGTCGCAGCGCATCGAGCGGGCGCAGCACGGCGCGCTCCGCCGCCAGCGGATCGGTGAGGGTCATCGAGGTTCTCTCCAGTTCGGCGGCGCGCACGGATGCGCGCCGCCGCTGTGCCGGTGTGGGATTACTTCGCCATCGCGTCCCGTGTGCCGCCGACGATCTTTTCGCAGGCGCCCTTGGGCAGGTGCACCCAGTCCTTCTTGTCGCCGCTCTTTGTGGCCTGCCCCGAACAGGAGTGGCCGTTCGAGGCGCAGTCGTTCTTGCCGGCCTTTGCGACGCCGTAGCATTTTTCCTTCGCGCCCATCGCGTCGTCAGCGGCCTGCGCGAGGCCGATCGAGTTCAGGGCAAACAGGCTGCCCACGGCAGCGGCGAGGATCGCGTTCTTTCGATTCATGGTGGACTCCAGTGTCTGTGTCGTCATTGCTGCGGGGCAGGATCGCCTCGCTGATGAACAGACCGGGTCGTCCGCGAGGTTATTGCGCGATCAGGCCTCGAAGCCGGTGAACAGGTCGAGAGCGACCGCGGTGGCGAGGGTGCGGGCCACGTCGAACTGCGGGTCGCTGTGAGTGGCCGCTTCCCAGGCGGCCCCGAAGGTTGCGCCGCCGGCGAGTGCACCGAGCCAGTCGAACGTAGCGGCGTCACAGCAGCGTGCCTCGGCGCCGTCGCCGCTGCGCCGTACCAACACGCACTGGCCGCCGGCGTCGAGGTCGAGCGGCGCGACGGCGTCGCTCGGCGCGTCGGCCTCGCGGTCGCCGTCGTCGCGGTTGGCATTCCAGATCGTGAACACGGGCCATCGCGATCGCACCCGGCGCAGGGCAGGGTGCACGGCGAAGCGCAGGTCGACGACGCGCTCGCCGTCGACGCCGGCGAGTGCGGCGACGTCGAGCTGCCGAGGCGCGTCCGGCGCGACGAGGCATTCCTGCCAGGCCCATTCGAGTGCCGCGACATCGGCGAAATACGCGTGGGCCGAATCTTGCAGCCGTCGCGCGAGGAAACCCGGGAACGGCGCGCCGAGGCCGTGCAGGTCGCCGCTGCGCGAAGGGTGGTCGCGCAGGAAGTCGAGCCCGCACTGCGCGAACCAGTCGTCGCCGCCGAGCTTCCGGACCGCGGGGAACTCGAGCCCGAGGATCTTGAGGAAATTGCCCTGCAGGTTGTTGCGATAGATGCCGAGCCGCACGGCCGGGTCGAGGCCGTCGGCGCGGATTTCAGGCAGCACCGCGGCCTCGGGTGGCGAGCCCGGGTCGGCGCGCAGCGCGGCAGCGAAGCGCGCCTGCAGTTCAGCGAGCGGCAGCAGGGCCATGCCGTGTCCGCGCCTCGCGGGCCACCGCATCGGCGCGCGCCGCTTCGGCGACCAGCATCTCGAGCGGCGGAATGTCGGTGTCCCATTCGATCAGCGTCGGCACTGGGCCGAGCCGCGCGATGGTGAACGCGTACAGCGACCACACTGCGTCGCAGACCGGATGGGCGTGGGTATCGATGCGCAGCTCATGGCCGTCGATGCGCTGGACGTCGTGCCCCGCCAGATGGATCTCGCCGATCGCCGCCGCGGGCAGCGCGGTGACGAACGCCCGTGGATCGAAGCCGTGGTTGCACGCGTTGACGTAGACGTTGTTGATGTCGAGCAGCAGCGCGCAGCCGGTCTCGGCGACCAGGGCCGCCAGGAAGTCCCATTCCGTCAGCGTCGAGCCGGCGAACTGCAGGTAGCTCGAGACGTTTTCGATCAGTACCTGGCGTCCGAGGCGCTGCTGTAGTTCCGCCACCCGCGAGGCGACGTGGCGCAGCGCCTCCGCGGAGTACGGCAGCGGCAGCAGGTCGTTGAGGTGGTAACCGCCTATCGCGCCCCAGCACAGGTGTTCGGACACCAGCGCTGGCTCGAAGCGTTCGATCATCCGTTGCAGTGCCGCGACGTGCGCCGCGTCCAGCGGATCGGCCGAACCGATCGACAGGCCGACGCCGTGCAGGGCGAGCGGGTAGTCGGCACGCAGGCGCTCGAGGACGGCCGGCTGCGAACCACCCAAGGGCAGGTAGTTCTCAGTATGGGCTTCGAGCCAGCCGACCGTCGGGCGCGAGGCGAGCAGCGCGCCGTGGTGCGGCGCGCGCAGGCCGATCCCCGCGGCGGCCGGCAGGCCGGGGCGCGCGGGGTTCGGGATCACTTGGCCGGGGTGGTGCTGCCGCCGACGATTTTCTCGCAGGTGCCCTTGGGCACGCTGACCCATTCTTTCTTGTGAGCGTCGGTCTTCGCCTGCGTGGCGCAACCGTGGCCGTTGGCGGCGCAGTCGTTCTTGCCGGCTTTGGCGACGCCGAAGCATTTCTCGCTCTTGTCGTCCGTGCCCATGCCCTGGGCATTCAACATCATCAGGCTGCCGACGGCGGCAGCCAGCAGTGCCGTCCTGGTGTGCACCATGGAGTCTCTCCTCAGTTCAGGTGTCGCGCGACATGCGCCGACGTGAGAGTAGACCGTCACGGCGCGGATTTCATTTCCGG
>JAYTNX010000179.1:0-1736 GCA_043748075.1 Pseudomonadota bacterium
GTGTGCCCAACGATCGCCTGCTCCTCGGCCTCAAGGGGACGATGAGTGAATTTGAATTAACCCTGATGCGGCGTCGCCTCGTCGAGGGGATCCAGGCCAAAGCGCAGCGCGGCGAGTACCGGATCGGGGTGCCGATTGGCTATCTGTGGACCCGCGAGACCGGGCTCGAGATGGATCCCGACCGGCGCGTGCAGGAGGCGATCCGCACCGTCTGGCGGCTGTTCGATCGCTTCGAGAGCGCGCACCAAGTCCTGGTCCATATGGTGCGCGACGGGATCCTCGTGCCGCGGCCCGCAGCCGGGAAACGCCAGGGGCCCTGGCAGTGGCGCGCCCCCGCCTATCGCAATATCCTCTCGGTGCTGCAGAATCCCTTCTATGCAGGCGCCTACGCGTACGGCAAGTCCACCCACTGCACCACGCTCGTGGAGGGTCGGCTCCGCAAAACCTATGGCCACGACCGGCCCATGGCCGCGTGGAGCGTCCTGCTGCGCGATCATCATGCGGGCTACATCACGTGGACCGAGTTCGAGCGCAACCAGGAGCGACTCCGACGCAATACGTTCGGGAAGCCGGCCGGCGGCGCGAAAGCGGGTCGCGGCGGACGCGCGCTCTTGGCTGGCCTGCTCCGCTGCCGCCGATGTGGCCGGATGCTCTCGGTGGTCTATAACAGTCGCGGCCGCGTCGCGCGGTACCTCTGTCGCGTCGGCCGCGCGATGCACGGCCTGGCGCCGTGCGTGGGCGTCGGCGCCCGGCGGCCAGACGAGGTGGTGGCGACCGAGATCCTGGCAGTCGTCGAACCGCTGGCGGTGGACGCCGCGTTAGCCGCCATGGATCTCACGCAGCAGCAGACCGCCGAGCGCCGCCGCGCCCTGGACCTCGAAGCCGAAGAGGCTCGGTATGCGGTGCACCTCGCGCAGCGGCGGTACGAGGCGGTTGATCCGGACAATCGCCTGGTGGCCGCCGAACTCGAGGGCCGATGGAATGCCGCACTCGCGCACCTGCGGGTGTGCGAGACGCGCCTCGTCGAACCGACTGCGACGCCGGCGCCGGCGCCCGATCGCGACGCCCTGCTGCGCCTGGCGAGCGATCTGCGCGCGGCCTGGGAGGCCCCGACGGCCGACGCCCGCGTCAAGCAACAACTCGTGCGGACCCTCGTCGAGGAGATCGTGGTGGATGTCGATGACGTCACGCGCGAGATCGTCCTCGTGATCCATTGGCGGGGCGGACAACACTCCGAAGTGCGCGCGCGGAAGCCGCAGACGGGAGAGCATCGACAGCGCACGACCGACGAGGCCGCGACGGTGATCCTGGAGAGCGCGGGCACCTGGTCTGACGAGCACACGGCCGCCATGCTCAATCGGATGGGCAACCGTACGGGACAAGGACAGACGTGGACCCGACGGCGTGTCCAGTCGTATCGGCGGACGGCCGGCATTCGCGCCTACGCATCCGCGGTCGATCCGCAGCAGTGGGTGACGATGCGCGACGCGGCGACGTTCGCGGGCGTGAGCCATCACTTTATTCGTACGCTCATCCAACGCCGCGTGCTGCCAGCCAAACAAGTCATCCCTGATGCGCCGTGGCAAATTCGACGCGCAGACCTCGATAGCGCCGCCGTGCGCGCCGCGATCGCGCGCCGGCACTCGACGGGTCGCCCGCGGGAAGCTCACCGCGACGATCAAACACCAATGATTCCGGGCCTCTGAAGGAGGTACGTACAATGAAACCCTCACCAC
>JAYTNX010000180.1:0-7343 GCA_043748075.1 Pseudomonadota bacterium
CTTCTGCGCGGCGATCAAGACCGGGCGCTACTCGGGCTCGGGCAGGCGTTCAACGCGGCAGCAGCTCCGAACGAGATTGCGTTCAACGTCGGGCAGCAGAACCGCTTCCTCCAGAACCCGTACTCGAATCCCGCCTACGGCGTCGCGCCGCTCGCGCTGGGTACGCAGCCCTACGTCACACGCCAGAGAGGCGGGAGTAACCGAAACTCAGCAATCGGGGCTGGAGTCGGGGCAGCGGTCGGTCTGGCGGGAAACTATCTGTCTGGCGGTGGTGGTTACGGAAGTAACGGTGGTGGCATTTACGGCAGAAGCGCGGGGTGGTGACAGATGGGGGCTCCGCTCGGAATCGGTCAAGCGTTCGGAAACGTCATTCGCGGCGAGCGCGATAACCGAGACTTCTACTCGGCGGCTGACGGCGCTGCCAAGATGTTCGAGTCGCTCGGCAGCGAGAACGCGAAGCAGTACGCACAGATGCTGCGCAGCGATCCGCGCGCGGCGTTCGCGATGGCGCAGCAAGTCGGCGGCATGAAGAGCCTGATCGCCATGGAGCAGGCGAACTCGGCTCGCGAGCGGATCGCGACGGCAACGGCGGGTCAAGAGGTCGGCTCTCGCGAGTGGGTCGGAAGTCTCGCCAACGCCTCTGCGCAAGAGGGTGAGCTTGGGAGCGCCGCGCAGTTCGCACAGCTGATGCGACCGACCGCTTCCGAGAAGCCGATCATCCGAGAGTTCAAGGTTGGAGATCGCATTGAGACTCGGCAATTTGACCCGGCAACAAAGCAGTGGACAAAGCTAGACGAAGGCCCTCGGTTCGCTCCGCAGCAAGGCGAGGAGATCACGGTCGGTCCTGACGGAACTGTGATTCGTCGCGGTACGTTCGCCCAGCAAGCCGCCGAAGCGGCAGGCGCTGCGGATGAGAGCAAGCTGTTCGATGCCATCGACGACCTACAGGACCTCACCAAAGCATCCGGTGGGACCGTCGGCATTCCAGCCCAGGCCGGTCGGATTGGCGGTGCAATCGGACATGTCGGAGAGCAGTACGGTGTTCTTCCGCAAGGATCAGCAGAAGGCTTTACGCAGGCCGCATCTGGTGGTGCGTCACAGGACGAACTCGCAGAGTCGGCATCCCTGGTACAGACAGTCACGATTGGGTCGCGGGCATGGCTCGCAGACAAGGGCAATCTGAACCGCGACGAACGCCGAGACCTTCGCGTGGCGACCGGTGCAGACGCGCTAACGCCGCAGAATCGTATACGAAGCCTGATGACGATTCGTGCGCTCGGACTCTCGCGAGAGATCAGACGAAGGCGCGGGATTGGTCAGCCGCACCCACTTGATCCTCAGGTCAACCCGTCTGCATTTATCTCGTCGATGCGCGAGCGCGGATATTCGGACGAGGAGATCGAGAAGCTAGACGATCGGCTCACCAAATGAGCGACATTTTCGAGCGGTCTGGCGTCGTTCGACAACAAGACGCACCGAACGGTGCGAAGTCGGACATCTTCGCCAGATCGGGTGTGGCGCGCACACTGACTGGTCGTGGGCATGTGGGCGCTCCGCAGAGTGAAGAACAAACTCTCAAAGTGATGACGGATCGTGTGGTAGACGAAGAAGGTACCGACCCGTCATTCGGTACTCGCGTGATGGATACGATCCACGACCAGGAATGGGACCCATTCGACCAGCCGAAGGGCTACCTGACGGGCGCTGTCCGCGCGGTTCTTCAGGATCTTCCGACTCTCGTTGCTGGTGCACTCTCTGGTGGTGGCGTTACTGGAGAATCGCCATATGCTGGCGCGTTCTCGCCAGATCCGATCGGCGACATAGAGCAGCAGCAGCAGATACGGCAGGAAATGATGGCCAACGTTTATCAGGCCATCGACAAGCCCCTCACGGCTGTGATGGGTCCGCGTGGCGACACCATCGAGGAGCAGATCGGCGGATTTATCGGGCCGATTCGTGGCGGTGGAGCCCTTGCGGAGGCGGTTGGAAGGCGCACGCTCTCAAAAGGCGTTCGGGAATCCGTCGGGCGCAGCGTCGCGCGTCGCGCAGCCCAGCAGGCAGTGCGTGCCCCTGGCAGAAGACTTGCCGAAGAGGCAGCGACTGCGGTTGGGGCTGGCTATGGCTCTGAAGCCGCCGAGGGAACGTGGGCGGAAATCCCTGCGGCTCTAGCGGGCGGTGTCGCCGGGGCTAGCGGACTCGCGGCGGTTCGTGGTGCCAGCAGTGGCGCGGCAGAGTTGGCGCTCCGTAACACCCGCTGGGCGGCGGATCGCGGCGCTGCACGCGAAGCCGAACGGTTCATCGGCGATCCGTCTGCGGTGAGGTCCGCGATCGATCAGCCAGTTTCGACCGAAGGCGTGCTACCGACGCTTGCCGGGTATGCGGGCCGCGAAGAGGTCGGGGTTGGCGATCTCGAATCCGCGTTGCTGTCGCAGAACCCAGCTCTGCGGGTGAGGCATGGGAAACGCGCTACCGAGAATGCGGGCCTGATTCAGGCGAGGCTGCGAAGCGGAGACTTCGCAGGTGCGCAAGAGGAGCTTCGGGCCGGGATTGCGGCAGACCGTGAGGTGGTGTCGGCGGCGGCACGCGGCGAGGCAGGATCAGCCCGCAGCGCCGACATGCAGGCCGAGGCGCAGTATCAACGCGCTCTCACGGAGCGGAAGCAGAACATCTCGCGCTCGCGCGGGGAGTTCGATCAGCAGCATCGCGCCGTACAGGCAGCACATAAGCAGGCACTCACTGAGCGGGACGCCGCAATCGACTCGGCCCGCGACTCGTTCGAGGCCGGGCAACGCGAGCTAGCCGATCAGCACATGGCACACGCACGGACCCTCGAAGAGAAGGCGAACTCTCTCGGCAGTCAGCTGGAGCAGGAGTTTAAGCGGCTTCCGGGCGACCCTGTGGAACGCAGCTTCACGACCCAGATGCGGCTCATCGACCAAGAGAAGAAGGTACTTCATCCGCTCGGCAAGCGTTACGACGCGATGTATGAGGCTGCGGAGCGCAGCAACGTGAAGATTCCGACGAACGCCGTGCGACGTGTCGTTGATAACTTCCCGCAAGGCGGTGAGCAGTATTCGCTCTTCCCGGAGAACATCACCAAGCAGATTGACGAGCTGAAGAGCAACGCCAGTTGGGCGAGCCTACGCGATCTCGACAAGTCTCTCGGGGCGGCTGAGCGCCGTACTTTCAACCGTGATGCACGGCAGCAGATCGGACAGCTTCACGACGCCGTGAAGTCGATCCTGGACGCACCGGAGGTAACGGCGTTGGTTCCTGGACTCGGCAGGCTGAACGGCGAATGGCGCAACGCCATGGAGGTGTTTCGGCGCGGACGTATGGAGGATGCGCTGGCCGCGAACGAGCTTGCCAGAACGCCCGGATCGAACTTCATCGGCGACATCTTCCGTCGCGACACCAACGAAGGTGCGGTCGAAGATTCGATTCGGCTGCGAGCGGCGATTCGCGATGATCCGCAGTTGCTAGGCGACGTGCAGGAGGCGATTGTCGCGACAGCAGCGCGCGAGATGCGAGACCCCGATACCGGAGCCTTCGTACCCAAGAACGCAGCGCGGTGGCTATCCGAACACGCGACGACCCTTGAGCCGTTCCCGGAAGCGCGCGCCAAGATTGCGAAGCTGTTCGAGCGGTCGCGTGAGGTGGCGACGGCACGGGCTGAGATTCCTGGTGCCTACCAGGCCGCGAAGACGCCTGACTTCGGCGCACAGATTCCGACTCCCGCGAGGCCAGAGCGACCGCGAACGCCTGACTTCGGCGAGCGGTTCCCGGCCCCGCCGCGTCCGCCGCGAAGCCGGACGGGTGGTGCGCCAGCCGCAGAGTCGTCGTGGCGAACGAAACTCGCCGACAATCCGCACTCGACGATGGGACGGCTGATGCGGGAGGGAACGCCGAAGGACGTAGCGGACCTGATGAACCAGGCCGGGAAGACACCCGTTCAGCGCGAAGGAGTCCGGCGGCTCGCCTACCAGTGGTTCGCCGAACGGATCGGGAAGACGCCTGACCCAGAGGGTGTGGCGAAGCTGGTAGACGAGAACGCAAGCCGTCTTGAGCCGATGATCGGCACCGAAGGGCTCGCGAATCTGCGGGAAGTGGTCGGCGACATTCGGCTCACCGAGTCCTCTCCGCTCCCGGCTGGCTCGTCGGTCCCAACCGGGGGTGCCTTGCAGGATGCGGAGTCAGAGGGGCTGCGACTGGCTTCGACACAGCTGCTCTCGCCGACGCGCCGCGCGATTCGGGGCGGTGTTGCGCTGAGCCGTTATGCGCGCTGGAAGACTGGCGACCAGATTCGGGAGGCGCTGGAAGAACTCATCACCAACCCCACTTCCGACCGATCCCGTGCTCTGCTGAAACAAGTGCGGGAGCAGAACAAGATTCCGCTGACCCGTGTGAACGTGAATCCCTACGCTACGGCGGCTGGTTCCAAGATCAACCAGGAACAGGAGAACCGACGATGAAACCCATCCTTCTCACAATGGCGCTCTCAAGTGTGGCGATGCCAGCCCTGGCAGCCGGTACTTGGGGCGATGCGGCCAGTATCACGAGCGGACAGAGCCGCACCTTTACGTTCAACGGCTCTGACGCCGCCAACGCCCAGCCGGTGCTGCTGGTCCCAGGCGGCGAAGTCGCCATTACCGCCGTCGCCACCAACTCCGCGATTAGCGTCATCGTGTACGCCGTGCTGGCACCGGGGAGCGATGACCCCACGGCAGCGACGAACAAGGTGATCTGCGGAACGTTCGCAGCGACGACCTCAACGCCAGTGACTTGCCGGGTGCCTGCGGGCTACGTGCTGGACGTGGACATCGACACGGACGGGGACGGCGGGTCGCTCACGGTGCAGGCGTCGCAGTATCAGATGGCGCTCAACCCAATCGACGGGCGCGTGGGGACGAACTGGTTGAGGCAAGGGCGAGCCTTCGGGCTCGCAGCATTTACGGGACGCTTCCCCACGGAGCCGCTGACGGGTTCAGATCAATCGGCTGGGGCTGAGGGCTGCTTCTACGACTTCACCGACGCTAACGACTTCTCGATTGCTAGGCCGAACGCTTTTGCCGGGGCGACCGGTGCCGTAGACAATAACGCAGGCGTTCCAGTGATAACGAGTCTCGCAGTCGAAGCCGCTACCGAAGTCACGCCATCGACGAGTTCAATCAACAACGTTGCGGACATCTCCACCTGGGCGCAGAATCATATCGGAGTCCCAGACAACTATTACTTCGACGCGGTTCGAGCGACCGGTGCCGGCAACCAGATGGTCGCTGCGGTGCGGATTGGCACTGACACGAACGCGACGGGGATTCACGTCTACAACACGAACTGCGGATTCGGGGTTGACACTCTGCCGCAGCTGCGTTGGTTTACAGGGACTTGGAGAATCCGGAAGTCGGCTGGTTCTAGCACGCCCGGCAACGCATGTTGGTGGCTTGGCTTTTCCAACACAGTTCTGAATAGTGATGTCGCGCTCACGGCAGCCTGCGCGACCTTTTCGAGCGCAACTTCAAAGTACGTTGGAGTGCGCGTCGATACGAGCGGGAATATCCGGGTAGTGATGAATCAAGCCCTGGCCTTTACGCTCGACTATGACACAGGGCTCGATATGCCCGCGTCGGCGAGTTTCGTAGTTTTAGAGATGGTGGCACTGTTTGATGGCGCAACCATCGGCACGTTCAGCAACGCCAGCTACTTCGACTTCTACGTGAACGGACAGCTACTCCGGCAGTCCGGGCGCGCGCACTCCATCGAGCCTTCTGACATGGGGACACCCTGGAACATCCTCGCGGACCCGATGAGCCTCGCGATGTCAGAGGTGCGCATCAACACGACGGGCGGTGCTCCGCACCACCAGGTCGATTACACGGGTGCCCTCTTTCAGCGGGCCGTGCAGTCCTCTACGCCGTGAAACGCATCGCCCTCGCGCTGCTGCTCTGTGCCACGCCTGCGTTTGCGCAGGATGTCACGACTGATCCGCCGCCACCGCCAGCGCAGCGCAGCGCTCTCTCCGTCTATCGCGACGCGACTGGCTCAGCAGACGCAAGCATTACGGTGTACGCCTCTAGCGATTCCTACTGCTCTCTCGTCGGAACCGGGCGAGATATGAACGAGGCCGTGGCCGTGTCGAAGGCGATTATCAAGCTCGAAGCCGCTCTGCGACTCGCACGCGCAGAGCTAGACGCGATTCGCCAGCAGCTGCTCTTCGAGGAGGCGACGCCATGAGGGCGCTCGTCGCACTCACGCTGATGCTCGCCTCTCCCGCACTCGGCATGGGCTGGTTCCCGTCGCCGCCAGTGCCGAAACGGCTCGCCATGATCCCGATGGAGGCGACTTGCCTCACGCCGATCCCCACACCGACGCCCACTGACCCAACGCCGACTTGGCCCGAGCTGCTCGTGGTCATCAACGGGAGCGTGGTAACGAACTTCGGGAAGGTTGAGCCGGGCACTGGAGTTTACGTGCTGGGCGACGAAGGGCCGTACCTGCGGCTGCGCTGCCCCGGCAATCAGCTCAGCGGGCGAGCGGTCGATGCCAAGGGACGCGGCTACTCGCTCACGAGCGTGCGGGACCTAACACTGTGAGCGATACACTGTGCCGGGATACGCACGCGCGGGACCTCGACCGGTTCCTGCGCGCCGAATGCGGACTCACCCTCGCGCAGTGGTCCGAGCGGTTTGGGATGCGGGCAAGCACTCCGTATGCGAGCGAGGACGGACGCGAGGCGTCGATGCAGGCGAAGGAGCGGAGCATCGTACGCTACTCGATGCGGCGAACTGCATGAGTGACACACCCACGTGGCTAGGCGTAGCCGCTGTTATGTTCTGTGCGTCTTCCGCACTTGCGACCGGCTCGTGGGGCGCTAGTTCCATTAGCGATGGGCAGGTAGCGACGTTCAGTTTCGGCGGTAACGATGCCGGAACGGTACAGCCAGCACTCTCGGTTTCCGGCGGAGAGGTGGCATTCACAGCTATCGTCAGCGGCAGCGCAGTCAACGTGGTGCTTTCTGTGGTGCGCGCGCCAGGAAGTGACAACCCGTCTGCCGAGACGAACCGAATCGCGTGCGCAACCATCACCGCCACGTTCGCCTACCCAGTAACGTGCATCGTGCCCAGCGGATACGTCCTTGACGCAGCGATTGTGGATGATGGCAGCCTCGGCGGGTCCATTACGGTGCAGTCTGCCAAGATGCGGTACGGAATGGGCGGTGGCGGGGGTGGCTCTGGCGGCGGCGGTGGAGGCAGTGGCGGAGGCAGTAGCGCCAACATCACTGTCAATTTTGATTGCCGCAGCTTCGGTCAGACGGTGGCTGTTGTGGAGGGCACGCCTGGCACCCT
>JAYTNX010000181.1:0-2034 GCA_043748075.1 Pseudomonadota bacterium
CTGCGACACATCTTGGCCGCCGAGGCGGGTCCGATACGGTCGGCGAACACCTCGACGCCCGCGAAACCCAGCGCCTGCGCGCGAGGGGCGAAGGCGGCGGCATGCGGCCCGCCGAGCAGCATCGGCGAGGCGATGCGCTTCGGCCCGATCGGCGACATCACCGCGGCCTCGACGTAGCGGCCACCGGCCGCCTCGACCAGGCGAGCGGCCTCCGTCTTGGTGGCAGGCGCGACGGAATTGAGGTCGAAGTACAGCGCACCTGGTGCGATCGAGGCGGCGGCCTCGCGCGCGGCGGCGAGGCATTCGCCGGCTGTCACCGCCGAGATCACGAGGTCGCGGTCCGGGAGCGCGGCGGCCATGCCCGAAGCCGCCTGCGGGATGCCCGGTCCCTGGCGCTGTCCGGCTGCGGCAATCGCTCGGCTCGGGCCGCTCGCAGCGTCGGGAAACAGCGTGTCCCAGACGACGAGATCGCGATGGCCGCCGGCCATGAGGTCGGACGCCAGCGTCTGGCCGACCTCGCCGAAGCCGACCAGCACGATCCTGGCACTCACGGCGCGCCCCAGGCCGAAGACGGCACATAGACCTCGCCGCACATCAGCTTGCGCGCGGTGCGCAGCAGCGCCGAGCGGTTCACGCGCAGCCCGCCGGCCTCCGGCACGACGTCCATCTCCACGGTGAAGAACCCCGAGGGATGCTCGATCTCGAGCCGCTGGGTACCGACGCGGGCGCCGAGCCCCGCGACCTGCGCTGCGACTGAGCCGGGCGCTACGCAGGCGGTCGCGACGCTGACGGCGCCGAGCACGCCGATGGCCTCGTGTACGCGGTGCGGGATGAACGTCCGGGTGTCGAGCACGCCACCGTGGCGGGCGGGCGCGACCAGCGACATCTTTGGCACGGTCTTCCTGGCGACGTCGCCGAGGTTCATCCGCGGCCCGAGTTCGAGCCGGATCCGCTCGACGCGCTGCTTCACCGCGGCGTTGGCCTCGAGCTCCTCGGGCGATTCGTGGCCGCCGAGGCCGAAGTCTAAGGCCTTCAAGATCACGACCGGCATGCCGTTGTCGATGCAGGTGACCTCGAGACCGTCGACGCGATCGAGGACCTGGCCGGTCGGGAACAGCGCGCCGCAGGACGACCCGGCGACGTCGAGGAAATCGAGACTGATCGGCGCGGCGGTCCCGGGCACGCCGTCGATTCGGGCGTCGCCCTCGTATTCCACCTGGCCACCCGGCGTCGGCACGTGCGCGACGGCGATGCTCGCCGTGTTGACCATGTGGATGCGCACCGAGGTGACGTTGCCCGTCGGCCTCACGTGGCCGTTCTCGATCGCCCAGGGCCCGACGCCCGCGAGGATGTTGCCGCAGTTCTGCGAATCGCTGACTTCCGCGTGGTCGACGACGACCTGCAGGAAGAGGTAGTCGACGTCGGCATCGAGGCGAGAGGCGCGGCCGATCACCGCGACCTTGCTGGTCAGCGGATGCGCGCCACCGACCCCGTCGATCTGGCGCAGGTCGGGCGAGCCCATCGCGGCGAGCAGCACGAGATCGCGGGCCGCGCGGTCCGCCGGCAAGTCGCGTACGTCGAAGTAGAGCCCCTTCGACGTGCCGCCGCGCATCAGCGTCGCCGGGATCGCGCGCAGCAAGGGCTCACGCCTCCGGCGGCTGGTCGCGATAGACCAGGCCGCGGCTCGCGAGCTTCTCGCGCATGCCGTAGAGGTCGAGGCCGAGCTCGCCCGCCTTGAGCCGTTCGCGCACCTTGGCCTCCTTGGCCTCGCGCGACTCGCTCGCCTTGAGCACCTCAGCTGCGGCCTTGCGCGGCACGACGCAGACGCCGTCATCGTCGGCGATGACGACGTCGCCGGGATGGATCAGCGCGCCGGCGCAGGTCACCGGCACGTTGACGCTACCGAGGGTCTCCTTGACCGTGCCCTGCGCATATACCGCCTTCGACCAGACGGGAAAGCTGATCGCCGTCAGGTCGCGGATGTCGCGCACGCCGGCGTCGATCACCAGGCCGCGCACCCCCCGTGCGATCAGC
>JAYTNX010000182.1:0-2059 GCA_043748075.1 Pseudomonadota bacterium
CGCGGCAATGGACTAGAATCTGCCGCATCCGGAGGATGCCTACGATGCCCACCGCCTGCCGTCTCGCCCTTGCCTCGAGCCTGCTCGCTTTGCTGGCGCTGGTGGGTTGCGCGCGCGATGGCCAGGACTGGAGCGCCGCGCAGGACGCCGATACCCAGGAGGCCTATGACGACTTCCTCGCCAAGCACCCGCAGAGTGAGTTCGCGGCCAAGGCGACCGAGCGCGCCTCGCAGCTCGTCGAGGAGCGCGACTGGGCCGTCGCGACGCAGTCCGACACGCCGGAGGCGTACCGGAAGTTCATCGACCAGCATGCCGACGGCAAGTGGACCCAGGAGGCGCGGATCCGCGTCGAGAACTTCAACGTGATGGCGGCTGCTGCGCCGGAGGTCGCACCGGGCGCGCTGCCGGCCGCGCCCACGCCCACGCCCGCCAAGTCCGCGCCGGGCCCGCGCCCGCCGGTCGCCAGGGCATCGGTCGACAACGCCGCCGCTGCCGCGCAGCCCAGCGCCGTCGCCACGTCCGCTGCCGCGTCCGCCGCAACGGTCGCCGCCACGGCCGCGGCACGCGCCCGCGCCGCCACGCCGGGCGACCACCGTGTACAGCTCGGCGCGTTCTCGTCGCTCGACAAGGCCGAGGCGGAGTGGCAGCGCGTGCGTGCACGCTTCGCGCCGCTGAGCTCGCTCGAGCCGCGCATCGCGGCCGTGCAGACGGCCTCCGGGCGGCTGTTTCGCCTGCAGGCGGCCCTGCCGGATGCGGCCGCCGCGCGCGCGCTGTGCGACACCCTGAAAGCGGCCGGCCAGGCCTGCCTCTACGTGCCGACGAAGTGACGCGCCGCCGTCGTGTGACGCGGGCGGGCTTCGCGCTGCTCGCGGCGTTCAGCTTCGCGATTGCGACGGGTCGTGCTGCGACGCTGCGCGCCGGCGCTGCGACGTCGGCACCGATCGTCGTGCCGGGTGCAGACGCCATTCGCGCCATCACGCTCGCCAACGGCCTGAAGCTGATCGTCTGGAGCGACCGCGACATCCCGAACGTCGCGCTCTACAACTGGGTCCGCGTCGGCAGTCGCAACGAGGCACCGGGCATCACCGGCCTCGCGCACTTCTTCGAGCACATGATGTTCAACGGCACCTCGCGGCGCGCACCCGGTGAGTTCGATCGCCTGATGGAAGCCCAGGGTGGCGCCAACAACGCCTTTACCAGCGACGACGTCACGGTCTATCAGGACTGGTTCCCACGCAGTGCCCTCGACCTGGTGTTCGACCTCGAAGGCGACCGCCTCGCCAACCTCGCCTTCGACCCGAAGGTGGTCGAGAGCGAGCGCGGCGTCGTGTTCTCGGAGCGGCGCTTCAGCATCGAGGACCGCAATCCATCGTTCATGATGGAGCAGATGCAGGCGACGGCCTTCGTCGCGCATCCCTACCAGATCCCCACCATCGGCTGGCCGTCAGACATCCGCGCCTGGCGGCTGGAGGATCTGCAGGCCTTCTACCGCACGAACTACGCGCCCAACAACTGCACGCTCGTCGTCGTGGGCGACGTTGCACCGGAGGAGATCATCGCGCTGGCGCGCAAGTACCTGGAGCCCATCCCGCGCCAGGCGCCGCCGCCGCCCGTGCGCACGCGCGAGCCCGAGCAGCTCGGCGAGCGGCGCCTGGTCGTCGAGCGCCAGGCGCAGACGCCGTTGCTGCAGGTGGCCTACAAGGCACCCGCGGCAACCGACCCGGCGGGGCCTGCCGTGAACCTGCTGATGTCCGTGCTGGTCGAGGGCGACTCGTCGCGACTGCACCGCGCGCTGGTCGAGACGCAGAAGCTGGCGATCGACGTCGGTGGCTACTGGCACGAGGGTTTCGATCCCTCGCTGGCTTGGTTCCTGATGTCGCTGCCCGAGGGCGGCGACGCGGCAGCGCTCGAGAAGGCCTTCGATGCGGAGCTCGCGCGCGTGGTCGCCGACGGTGTCACGGCAGGCGAGCTGCGCCGCGCCCAGAATCTCGCGGCGTCGGGGTTCTGGAAGTCGATCGCCACCATCGACGGCAAGGCGCGGATGCTCGGCGAGTACGAG
>JAYTNX010000183.1:0-2502 GCA_043748075.1 Pseudomonadota bacterium
CGCTTCAGGAACGCCGTCTCGCCCTGCTCGATCAACTTCAGCGTGCCGGCGGGAATATGCGTGTAGCGACTCGTGTCGGCCATCACCTGCGACTTCGCGTCGACGGCCGCCCAGACGACCCCGCACAGCGAGGCGGCCAGCAACAACGCCAGTGCACCCTGCGGGCTGTGCCCGCCACGATCCTTGCGAACCATCGAGAATCCCCCTAGTAATCCATGGCGCAACACCGCGCCGGCGCGTTCGAGCTTAGGCCGGGCGCGCGCGCACCTCAACAATTCCGGGGAGAACCCTGATGACGGTCCTTTCGAGAAACCACTTCCGCGGCGGGGCGAAGACGCTCAGGGCGACGATGGTCGCCGCACTGACGCTCGCAACGTCAGCCTCCGCCGCCGTGGCCTCGGCTGCAGCGCCGGAAAAATTGCCGCCGGCACCCCGGCTCGTGGTGATCGGCGCCACCGCGCGTTCATCGGGCGAGATCATCTGGCAGGCGCTGGCCACCGGCTGGCGGGTCACGGCGGTCGCACGAGATCCGGGGCGGATCGACCTGCGGCACGAGCGGCTCGAGATTCGCCAGGGCGACGTCATGGACCGCGCTTCGCTCGAGGCGGCCATGAACGGCGACGAGGTCGTCGTCTCGATGGTCGGCCCGCGGGTAGACCCGTTGCAGGAGGCGCCGCCAACCAGTTTGCTGAGCAGCGGCACGGCCAACATCGTCGCGGCGATGAAGGCGCGCGGCAATCGGCGCCTGATCGTCGCCAGTTCCACCGGCGTCGAGAATGAGCCGCCCGCCGTCAAACCGCCGGCGACCGACCCCGGTTCAGCGTGGTTGTGGAATTCACGGCACATCTACGCCGACATGCGCAGCATGGAACGCGTCGTGCGCGACAGCGGACTCGACTACCTGATCCTGCGACCCGGGTTCATGGTTCCCGGGCCACCGCGCAACGACCTCGAGCTCGCGATCGATCGCAACAGCCCGAAGGGCCGGATGATCACCTACGCGGATTTCGCCGCATTCGTGGTTGGCGAGGCAGCGCGGCCGGCGCATCGCGGCCAGGCGGTCGGGCTCTACAGCGCACGTCAGCTCGCGTGGGGCGTGAACGCCGATCTCAACCGCATGGCGCAGCAGTCGCAGGCCGCGGCCGGTGCAGCCCCCGCAAACCAGGGCACGAGCGCCGCGACGGGCGGCAGATCCGCGGCCGAATCGCCCGCGCCCGCGATCGCGCCGGCGCCGGCGCCCGCGTCGCGCGGCGACGCGCTGCGCGGCCGCGGGCTCGCCGAGACCTGCGTGCCCTGCCATGGCGCGGCGGGCATCAGCGAGTCGCCGGCGTTCCCGATCATCGCCGGGCAGCAGTTCGACTATCTGGTCGGCGCGATGCTCGCCTACCTTTCGGGTACCCGGCAGGATTCGATCATGGGTGGCTCGATCCGCACGCTCTCGCGTGGCGAGATCGAGGACCTTGCGGCGTACTACAGCACGCTGCGGGGGTTGGGGACGGCCGCCACGCCCGCCGGCGCCGCGGGTGCGACGGCGCTCGCGGGGCCGTCCACGCCCGGCGCCGCTCCCGGCGCACCGACTGGAGCTCCAGCGGGAGCGCCGCCCGGCGGCGCGCTCGCGGCCGCGCAGGCAGCGGCCGAAGCGGCGCGCGCGCTGCAGCCCCCGGCAGCGCGCGCCAGCCAACGCGGGCGCGACCCGGATGCCGCGGAACGCCGCGCATGCGCGGTGGCGGCGAGCCGCGCGACCGCAGTCGGCGTCTCCGCGACGGCGGCGCTGGCAGACCGCGATGGGGACGGTGACGGCGTCCCGGACCGCGACGACGCCGCGCCGGCGGATGCCGCGCAGTTCGCGCTCGACGCCGACCGCGACGGCTTCCTGGCGATCTGCAACGCCGCCCAGCTGCGCGCCATCGGCCGCGGCGGCGATGCGCTGCTGCAGCGGAATTTCGAGCTGGTCGCCGACCTCGACCTCGCCGGAGCCGCGATCGTACCGATCGGCAACTGCGGCCCGGCGAACAACTGCATGATTTCCCGCGACCGCTTCGCCTATGCCGCGCATTTCGATGGCAACGGCCACACGATCCGCGGCTTACGGCTCGCCCTCCCAGAAGCCGGTGGCGTGGGCTTGTTCGGCACGCTCGGGCGTACCGGCGCCGTCACGCGCCTGGCGCTGCGCGACGCCGAGGTCAGCGGCGCGAACGGCACCGGCCTGCTGGTCGGCGCATCCTTCGGCGTCATCGCCGACTGCGACGTGCAGGGCACGGTGCGCGGCCGCGTCGCGATCGGCGGTATCACGGGTGGCAACGCCGGGCGCGTGCTGCGCAGCCGCGCCGACGTGCGCGTCGAGGCGGTGGCCGCGGCCGGCGGACTCGTGGGCGACATGAACGGCACGGTCGAGTCGAGCGTCGCCCGCGTGACGATGAACGGCGGCAAGGGTGCCGGCGGGCTGGTCGGCCTCTCCACCTATGGCTCGATCATCGACAGCCGCGCCAGCGGCACGGTCAG